>JBMNRY010000001.1:0-63924 GCA_050944915.1 Limnochordia bacterium
GGCTGCCGGGTGGTGGCCCCGATGAGGACGAAGTCGGCCGGAGCTCCCTTTTCAAACAAATGCCTAATATATTTCGGTATATTAGGATCCTCGGGATCATAATAAGGCGATTCAAAGGTAACCCGTTTATCCTCCAGCACTTTCAGCAGCTTATTCTGCAGAATAGGTTCCAATTCACCGATCTCATCAATAAATAGCACACCGCCGTGGGCTTCGGTGACCAAACCTAATTTTGGTTCCGGTATGGCGCCGTCGGCCATTTCCCTTTTGGCCCCTTGGTAAATCGGATCATGGACTGAACCCAGGAGGGGATTGGTGGCCTCCCGGGGATCCCAACGGATGGTGGTTCCATCGACCTCGACGAAGGGCGCTTCGGGACCGAAGGGCGTATGGGCTAACTGGCGGGCATGTTCTAAAGCCAGGCGAGCCACCGTCGTTTTGCCCACCCCAGGCGGTCCATAGATGAGGATATGTTGGGGGTAGGGAGAAGCCAGCTTGGACAAGATGGATCGGATGCCTTGCCCCTGGCCGACTACTTCCCCTAGGGAAGCCGGCCGCATCAATTCCAATGCGGAACGGGACAAGCCCCGGGCCTCCAGTTTTTGCAAGTAGGCATACTTCTTTAGTGTATGGGCGTTATCGGGGTTGCCCTCCCGCAGGATTTCTAGAGTCAATTCCTTGACATAATCGGCCTGACGTTCCTGCATCCGCCGGGTGATCTTGGCTTCTAAGCGCTCTTCCAGCTTCCTGCGCACCAGAATTTCGGTGATTTTCTCTTCCAGTTGATCAAGGCGCGCTTGGAGCTCCCCTTGGGATGGGGAATCAAAACCGATTACCTTTTCTAACGCGGCCAAGCGGTCTTCAGGTTGGGATGAACGCATTAAATGCAAGGCCCCGATGCGGCCTGCCTTGGCTTGCAATTCTTCAGGGCCATATGCTTTAGTCAACAGGCCCATCAAGGCATTAACATGCTGTAGCAGGCCGATTTTCTCTGTCGGCTCCTGGGCCGATAAACCTTTCATGAAGCATCCCCTTCCCTACCCGCTCCTCCTTAAGCCTTTCATTTAGCTTCCGTGACTTCGACTGTGATGTTTGCTACCATTTGCGGATAGAGGCGCACACCGACCTGGTATGTGCCCAGGGCTTTGATGTTTTCGGCCAACTCCACTTTCCGCCGATCTATGTCGATGCCGAACTGTCCCTTTATCGCATCGGCCACATCTTGGCCGGTGACCGAGCCGAACAGACGGCCCCCTTCACCACATTTAGCGTGTACGATAACCTTACCTCCGTCGAGCTTTGCCAATACGGCCTCTGCTTCAGCCTTCTCCTTCTCGGCCCGGCGGGCGGCAGCTTTCTTTTGGGTTTGCAGCTGCTTCATCTGCCCTGCAGTAGCTTCGACGGCTAATTGGCGGGGAATCAGGTAGTTGCGGGCATAACCATCGTTAACATCCACAACATCACCCTTCTTCCCAATTTTTTTCACGTCTTCCAGCAGTATGACGCGCATCTTTCCCCCTCCTTGTAGACTAATTTTCGGCCCTTTCCAGTTTCCGAAAATCGAACCAGGTATCGAAAAGACCGGCCCAGATGACGAAAACGGAAAAGGCTGTCCCTGGAAGCAGGATCAAAAAGAGGATGAACCCCCGCATGAATCCTACTATGTTGTATTTATCTAATAAGAACCACACTAAAGCTAAACCCTGGATCAAGAAAAAGTAGGTAAACAGAATCTGCAGATTGCTGGCAATAGTTTGGGCTAGATCACCTTTGGCGACCAACGGTAGGCCTAAACCGAGGATGTAACCCCAGGCGGTATACCAGGGAAACTTCCACTGGGCAAAGGGCGGAAACCACCCTATTTCATGGCCTAACCGCCCAAGGATCAATCGGGTGAGCCAAAAATTGAGGAAGGCCAACAAAAGGGCCGACAACAAGAAGGTGGCCGGCAAGACCCGTTTCATCATGGCCATCATTTCCTGGAGCATTGTCTGGGCTTCGGCGATTTGGTCGGGTTCCATACCGAGGCCTTCGTAAACCCGGCTAATCTGATCCGCGGAAATCTCGAAGGATTCGAGCAACATCTCCATCACATTGACGCCGAAGAAGGCTTGGGAAACAAGGATCAATAGAACATAGGCGATTAAGGACGCGCCAACGCCGATGAGCAGCACCCGTGGGGCACTTAAATTCTCGCCCATAGCCGCCCCTAAGGCCACCCCTACTAAGCCGAAAACTAAAAGAAGGATGACTGTGGTCGAGATATGGATTAAGATACCAGCCAAAAGGGAAGAGGTGATGGCGACTAAAATTCCCTGCCGCAACCCATGACGGTAAACAAGGATAGCTAGGGGGACTGGAACGATGAAGAAGACGTAAGGAAAAACATAGGCCCCTAGTAGTGATAATAGGACCGTGATGGCCGCTAGCATTGCTCCTTCCGTTAAGGAGCGGGTTTCGTGCCTACCCAAAAACTTCACCTCTTATCATTTTCTAGATAATGCAACAGAGCGGAAAAATCACCGTACCATTTTTCGATTTCGTGATCCTGCTCGATATTGGCCTTCACCTTGTTTTGTACCTTAGTCCCTAAACGGGAAAAGGAAATGCCCAGTCGACGGGCCAAGATGTAACTGCCCACCATCAGGTTAGCTAAAGCATCGAGGATCCGTTCCTCGCTATCGCTGAGCAAAGCCTTGAACAAGGCCGCTAGACTGCCCAGAAGTTCGACTTTCAGCCACTCGATGGTTCGTAGGTTGCGAGCGATATCGACATCGGGTTTAGAGAGTTCCACCTATCATCCCTCCCTGGCCTTTGCGCACCATAATTAGTTCCACGCTCGAAAAACCATCTCCTGCTCCCGACTAGACTGTAATCCCTGGTAAAAAGGTCAATAATATGGCGAAGAGGTAAACCATGATGGTTTACCTCCTAAGGAGCCAATTATTCGAAACCAAAATTATTCGACGGTGAAGGGCAGTAATGCTACCTGCCGGGACCGCTTAATGGCCGTCGTCAGCTGGCGCTGATGGCGGGCACAGTTACCGGAAATGCGGCGTGGTAGGATTTTACCCCGTTCGGTGATAAACCGACGTAATCTTCCCGTATCTTTATAATCGACCTGGTCGATTTTATCTACGCAGAACACGCAAACCTTGCGTTTTCTACCTCGTCTTTTCCCACGTCTTTCTCGGGTCGCCACCTGCTTCCCTCCTCACATTTAAAAAGGCAGATCATCTTCCATTCCCGGGGGCAGATCCCCCGTATCCCCTTGTTCGCCCGATCTAGGCCAATCAAGGAAACGAACGGAATCTGCAACGACTTCGGCGACTTGTCTTCTTGAGCCATCTTGGGCTTCGTAGCTACGAATCTGCAGACGTCCATCGACACCGACCAAACGGCCCTTGCCTAAATTATTGGCACAAATTTCCGCTAGTTTACGCCAAGTGACGATATCGATGAAGTCGGTCTCCCGTTCTCCCTGCTGATTCGTATAAGGCCGATCCACCGCGATCCGAAAGGTGGTCACGGCAATCCCCGATTGAGTATAACGCAATTGCGGATCGGCCACCAGTCGGCCAATCAAGACGATCCTATTCAACAGAGCCGCCTCCTTTGGCTCATTTTTCTTCGATTCGCACTAATAAATGGCGAATGATATCCGGTGTGATCCCCACGATACGCTGTAGCTCTTCCACACCGGCAGTCCCTACTCGGAACTGCATCACCACATAGAAGCCTTCGGTGAAATCTCTGATTTCATAGGCCAAACGGCGCTTACCCCACTTGTCTAACTTGGTGATCTCACCACCATCATCGGTGATGATCCCTTGGAGACGCTGCAGGATAGCCTCCATGGCTTCATCCTCGTCTAGTTGCGGGTTGAAAACCAGCATCATTTCATAAGATTGCACCGTAAGCTCACCTCCTCCCCATGGACATAAGGCCCCAACTCGCTGGCTGGAGCAGGGATTGCACGTACATTATACCACCGGTGCATAGCATTCGCAACCTGGCTTTCCTTTACGCCCTCCCGACCAAGGACGGCCCCAGGAGGGAAGAGGAAATTTTTCCCCCATCTTGACAAGGGTAGTTGGAGGAAGTTATCCTAAGGATAGTTAGATGTTTATCTAACTATTTAACGAAAGGGGAGGTGGTCCCTTTGTCCCCAAGCAATCAGGTATTTAAAGCCCTGGCTGATCCGACCAGGCGGCAAATCCTCCGGCTGTTAGCCGATGGGGACCGACCCGCTGGTGAAATCGCAGCCCAATTTTCCATTTCCAAACCAAGTATTTCCCACCATCTGAATATCTTAAAACAAGCGGGATTAATCAGCGACGAACGTCAGGGCCAAAATATCTACTACAGCTTGGAAACAACGGTATTCCACGAAGTCATCGGTTGGTTCTACGATTTTTTAGATAAGAAGGTTCGAAAGGAGGATCGAGATGCTTAAAAGCAAAGGAGATGTTCTCATTCTTCTCTGGATACTGGCCATGCTGGTTCTCGGGGCCCTTCTCTACCCCCATTTGCCCGAACAGGTTCCCTCCCATTGGAATATCAAGGGGGAAGTCGATGGTTATTCGGGTCCCTTCTGGGGCGCCTTTGGCCTGCCCTTGCTGACCTTAGCTTGTTATGTAGGTATGGCCCTGCTGCCCCAGATCGATCCCCGCCGGGAAAATTACCGTCGGTTTGCCGCCAGCTACAACTTGTTTCGCCGGGGAATGGTCCTTTTCTTCTCGGTCATGTACGGGGTGACCCTTTTAGCCGCCTTCGATTACGATGTGAATGTAAGCCTCATCATTCAGATTAGCGTAGCCCTGCTGTTTATTTTCATCGGTAACATGATGGGACGGTTCAAGTTTAATTACTTCGTCGGCATCCGCACCCCATGGACCTTGGCCGACGAAGAAGTATGGCGCCGCACCCACCGGGTGGGCGGGCGGCTGTGGGTCATCGCAGGGTTCATCGGTCTAATCGCTGCCCTTCTGCCCCCGCCGGCTAATTTCATCCTGCTCATGGGCAGTATCGGACTAGCATCTATCGGTACCATCATCTATTCCTACTACGTGTTCCGAAAAAAGACCGGCTAATCTCCTGAAGTAGAAAGGATTTTCCGGACGCCCTTTTCAAACTTGGGCCGGGACAGCATGACAATCCGGCCGCAACCTTGGCATTTGATCCGGAAATCCATGCCCACCCGCAAGACTTCCCATTCTTTACTGCCACAGGGATGTTCCTTTTTCATCTCCACGATATCGCCTAAACGGAATTTCATGGCTTCCTTTCTGCCAGGCCCAAGGCCTGGCAGTTACCTTCACCTCCTCAAATCCAATCCATTCCTAACAAATCTTTGCTGTCGACGGAAACCAGTGCCTATGGTATGCTGTACAAAAGATATTTTAAGCCTATTATGCCATAACAAGGACGGCCACCGCCAGGGTTCGACCTTAGAGTTGGCCTGTATTAAGGAGGATTTCCGTGTCCAAGCTGCCTTTGGCCATATTCCTGGTGATTCTTTTGACCACTACCAGCTGGGCCCAGCCCCTCCAAGTAAAGACGGAAGTGATCTCCCACGGGGATGATCTAGCCCAAATCCAACTCCACCTGCCTGTCATCGAGGGTATCGCCGATGAAGACCTGGCCCGAAGGGTCAACGACCTTCTGCGGGATCCCTTTTTGGCCTGGGCAGAGGAAATCACCGCCTTAGGCCACGAGACCTATGAAGAAATGGGCGCTGAATTACCTTGGTTTCCTTATCATCTGGAGGCCGATTATGAGGTGAAATATAACGATGGGCGTTATTTTTCCTTGACCCAATTGGGTTGGGCATTTACCGGCGGTGCCCATGGCCTGCCGGTCTTATCAAGCTCAAATTTGGATTTAGTCGCCGGCCAGGTATTGACCTCTCCCCAGGATTTAGCCTTAAGGCCCGATCATCGAGAGATCATCCTCACCGAAATCAACAGGCAAATAGCGGCCCGTCCGGAAGACTATTTCGATCCCCAGGTCGATGATTTCCAAGAAGATGCCTTTTATCTAACCCCCGAAGGGTTAGTCATCTACTATCAGCCCTATGAGATCGCCCCCTATGTCACAGGGATTCCCCAATTCTCCATCCCTTGGGATCTACTGCATCCTCTCCCTGAGGACTTTGGATCCTAATCCGATTGAAGCTAACCTTCAAAGGCTTTTTTCTGCCCATAAGGAATATATGACCAGGAGTTCGACCCTGTGGCGAGAAGATGTTTGGGAAAACCTATAAAGAAAGGAAGATTCCTAATCTATGAATTCCATCTTCGCTATGGTCCTCAATCTAACGTCCCAACGTAAAGGATTGGTCCTCTTTTTAATGACCGGATTGGTCTTAGGCCTCCTGGCCGGCCATAACCTCCCCGGTCGAGCCCGGGCTGCCGCCGATGATGTGGTCCTGTTTATCAACGGTGAGCCCATCACCAAGGATGAATTTTACGGACGGCTCGAGCAAGAAGGAGGACAGGAGATCCTCCAACAAATGATCATGGAAAAGGTAGTCTACCAGGCGGCGGAAGCAGCTGGGATCACCCCCGATCCCGAACAATTGGAAGAAGAATTTCAAACCTTTAAGGCCGGTTACTTCTTGGATGAACAGCATTTCCAGATGACTTTGGCCCAATATGGGATTACAGAAGACCAGCTCCGCCGGGAAATGAAGTTGATGTCCATCTTAGAAGAACTGGCTGCCAAAGATGTGATCATCACCGAGGCCGATATCGAAGCCTATTTCGCCGAAAACAAAACTCGCTTCGATCAGCCAGAACAAGTGCGGGCCAGTCATATCCTCGTCGATGATGAAGCGCTAGCAGCAGAAATCCTCGCCCAGCTCCAAGAAGGAGCCGATTTTGCCCAGTTAGCAGCCGAGCATTCCATCGACCCCGGCAGTAAGGAACGGGGCGGTGATTTAGGATTCTTTACCGAAGACAGGATGGTGCCCGAATTCAGCGCCGCCGCCTTCGCTTTAGATGTGGGAGAATTAAGTGAAGTCGTTCAATCCACCTACGGCTACCACATCATCCTCGTCACCGACCGGCAGGAAGCAGTGGAAGCTACCTTGGAAAGCAGCAAAGACCAGATTCAACAGCTGCTGCGGCAAGAAAGGGCCCGCGATGTGAACGAAGTCTTCCAAGAACTGCGCACCGGGGCTAAAATCGAAGTGAAGTGGGAACAATATGCTCCCTTAGGTCAGTAGTAGAAATGGGTAGGGTCTATGGACAAACCATAGACCCTCTTTTTTTTATTCCTCTTCACCTTTATTGGCGATAACTAAATGATGGCGGGGATACGGTATGACAATACCGGCGGCATCGAAGGCATCTTTGATCCGACGGCGCAGCTCCCTTTCCATACCCCATTGGTTCATGGGCTTCGTCCGGGCCATGACGGTTAGCTCAACACCCCGCTCGCCCAAATCACTGACGCCGAGCACCCGTGGTTCCTCCACCAAATTGGGAAGGTCCCCTTGAATATTAGCAAAAAGCTCCTCCAAGACGCCGATGGCTCGATCGAGATTTTCCTCATAGGGGATGGTGACCGTCACCCGGGCCCGCATGGACTGACCCATATGGTTGGTGACCTGGTCGATGGAACCATTGGGGATAATATGCATCTCTCCCCCAAAATTCCGCAGTTTCGTCACCCGCAAACCCATCTCTTCCACCACGCCGCTGTGACCACCGATGGTTACATAATCACCAACACCAAAATGGTCTTCAAAGAGAATGAAAAAGCCGGTGATCACATCTTTGACCAGGTTTTGGGCCCCGAAACCGACGGCTAAACCACCGATCCCTGCGGTAGCCAAAATGGTGGCCGTTTGAATTCCCAATTCCCCCAAGAACATGGTGCCGCCGATGAAATAAATGACATAACGGGAGATACTCTGGATGATGGTCCTTAAGGTTTTCGACCGGCGGGCATCGATATAGCCTTTGCCCTCTTCGGAAAGATTGAATAGTTTTTCGATGAAGGCATCGGAGAAACTAACGGCTAACAGGGTGCCCAACAGGATTAGCCCTAAGCGGGCTAAAGTGCGCAACGCGACAAATACCAGTTCCGGCGAAATGATTCCCTGCCAAATATCCATAGATGTCGTCGCCTTTGGTCCATCGGCTAGCGATGGAGCCACGGCCTACCTCCAATCGGGAAATATTGGTTCTTCCACCATTATTATATATCGACGACCTGTTCTTGGCCAGGGTTCTTGCTTCCCGATCGATTGCGAGGGTAGGAACCTAAAACATGGAGTTCCTTACATTGCCTTTTCACCGCGGCTAGGGCTTCCTTGGCCGGCGAGAGGAGCCGATGTCCGACGAAATCGATGAAGAAACGATATTGGCCCAAATAACGCTTAGTGGGCCGGGATTCGATTTTCGTAAGGTTGATCTGCCTGGTGGCGAATTCCGCCAAGATATGGTACAAAACTCCGGGACCTTCCGAAAGGGGAGTAAAGACGATGGATGTGAGATCATCCCCCGAGGGAGGAGCATCCCCAGAACCGATGACCAAAAACCGGGAAACATTCTCGGGGGCATCTTGGATGCAGGCAGCGACGATGTCCAAATCATAAAGGTCGGCCAAAATCCGGGGGCCGATGGCTAACCCTCCAGCATCGACGAGGTTGGCGGCCGCCTCGGCGGTGCTGGCTGCCCACCGCCGCTCAACCTGGGGATAATGCTTATCTAAATAACCGCGACATTGGGCTAGGGCCTGGGGGTGGGAACTAATATACTCCACTGGGCCTTGGGCACCCCGAACCCGCAGCAGATAATGATCGACGGGAATAACTAATTCCCCCTGGACTAAAGGACGGCCAATCTTAGCTAGATCATCGAGGGTTTGGGTCACTGAACCCTGGAGGGAGTTCTCTACGGGAACGATGCCTTGGCTGATTTCCCTCGCGGCCAGGGCCTCGAAAACACCGCTGATGCTGGGATAGGGTTGGAGCCTTGCGGCATCACCCTCCACATATTGCAGCGCCGCCTCTTGACTGAAGGTCCCCTGGGGACCTAAATAGCCGACCTTCACTTACATCGCCCTCCTCCTTAAGATCTGGTCCATCCAGCGTATATCATCCATCAACGCCCTAAACTGCTGGGGGCCCAAAGACTGCTCCCCATCACATAGGGCCTGCTCCGGCTGGGGATGGGTCTCGATCATCAACCCGTGGGCTCCCACACCCAGGGCCGCCTTGGCTAAGGGCAGCACATATTGGCTGCGGCCGCTGGCATGACTGGGATCGACAATGACGGGAAGATGGGTCAGCTCCTTCACCGCCACCACTCCGGTGATATCGAGGGTATTGCGGAAAGCCGTCTCATAGGTGCGAATACCCCGCTCGCACAAGATCACCCGCTGGTTACCCCCCGCCATGATGTATTCAGCGGCCAGGAGCCACTCTTCGATGGTGGCCGCCAAGCCCCTCTTGAGCAACACCGGTTTATCTATGCGACCTAGGGTCTTTAGCAGGGAGAAGTTCTGCATATTCCGGGAGCCCACCTGAAGGATATCTACATACTGGGCCACCAGCTCCACATCGGCCGCCTCCATAACCTCGGAGATGGTGGGCAACCCAACCCTAGCCCCCGCTTCCTGAAGGATGGCCAACCCTTCCTCCCCCAGCCCCTGGAAGCTGTAGGGTGATGTGCGGGGCTTAAAGGCACCGCCCCGTAGGATGGTCCCCCCGGCCTCCCGGACCATTTCCGCGGCGGCAAACATCTGCTCCCGGCTTTCCACCGCGCAAGGCCCAGCGATAATGGTCAAATTGTCCCCCCCGACCATGGTCTGACCGACGGAAATGACGGTGTCGGCTCCCTTGCGGGCCACGAGGCTGGCCCCTTCTAAAACTCCCTTTGTCAACATGCTATCGCCCCCCTGGAAATAAAAAAACTTCCCATCCACTAAGGGACGAGAAGTAAATCTTCCGCGGTACCACCCAAATTGGCTTCCATGAAGCCCACTCCATAGGATACCTCTCACTAAGTAAGACCGATATCCCCTTCCCTGATAACGGCGGAAGTCCCGATGGAACCTACTCTCCTTTCAGCTCCACAGCTTCGGAGAGAACTTCAGTTAACTACCTGGCACCGGGCTCCCACCTTTCCCCGGCTCTCTGGGCCCATGCGGCTAACCTACTTTTCTCCTGCATCGCTTTTGGTCGATGATATTTGACGCTAATACTAACACAGACATCTCCAAGTTGCAAACCCGTTTCTAGGCCTCTATTTGGCTCCTTCCCTTTCTGGGACCAAATTTATTCCACCAATCTTGGGCATACTTTCGATTATGGAGCTTTTCGGCCCCTTCCTTCTCTTCAGCCGTCGGCTCCCCGGGCTGGTAGGTAAATCCTAATATTTGGGACCAGGCTAGGGCCAAGGTGGGCCAAACCCCGTCAAAATCAAGTTCAGGTTGGAAATCCCGCAAAGCCCGGGAGCGCTTCTCCATCATTTTCAGGAAGGCTTGGCGCCGTTTCTCCGTGGGGAAATGGAGAATCTGGGCTAAGACCTCCCCGGTAGAAACTAAAGGGATGGAGCCGTGTTGCAGGATGGCTCCCCGCCGCCGGGTTTGGGCGCTGCCCACCAGCTTGGCCCCTTGGGCCACCACTTCGTACCAGCAAGGAGCATCGAAACAAGCGGCCGTATCCCCTAGCCCCCGCCGGTGGCGGCCTTGGGGCTGGGGAGCCAAATCTACCGGTAGGCCTAGCTTCCTTAGCCCTTCGACGATCCCTTGGGCTAGGACTTTATAAGAGGCCGTCACCCCGGAGGGCAATCCCGGCCAATCCTCGGGCAGAATCAGACTATAGGTGATCTCCTCCCCGTGGAGGATGGCCCGACCACCGGTGGGCCGCCGTACCACATCGATACCGAGGCTAGTACAGGCCGACCAATGGATCTCCTCGCTATTTTGAAAATAGCCGATGGTCAAAGTGGTGGGCCGCCACCGATAAAAACGCAAAACCGGGGGGGCACCGGCGGCGACGCCCTCAAGCAAAGCTTCATCGAGGGCCATATTCCAAAAACCCGTCCGGTGCCCATGGATCATCAGGCGCCATTGTTGGGTCACGATGTACCCTTCTTCCACCGGAGGTTTAGCTGACGGGCCGCCAAGGTTTCATCCAACCGACCGACATAGGTGGTATAGGGAGCCCCTTGTACCTTTTCCGGTTCCTCCTCAATTTCCTGGGCGATCTGGATCATCACCTGGGCGAAACCATCGAGGGTTTCCTTGGTTTCTGTTTCCGTCGGTTCGATCATCATCGCCTCATCGACGATGAGGGGGAAGTAGACCGTAGGAGCGTGGTAACCGAAATCAAGGAGCCTTTTGGCGATATCCAGGGTCCGGACCCCCCGCTCTTTCCGCTGCTTCTCCGCGGAAAGGACAAATTCGTGTTTACAATACCGGGGATAGGCTACCTCGTAGTAATCCTTCAGAAGATGGAGCAAATAGTTGGCGTTGAGGACTGCATCTTCGCTGGCCTGGCGTAGACCTTCTGGACCCATCATCCGGATATAGGTATAAGCCCGGACTAAAACGCCGAAATTTCCGTAGAAACCCTTAATAGGCCCGATGGATTGGGGCCGATGGTAATCGAAGTAGTACCGACCCTGCCCATCGACGCCGATGGTGGGCGTTGGCAGGAAGGGAGCTAGCTCATCGCTGACCGCGATGGGACCTGCCCCCGGTCCGCCGCCACCATGGGGTGTGGAGAAGGTTTTATGGAGGTTGAAATGGACGATATCAAAGCCCATATCCCCCGGTCGACTGATGCCTAAGTTGGCATTCATATTGGCCCCATCGTAGTAGAGGAGCCCACCGGCCTCATGGACCAACTGGGTGATCTCCAGGATGTTTTCATCGAAAAGCCCCAAAGTATTAGGGTTGGTTAGCATCAAACCGGCAGTTTGGGGTCCAAGGAGTTCCCGCAAACGTTCCACATCGACGCCACCCCGTTCATCGGAAGGAACTTCGACCACGTCATAACCACACATGGCTGCCGTAGCCGGGTTGGTCCCGTGGGCAGCATCGGGAACGATGATCTCCCGCCGTTTTGCGTCGCCCCGGGATTTATGGTAGGCCTTGATTAACAACAAGCCGACCAATTCTCCATGGGCGCCAGCGGCAGGATGGAGGGTCACATGGGGTAAGCCGGCGATTTCCCCTAAATAGCCACAGAGGCGGTCCATAAGCTCTAAGGCCCCTTGAACCGTTTCCTCGGGCTGATAGGGATGGAGAAGGGCGAATCCCGGCAACCCAGCGGCATCTTCGTTGATCCGCGGATTATACTTCATGGTACAGGATCCTAAGGGATAAAAGCCCACATCGACCCCATGGTTGAGCCTAGATAATTGGGTAAAGTGGCGGACGACCTCCAGTTCACTGACTTCCGGCAGCTCCGGGGGAGATTCTCGCAAGTACTCAGGGGGGAGCAAATCGGCAACCGGTTTTGTAGGCACATCATTATCCGGCAACCGGTAACCCCTTCGCCCCGGCGAACCCATGGAAAAAAGCAGGGGTATGGACATGCTTACACCTCCCCTAAAACTTCGACCAAACGGTCGATTTCGGCTTTTGTTCTCGCTTCAGTCACACAGAAGAGGAGGCAGTCATCCAACTGGGGATAAAATCTCCCTAAGGGTAAGCCTCCGATGATTCCAGCCTCGAGGAGTCGCCCTTCGATGGCTTGGATATCCATCGTTGTGCGGACGACGAACTCTTTGAAAAAGGGCCCCGGTTTGCCGGCCTCAAAACCCGGCAGACTACAGATTTGTTCCTGGGCGTAATGGGCCTTCTGCAGGGATTGGCGAGCCACTTCCCCTAAACCCTCCGGCCCCAGGAGGGACAAATAAATGGTGGCTACTAGGGCGTTTAGGGCCTGGTTGGAACAAATATTCGATGTAGCCCTTTCCCGACGGATATGTTGTTCTCTGGCCTGTAAAGTCAAGACAAAGCCCGGCTGTCCCCGGTTGTCGACGGTAGCCCCTACGATGCGACCAGGCATCCGCCGAACGTACTTATCCCTGGTGGCGAAGAAACCTAAGTAGGGTCCGCCAAAACTGAGGGGATTGCCTAAGGCTTGCCCTTCTCCGACGACGATATCGGCTCCATAGGATCCTGGGGCTTCGAGGAGCCCTAAGGAGATAGGATCGACACAGGCTACATACAAAGCTCCCGCTTCATGGATGGGTTCCGCCAGCTCCCGTACCTTCTCCAGACGACCGAAGAAGTTGGGATGTTGAATCAACACACCGGCGGTGTCCCCATCGAGATGGGCCCGAAGCACTTCAGGATCTAACCCATCTTCCGCGGGGATCTCCACCAATTCCAAACCGCGGCTTTCCAAGTAGACGGCGGTAATTTGGCGGTACAGAGGATGGATGGTGGTCGGCGCCAGGATTTTCCCGCGGCGGGTGATACCGCAGGCCATAATGGCCGCCTCGGCTAGGGCCGTCGGTCCGTCATACATGGAAGCATTGGCCACATCCATCTCGGTGAGCAAACAGATCATCGTTTGGTATTCGTAGATAGCCTGCAGCACACCCTGGCTGATCTCCGCCTGGTAGGGCGTATAAGCGGTCAAAAATTCCCCCCGGCTGATGATATGGCCGATGACCCGCGGGATTAGGTGCTCATAGGCACCAGCCCCTCTAAAACAAACATACTGACCTAAATGGCCGTTCTTGTTGGCCAGCTCCTGCAGATCCCGCCACACATCCCTTTCCGCTAAGGGTGCGGGTAGATCCAAGGAACCTTGAAACCGGACTTCCTGAGGGATATCGGCGAAGAGTTCTTCAACGGAATCAAGACCTAAGGCCTCCAACATAGCCCGACGATCGGCTTCGGTAACAGGGGTAAACCCCATCTTCCCTCGACCTCCTTTAGCCTAGGCTTCGATTTGCTTTTCATACTCCTCGGCGCTGAGCAGACCTTCCATTTCCTTAGGATCGGCCGGCTCTAATACACATAACCAACCATCTCCATAGGGATCCTCATTGATCAATTCCGGTTTGTCTTCCAAAGCTTCGTTGACTTCCACTACCCGTCCCCCGATGGGCGCGTAGATATCAGACACGGCCTTCACCGATTCCACTACCCCTAAGGTATCCCCCGCCTTAACTTCCGCGTCCAGGGTAGGCAGTTCAACGAAGACCACATCGCCCAACTCCTTTTGGGCAAAATCGGTGATCCCCACGTAAACCCGCTCCCCGTCCACCTTAAGCCATTCGTGTTCCGCCGTATACTTAAGTTCTTTAGGATTCATGCTCCTCATCCTTTCTCCTGGAGATTAAACGAAGGATCGGCCCACCACCTGGGCCCCATAGGTCTTATTGCGGACCATGACCGTCACTTCCTGTCCCTTCTCCCAAGCGGGAGGGGCTAAATAGGCCATGGCGATGGGTTTGCCTAAGGTGGGCGACATAGTGCCGCTGGTGATGACCCCGACCTCTTCTTCACCGAAGAAAACTTTGTAACCTTGCCTGGGGATAGCCCGTTCCAGCATCAAAAGACCGCATAATTTCCGCTCTACCCCCTCCTCCCGCTGTTTAAGCAGGGCTTCCTTACCGATAAAATGGCCCTTATCCCATTTCACTACCCAACCTAAGCCCGCTTCCAGCGGCGTGGTAGACGAATCGATATCATTGCCGTAAAGGGGGAAGCCCTTTTCCAAACGCAAGGTATCCCGGGCTCCTAAACCGACGGGCTCCAAAGAATCGCCCCCAACCTCCAGGAGCCGATCCCAAAGCCGGACAGCTTCCCCGGCGGGCAGATAGATCTCTAAACCCTTTTCCCCGGTATAACCTGTATGGGATATTAAACACTGGATGCCGTCCATTTCCCCTTCCACATGGGTGAAGGGAGCTAAATTCCCGAGGGACAAAGGAGTAAGCTTTTGGCAGATTTCCATGGAGAGGGGACCTTGGACTGCGATCAACGCTATGTCCTCGGTCAGATCGGCCATCTCCGCCCGTCCGTCGTTGATCTCGGTGATCCATTCCCAATCCCGCTCCCGGTTGGCGGCATTGACGACTAATAGATAGTCTTCGGGTCGGCGATAAACGATGATGTCATCGATGATGCCCCCCTCCGGATTGCAAAGGAGGGTGTACTGGGCTTGACCGGGCTCCAACTTGGCCACATCGTTGGTCAGCAATTCCTGGAGGACCTCTAAAGCCTCAGAGCCGCCGACGGCGAATTCCCCCATATGGGATAGATCGAAGATACCGCTTTCCCGGCGAACGGCGTGGTGCTCTTCGATGATCCCCCGGTAGGAGACAGGCATCTGCCAGCCGGCAAAATCGATCATTTTCGCCCCTAGTTCCACATGTTTGGCATACAACGGCGTTTGTCGCAACTTTCTCCCTTCCTTTCTCCCCTTTCCCCTTCGGTAACCTCCCGTGGGATTAATTTATATACTAGAAGGAGAACGGTATTTTACCTCCCGGGAAAGGAGGCTTGGCAGTGGAAGCTTTATTGCGTTGGCTTCTCAACCCCTGGCTGAATTGGCGCAAAAAGACGATGTTAATCGTTTGGAAAAGGAGCAAGTAGGCCTACGCCTTATAAACAGGTGTACACCAATGACGGTATGCCTCCACTTGCCCCTTCACAACTTTAAAGTAGAGTTCTTGGATTTCCTTGCTAATGGGACCGATTTTTCCGTCTCCCAAAGGCCGCCGATCGATTTCCACCACGGGGCTGACTTGGGCACCGGTGCCGACAAAGAAGGCTTCATCAGCCACATATAATTCCGTCCGGTCGATCTCCCGCTCCACCACAGGCAAGTCTAATTCGGCCCGAGCCAGTTCGATGATCGTCGCCCTGGTCACCCCTTCTAAGATGTCGGCGGTGACCGGCGTGGTGATCAAGGTGCCGTTCCGGACGATGAACAGGTTCTCGGCGCTTCCTTCGGAAACATGGCCATCTTTGGTTAGGAAGATGGCTTCATCATAACCATCATCGAGGGCTTCGCTTTTAGCTAGAGCCGCATTAACATAGGCACCGGTGACTTTGGCCCGCATGGGGATCATATTGTCGCTGATATGGGTCCAGCTGGAGACCCGAGCCCGCAACCCTTTGTTCAAGTCTAGATACTCCCCAAAGGGTACGGCAAAAACAAGGAAGCCATCTTCGATACCGGTCAAGCGCACACCGATGGCTTCCGTCTTTTTATAAACTACAGGTCTTAGATACATATCCTCTTTTAAACCATCCCGTTTCAATAAATCAACGGTGATCTGACATAACTCCTCGGGGGTATAGCCCATAGACATCCCTAAGATCTTGGCCGAATCCTCCAACCGCTGGTAATGTTCCAGCTGGCGGAAAATCAATAATTCCTCTTCTTCCTCGGACCAGTAAGCCCTGATCCCTTCAAAACAGGCTGTCCCATAGAGAAAGGCATGGGTCATAACGCCGATTTTTGCATCCTCTAAGGGTACAAATTGATCTTCAAAAAAGGCATATAGTTTCATCCATCTAACCTCCTAAAAACACTAGGTTGTCCCAAAAGACAGCCTATCGTCAGACATCTTAAATGAGCCGACCACCATCTATGGGTAGGCTCATTCTTTGCTTGATGACTCCTTTTTTTCCACCAAAACAACAACCATAGATGGAAGAGGAATATCTTCCTGGCCTGGGCGGCCCTAGTCCCTCCTGTCCACTATTTTCCGTCCCCATTAGTTATTCCTTTTCTCCCGTTAATCATCCCTCCCAGGAGGGCCAAGGAATCCGATGGCCGATATCCCTCCGGGGCCAACCAGCAATTGTCTAATTGTTCCACAACAAAAGAAGGAACTCCTCTTTGTTCAGGTTTTCGCCAATAACAAGGGGAAAAGAATCAAACCCAGATATCCGTACAGGGGATATAAAAATCCGATGAGCTGAGCAAAACCCAGGAGAGTCCAAGGTAGAGCGGCCAGACAAAGGAACAAGAACAGCCAATCCCCCCTTGGGCCCGCCAAAGGTTGTAAGCGGGCTAAGAGGGCATAGCCATTGGCCACCGCGGTGGTAATCATGGCCATCCACAAAACCAGGGAATAGCTGTACTGAAAAAGGAGGCCGCCCCTGATGGCCGCCTCGAGAAGGGGCAAATCACCGGTGAGGGGACCTTGGTAGAGGGTATAGCAATTGGCGGCCAAAATGGCCCCTAAACCTAAGCCGCCGGCGATGCCGGCCCACAATCCTTGCCGGGAAGATGTAAGCTGGGGTCCTAAGGAAGCCAATACGGCGGTGGCCAAAATCATATTGTAGGATACATACAGGATGGCCGATCCCCACCAGTGGGGTAAAAGGCCGCCAACCCCGGCCATAACCGGCCTGACTAAGGATAACAGGAAGAGGATCAAGGTGCCCAAGACCAAAGGAGGGACTAGATAGAGATTAAGCTTAAGGAGGCCAACAGCCCCCCACTTAAGGATGATGGCGGTACAAAGGGTCATCAACAGGACTCCCCCTAGGGGTGAAATCGGCAACAACATGGCCAAAGCTTCCCCCCCGCCGGCTAACATTATGGAAAAGCCCCCGAAAAGAAAGAAGGTAATCAAAGGATCGTAAAGGGCCCCTAAGCGGGGACCACAAAGGTAGACTATTACCTCTTGGTAGGATTGGGCTTCGATTTCCTTAGCGATGAAAAGGAGTTTCCCCCCGGCCCAAGCAAAACCGATGGTGCTTAGGAGCACCCCCCACAGGCCCAGGGGACCAAAACGGGCGAAAAACTGGAGGATTTCTTGCCCCGAAGCAAATCCCGCCCCCACCACAGAGCCGATATAGGTCAAAGCAATGGCCACCACCTGCCGCACTAGAGATCACCTCGCGATCCAAGTCTATGCAGGGGGTGCCCAAACTTGCCTTCCCTTCCAGGGTCAGGTATAACAACGGTCCCTTTGGTATATACTTACACCAATAATGAAAGACCCCAGGAGGTGGGACGGCATGGCCGGAGCCAAGAGGCAGCGGGAGACGGAGGGGCCCTCCCTGCGGATTCACTACACCCATCCCTTTGCCGCCGAGGTCCTTTCCGTCGGTTTGACCCAACAGCTTAACCGTTGTTGTGCCCGCGGGAGGGGCCAGCCCGTCATCGTTTGTATCGGTACCGATCGGTCTACGGGCGACTCCCTCGGCCCCCTAGTCGGGACCCAGTTGCAACTGCGCCTGCCGGAATTCCCAATTTATGGGACTTTAGAAGAACCTGTCCATGCCGCCAACCTGAAGGAATTCATGGGCCAACTGGCCATCAAACATCCCACCAACCCCATTTTGGCCATCGACGCTTGTTTGGGCGCCGCGAGTAATATCGGCATGCTCAGCATCAAACCTGGCCCCTTGCGGCCGGGCACCGGTGTTAACAAGGATTTACCCCCCATTGGCCATTGCCACCTCATCGGTATCGTCAACGTGGCCGGCTTCATGGAGTATATGGTGCTCCAAAACACCCGGCTAAGCCTCGTCTACAAAATGGCCCAAACCATCTGCCAAGGGGTGGCCTTAAGCTTCCAAAATCAAAGTTGGATCCAAGATGCCCAAACGGTATAAAGGCGCGCCGAGACTGGCACGCCTAGAGATCAGAATCCTATATTGAGGTTGATTTAACCCTTCTTCGAGGCCGGCAATTCCGTTTTACCCCCCGCCGGAGGTTGGCCGAGCATCTCACACTGGCCGTGGAATTGACCCCCTTCTTCGACGATCAACAGCTTCATCTTGGCCGAACCCCGCAGGATCCCCTTGGCCGCGATCTCCAATTTCCCCGTTAAATCCACATCGCCCTCCAGCCGACCGGCTACTAGGAGATCCTTCGCCTTTATTTTCCCCTCTACCTGGGCCTTATCTCCCAGAATAACCGTTCCGCCGGCTTCGATTTCCCCTTGGAAACGTCCTTCGATCCGCAAATGGCCTTGGACAACGATGCGGCCTTCCAATTGGCAGTCATCGCCGATGACGGTGGCGATGGGCTGCCCTCGTTCTTCCTGGCGCACTTTGGCAAACATGACCCTTCCCCCAATTCATAAGCCTGTAGATTGATCGATCAGAAACGAAAACTATAGATCATGGTAGGAAGTGGCGGGGATTCACCCGCTGTCCATCTTTAATCACTTCATAATGCAAGTGGGGACCGGTACTATTACCGCTACTACCCACCCGGGCGATAATTTGACCCTTGACGACCCTGGTGCCCGCCTGAACCTTTAATTGGGAATTGTGGGCATACAGGGTTTCCAAACCATCACCATGGCGAATGATGACGGTGTAGCCATAACCGCTGCGCCAGCCGGCAAAGGTGACTAAACCCGCAGCACTAGCCCTCACCGCCGTCCCAACCGGCGCGGCGATGTCCAGTCCCCCATGGTGCTGCCGGCGACCGGTCAAGGGATGAATGCGCCAACCGTAGTTGGAGCTGATACGCCCCCGCACCGGCCAAAGGCTCGGTGTATGCTCCCGCCGGCGCTCCTCTTCCCGTAGGATTTGCTGGAGTCTGCTGAGCTGGGCCTTTCGTTGGGGAAGCTCCTCTTCCAATCGAGCTAAAGTTATTTCCACCGGTGGTAGAGGTTCAGCACCCCCCAGATGCATGCCGCTCAAAGCTAATTCCCTGGTAGATGTACGCCCCTGGGCCAATTGGACAATTTCCCGTCCTAGATAGTCCAGCTGGGCCAGCTGCCGATACATCTCCAGACTCTGGGCCGCTAAAGTACTGTATTTATCCTCCAGCAAGGCCTGCTCTCCGACCAAACGCTGATTCTCCTCCCACTGCCTGGCGACGATCCCTTGGTACCCCTCGATGGTTTGGGCTTGATAGTAACTTTGCAAAGCGAGAAAAATACCAGTACCGATGAACCAACTAAGCAGTACTGGTATCAGAAGTAAACCCCATAGCGGGAGTTGCCAACTGCGGGTAGCTGCCGCGCTATCGGGGATGATTTGAATGGTGATGTTGGTGCGTAAAAGGGCTTTGCGCCAGCCTTTCCTTTCCACCCTTGCCCCCTCCCGAATCCTTTTCTTAGCCTCTAGGATTCGGCACCTTCGGACAGATTTCCTGCCTGGCAAGCGGCCAAGACTGCGGCATAGACCTCTTTTAAGGGGATGGAGCGCTCTTGGGCTACCCGCCGGCAAGACTCGTATTCAGGAGCATAATTCACACCCTGGGAAGTATAGGCCATTTTGACAGCGATGGGTCCGTATTTGGTCTCCACCAGCTTGATCTCCCGAGGCAGTTTCTCCCGGAAGACTTCGCTACGGCGCAGCCCAATGGTCGTCGTCTCCCGGAACAAACATTCTTTTATTGATTCTTCATCTTCCTCCCGACACAACACCGATAAGATCACACCGGGACGGGATTTTTTCATGATGATGGGAGTGAGATAAACATCGAGGGCCCCGAGGGCAAAGAGCCGTTCCATAACGTATTCGTAAATCTCCGGATTTAGATCATCCAAATTGGTCTCTAGGAGCAGGACCATATCCCTGGAGTTTTTTTTTGCCGACCGACCACAACCCGCAGCAGATTGGGGATGGGCAATTCGGCCTTGCCGACACCATAACCGACCCCTTCGATCTCCATGGCCGGGTATGGTCCGAAACCATCGGCCAAAGCCCCTACCAGCGCCGCCCCCGTTGGGGTAACTAGCTCCCCTTGAATGCCCGTCGAATAGACGGGGATACCCTTGAGAAGTTCCAAGGTTGCCGGAGCAGGCACAGGGATGGTGCCATGTTGACAGCGAACAAAACCGCTTCCTAAATGGAGGGGTGAACAATAGAGGGCCTCGATGCCTAAAAGCCGCAAACCAATGACGGCTCCAGCGATGTCGACGATGGAGTCAACTGCCCCAACTTCATGGAAGTGGACATGATGGCTGCTTTCGCCGTGAACCCGGGCTTCTCCCTCGGCCAAAAACCCAAAGACCTTGGTGATCCGTTCTCGATCTTCCGAGGGCAGGCTGCTGGCCTCGATGATCTCCAGGATATCATCGAGATGGCGATGGGGATGATCTTCTCCCACCTCCACCTGGCAACGGGTACCAGCTAAACCGTTGCGTTTCTCGGATACAAAGCTAATCTCGTAACCCTCTAAGGGAATCTTCCCTAACTCAACTTTAAGTTCTTCGGGATCGACTCCAGCATCGACCAGGGCCCCCAGGGTCATATCACCGCTGATACCGCTATAACAATGGAAATAGGCTATGCGCATTATTCGACGACTCCTTTACCGAACTGGTTAACTAAGCGATTGATGGTCGCCGCCATGTAGCCGGCACCAAAACCATTATCGATATTGACCACCGCCACCCCCGAAGCGCAGGTGTTAAGCATACTCAATAGGGCGGCTAGGCCTTGGAAATGGGCCCCATAACCGATGCTGGTAGGCACCGCGATGACCGGCTTATCGACTAAACCGCCGACGACGCTGGCCAGGGCCCCTTCCATCCCGGCGACGACGATAATCACATGGGCTTGGTTTAATCTTTCCCGGTGTTCCAAAAGACGGTGCATCCCGGCTACACCCACATCGTAAATCCGCTCCACCCGATGGCCCATGGCCCGGGCCGTTAGACAGGCCTCTTCTGCGACGGGAATATCGGCCGTCCCCGCGGAGAGGACAACGATGGTTCCCTGGTATTCGACGGGCGGCTCCGATCCGATCTGGATGATCCGAGCTTGAGGATGGTAACTGGCCTCGGGGATTGCCTCCTTCACCCGTTCCCAAAGGGAACTTTCGGCTCTGGTGGCTAAAACCAAGGGATGTTGAGCCTTGAGGCGGCGGCAGATCTCCACTACTTGCTCAGGGGTTTTCCCTTGACAAAAAACAACCTCGGGGAATCCCTTTCGTAACGCCCGATGGTGATCGATTTTCGCGTATTCTAATTCTTCGTAGGATAGATCCTTTAATTTTCCAAAGGCTTCCTCCACTGGCACAGAACCAGCTTGGACAGCCTTTAACAACGATCGCAGACTTTTTTCATCCATCAACCTAGACAGTCCCTGGTCAAGGACCGTCCTCCTCTCCTCCCTCGGTTTGAAAAATCCAGCTATCGCCCTATTTCCCCCAGCGCCGCAGGGGCCGGCTTAATTTGGCCAGCAGGCTCGGCACTTCGGCGGTGTCTTCTCCTCCGATGTTTTGAGCTAGGCTTTGCAAGGCCTGGGCGGCCCGGCAGCTGGGGTAGGCCGTCAATAAGTCTACTTGGCGGCGCACAGCCCGGAGCACATAGGGATCCAGGGGCAGACAACCTATGTAATCTAGATTATAATCTAAGAACTGGCGGGCGGCAAAAATTATTTTCCCCGCGGTTTCCTGCCCGTCCCTTTCCCCATCGACCATATTCACCAACAGTTGCAAAGGACCTCCATAACCCCAGGCATTGAGGACTTTAATCATGGTGTAGAGATCGGTGATGGCATGGGGCTCCGGGGTCGTTACCAGTATACCCCGGGTCACATAAGACATCAGGGTCAAAAGACTGACATCGATGCGGGAGCCCGTATCGATGATCACATAGTCGAATTGACCGTCCAAGGCCAGTAAGCCCCGACCAAGGAGATCTATTTGTTCTTGTCCCAAATATCCCCCTGCTGGGGTGCCGGTGAGACCAGGCAGCACCTGGATCCCCCCAGGACCGGGACAAAGCAAGTCGGTGATTGTCCGCTCCCCATTCCAGAGGTGACCCAAATTGTAGGGACTTTGGAGATTGAGAAGGATGTGTAGATTAGCCATCCCGAAATCTCCATCGATCAGACAGACCCTGCGGCCCATAAGGCCCAAGGCTACAGCCAAGTTAAGGGCCAAAACCGATTTACCCACCCCACCTTTACCGCTGATGAAGGCCAAGACTTTGGTCTTCTCCCAACCTCCCCTGGCTTGCCTGGTGACCAGCTTTTTCGGATGGGCTAGGACCAAGTAGGGATCGGTGCCCCCCTGACGCTGGAGGACAAGGCTGGGAAAGGAGGTTACAGCCCCCGGTTCTTGGACTTCGATTTTAAGCTCGGTGCCCACCGGCAACAAGACTACTTGACCGCCCTCCATGGGCATGCTGATCCGCAAGGTCTCCTCCTCGACGGCCAGGATAGTCGCTAGATAACGACCCCGGTATAAAGGCGACTGGGTCCGAATGCGGATCTTCCATCGGGGTTGTAAACGGTCGAAGACATCGGGCAGGTTGGACAATAGACTCCCCACCTCAAAAGTATCCTTAGTCCCCGTAGTCTCCCACAGGGACTGAGTGCTTTTGTTCCACGTGGAACCCTCTCTCTAATGACCGACGAGAGCTTCGATAATCCGATCGATATCATCGATACTATAATACTCAATCTCGATCCGGCCGGCTGCTCGACCCCGGGGTTTGATTCGCACCTTGGTCCCTAAAGCCCGCTGCAGCTGATCTTCCACATCTATTAACTGGGGATCTCTGACCTTAGGGGCCCCTTTTGTTCCACGTGGAACCTTTTTACCCCGACTGGCCACCAGCTTTTCCGTATCGCGAACCGATAAACCGCCCTCCACTACCTGTTGGGCGAGGGCCATTTGTTCCTCCCCCTGGAGGGCTAAGAGAACCTTAGCGTGTCCAGCGCTCAATTTCCCCTCCAAAAGCAGCTTCTGGACGGGAGCCGTTAAACTAAGTAACCGCAGGGCGTTGGCCACCGTAGGCCGCTTTTTGCCTACCATTTCCGCCACTTGCTCCTGGGTTAGACTCCCTGCTTCCATCAGACGGCGGTAGGCCTCAGCCTCTTCCAAAGGGTTTAGATCCTCCCTCTGGATATTCTCCACCAAGGCCTGGATCATCATCTGGGAGTCGCTGACTTGCCGGACGATGACGGGCATCTTCTTCAAACCGGCCCGCTGGGCCGCCCGCCAACGGCGTTCCCCCACGATGAGGGTATACCCATCCCCTTCCTTGCGCACCAACACCGGCTGGAGGACCCCTTGGCGGCCGATGGATTCCGCCAATTCCTCCAAAGCCTCCTCATCATAGGTGCGACGGGGTTGGTAAGGATTAGGTTTAATGGCACCTATATCTACTTCCCGGACTTCCTCGCCGGCAGGGATGGGACCTTCCGAGGGCATTAGGGCTCGCAATCCCTTACCGAGGACTTGTCGACTCATCTAGCCATCACTTCCTCTGCTAATTGCTCGTAGGCTTGGGCTCCCTTCGACTTAGGGTCGTAGTTGAGGATGGGCAAGCCAAAGCTGGGCGCCTCGCTGAGGCGGACGTTTCTGGGAATGACCGTCTGGTAAACCACATCACCGAAGACGCTGCGGACTTCTTCCACAACCTGTTGGGAAAGATTGGTTCGGGCATCGTACATGGTCATCAAAACACCTTCGATAATGAGTTCAGGATTGAGATGTTCCCGCACCAAATCGATGGTCCGCATCAGTTGACTTAAACCTTCTAAGGCGTAATATTCACACTGGATAGGGACTAAAACGCCATCGGCCGCGGTCAACCCGTTGATGGTCAGCAGGCCCAAAGATGGCGGCGCATCAATGAAAATAAATTCATAATCACTTTTCACCGCTTCCAAGGCTCGGCGTAAGCGAAACTCCCGGGAAATAACGGAAACTAGTTCCACCTCCGCTCCTGCCAACTCAATGGTCGCCGGCGCGACCTCTAAGTTCTCCACAGCGGTGGTCCGGATAATATTCCTTAAAGGTTGTCCCTCGATAAGAACCGAATACAGACAACCTTCTAGCTCCCCTTTATCGATCCCCAAACCGCTGGATGCATTTCCCTGGGGATCCCCATCGATCAACAAAACCTTGGCACCTTTATGGGCCAGATAGGCACCGAGATTCACAGCCGTGGTACTTTTACCCACTCCACCCTTTTGATTAACGACAGCAAGTACTTTTCCCATCTAACCACTACCCTTCTGTCTGACCCTTTTTGGCTTTGGCGATATGGATTTCGATGACCAGTTCATCTTCCCCTTCACTCCGCTGCCGCACATCGACGGCCAGGCCTGTCCTCTTTAGGCCCTCCGTTAACTTGTGTAAACTGTTCAAAAAGGGTCGGGTATCTTTGATGATCCCCACCCAGCTTTGTTTTCCTCGGGGTCTTTTCTCCCCTTCCAGGATGGTTTTCACCATTCTTTCCGTGGCCTTTACACTAAGACCCTCCCCGATGATCCTCTCGAGGACCGCCATTTGCATTTCCCCGTCGGGTAGTCGCAGTAAAGCCCGGGCATGCCGTTCAGAAATCATTTCCCGGGAAATAATTTCTTGAATCTCCGGCGGCAACCGCAACAAACGCAGCCGATTGGCGATGGTCGATTGGGCACAGCCGATCCGTCGCGCTAACTCTTCTTGGGTAAATCCAAATTCCTCGATTAGCCGACGGTAGCCCTCTGCTTCCTCGAAAACATCCAGATCTTTGCGCTGAATGTTCTCGATTAGGGCCAACTCCGCAGTCGTTTGGTCGTCCATTTCCCGGACGATGGCGGGGATCCGCTCCCAACCGAGAGTTTGGCAAGCTCGCAGACGCCGTTCCCCGGCCACCAGCTGATACCCGTGGGGCACAGGCCGGACGACGATGGGGTGAAGGAGCCCGTGCTCCTCAATGGAGGCCGCCAATTCCGCCAACTCCGTCGGTTGGATCCGCCGCCGAGGTTGATAAGGGTTGGGTTCGATCTCGGCCGTGGGCAGAGATTCGACGCCCTCCCCATCGATATCGGCCCCTAGGTCAAGTTCCAGAGCCGAGGCCAACTCTTCCTCTCCTTTGGCCCGGGCCCGTAAGATATCTGTAAGTTTCACTGCTGGCGCAGAAATGGCCCCTCAGCCCTTCTGCTCCCTCCCTTTCCTTATGTACCGCTTTAGGTTGTACTTTCGGTTTCCACCAGCGTTTTCCTGCCCCCCGTGTTTCTTAGGCCGGGAGGATTAAGGCCCCAAACCTCTAGAAGGATTATTTTCTTTCTTTTCGGATTTTTCTAATCAAAAGGCCCCCTAGAGAGGCCTTTTCCGGGGAGCGCCCGGGCGGCGGGGGTAGTTAGGGGGTGTGGGTTTCATCTTGCCGACGAAGATTAGGGTCCGCCCTCCCCCACCAAAGGGCAACTGAACCCCTTTAATCTCCCGGATTTCTCCCCCCAGGATCTCGAGAGCCCTTTGAGCTGCGACCACCTCTTCTTGGGCTTCGGGGCCTTTAAGGGCGATAAAGGCTCCGCCCACCTTGACCAAAGGCAGACAGTATTCCAAGAGCACCGGCAGGGAGGCTACGGCCCGGGCCACGACAAGATCGAAGTTGTCCCGGCAATCTTCCCGTTGACCCAGCTCTTCTGCCCGACCCCAATGGACTTGGATCCCCTTCAGGCCCAGCTTAGTGATGGCCCCCTGGAGAAATTCCGTCTTCTTACCGACAGAATCAAGGAGGGTGACTTCCAACTCCGGCCGCCAAATCTTCAACGGTACCCCGGGAAAGCCGGCACCGGTGCCTACATCTAACAGGGTAACCGGGGATAGACCCTGGATTAGTGGAGCCACCGCGAGGGAATCGAGGAAGTGTTTGACCGCCATCTCCTCCCAGTCGGTGATGGCTGTTAGATTCAGCTCTTCGTTCCCCTCTCTGACCAAACGGGCCCAAGCGACGCATTGTTCCAGTTGTTCCTCGTCTAAAGTAAATCCCCACTGATCAAGACCGATCTGTAAAATATTTCGGAAGGCTTGCTCACCCACCGACTTGCCGCCTCCTTTTTTCCAGGGCCACCATCAAGACGCTGATATCCGCGGGATTTACGCCGCTGATCCGGGAGGCCTGGCCTAAAGAATAGGGTCGAATAGCATTGAGCTTTTCTACTGCCTCGGTGCTCAAACCCGACACTTGACTGTAGTCCCAATCCTCCGGTAGCAAAATATTTTCCAAGTGCCGAAACCGCTGGACTAGCTGTTCCTCCTTAGCCAAGTAACCGGCGTACTTCACTTCTACCTCCAGAAGGGGTACCAACTCCTCCGGGAGGGGTTCCCCTCCTAAAAGGGGTGCAATATCCCCGTAGGCTACCTCCGGCCGCCGCAGCAGATGAGCTGCCGAAAGGGGACGTTTTAAGGGGGTTGATCCAATCTTTTCCATAAGCCTTTGGACATGGGCTTCGGGATAGATTTGCTCTTCTTCCAGCTGCCTTTGGGTCCTTTTAATCTGTTCCCAACGGCGGCACATCCGATCATAATCGGCTGTATCCACTAAGCCGATCTCCCGGCCCAAAGCCATCAGTCGATAATCGGCATTATCTTGGCGTAAAGACAGGCGATATTCCACCCGGGAAGTCAGCATCCGGTAAGGCTCAGTGGTGCCTTTGGTGACTAAATCATCGATAAGCACCCCGATATAACCTTGATCCCGTCCCAGGACGATCCCTTCTTGGCCCCGATGTTTGCGAGCCACGTTGATACCCACCAACAAGCCTTGAACTGCCGCTTCTTCATATCCGGAACTACCGTTAATTTGACCGGCAAAATAAAGACCGTCGATGGTTTTGCTTTCTAAAGTAGGTTTTAGATAAGTGCTATCGATGGCATCATATTCAATGGCATAGCCGGGACGGGTAATCTCCGCCTTTTCCAAACCGGGGATGGAATGGATCATCTCCCATTGCACATCTTCCGGCAGACTGGTAGCCACTCCCGCCAGGTAGACTTCCCTGGTATCCCGCCCATCGGGCTCCACAAAGACTTGGTGGATCCGACCGGGGAAGCGATCGACCTTGGCTTCGATGGAAGGACAATACCGGGGACCGACACCGATGATCAGGCCTGAAAACATAGCCGCCCGTTGAATATTGCCCGCCACGATCTCTTCGGTGACCGGAGTGGTGAGGGTCAAATAACAAGGGGTTTGCTCCCTCAAAGCTAAGGGATGGCGGAAGGAAAAGCCCTCCGTCAGCTCGTCCCCCGGCTGAAGCTCCATTTTGCTGTAATCGATGGTCCGGCCATCGACCCGGGGGGAAGTGCCCGTTTTCAGCCTGATGATGGGATACTCCAACTCCTGGAGTTGTTCCGTCAAGGCACCGGAGCTCACCTGTCCGTTGGGCCCCGAGGGCCACTGGGCATCGCCGATGGAAATCGCGCCTCCTAAATAGGTGCCCGTCGCGAGTAAGACCTGGGGAGCCCGCCAAATCTGGCCGCTGGCGGTGACTACACCTTGGACCCTCTGGCCTTTGATCAACAGGCGTTTGACCATCCCTTCCCGCAGATCTAAAAGGTCTTGGTTTTCCAACACCCGCTGCATCCGCCGTTGATAGGCCCGTCGATCCCCTTGGGCCCGCAGAGCCCTTACCGCCGGCCCTTTCCCTTTATTTAACACCCGTATCTGAAGGGCGGTGGCATCGATGTTGATGGCCATTTCTCCCCCGAGGGCATCCAGTTCTCGGACCAGTTGGGCCTTGCCGGGACCACCGATACTGGGGTTGCAGTCCATAAAGGCCACCTTATCTAAATTTAGGGTCAACAACAGGGTGCGCAGGCCCAGCCGAGCCGCAGCCAAGGCTGCTTCACAACCGGCATGACCACCGCCGATGACGATGAAATCGTAATCCATGAGCATTAGCCTTCGCCCCCTGCCGCTTTCCGTTGGATCCCTTGGACGTAGACCGCCAAGAGGGAAACATCGGCCGGGGATACCCCTGCTACTCGGCTGGCCTGGCCGATGGAGCGAGGTTGAATCCGTTGGAGCTGTTCCCGGGCTTGGTTGCCTAAACCCCTGATGTGGCTGTAATCCATATCCGCGGGGATCCGCAGGGCTTCCAACTCCCGGAATTTGGCGATCTGTTTTTCTTGCCGGGAAATATAGCCGCTGCATTTCACTTCGATTTCGATTTCCTGTTCCAAAGCTTCATCATAGCGGGGAACTTCGGGCACGATACGGGGCAGATGGGCATAACTAATTTCCGGTCGCTGCAGGATGGCCGTTAAGGGCACCGGTTTAGCCAAATTCCCTGTCCCCAATTCCTTTAAGACATCCAAGACTCCTTCCGTAGGAGTCACTTGGATGCTTTCCAAGATTTTTCGGGCTTCCTTGATGGTTTTTTCTTTTTTCCGGACCTTTTCATAGGCTTCTTCCGAAACTAAACCTAGTTTATATCCGATGGGGGTTAAACGGCGGTCCGCGTTATCCTGCCGCAAGAGCAAACGATACTCGGCCCGGGAGGTGAGCATGCGGTAGGGTTCATCGACACCTTTAGTGACTAGGTCATCGATTAAGACTCCGATGTAACCTTGGGAGCGATCGATGATGAAAGGCTCTTGACCTGCCACCTTCCGAGCGGCGTTAATACCGGCGATTAAACCTTGGGCCGCCGCCTCCTCATAACCGGAGGTACCGTTGATCTGGCCGGCGGTGAACAAACCGGAACAAACCTTGGTTTCCAAGGCCAAGGTTAACTGACTAGGATCGATGAAATCGTATTCCACGGCGTAACCAGGGCGCATCATCCGGGCCCGCTGCAGCCCGGGAATAGTCCTGATGATCTCCTCTTGGACCCCTTCGGGCATGGCCGTGGTAAGACCCAAGAGATACATTTCCGTCGTGTATTCCCCTTCCGGCTCCACAAAAATTTGGTGGTCGACCTTGTCGGGGAAGCGGATCACCTTCCGGTCGATGGAGGGACAATGCCGGGGACCTTGACCGACAACGGAACCCATTTGGATGGGGGAAACCTCCAAGTACTTCCGCACCAGCTCGATGGTTTCTTCGGTAGTCCTAGTCAACCAACAGGGTAATTGCCGGTGGCGAATTTCCGGACTGTTGAAAGAAAAGGGTATGGGATGGGGACTGCCCTTTTGCTCCTGCATTTGACTAAAATCGATGGTGCGGGCATCAACCCGAGGAGGTGTAGCCGTCTGAAAGCGGCGTAGTTCTAAGCCCAATCCTTCTAAAGAGGTCGATAGGGCTTCCGCGGCGATCTCTCCTTGGCGCCCCCCGGGATAGCGGATCCGACCATTGACTAAGATCCCCCGCAAGAAGGTCCCTGGAGCTAAAACCACAGTCCGACAGGGGTAAACCTGGCCGTTGATCGTTTTCACACCGCAAATGCGGCCTCCTTCCGTCAACAGCTCGGTGATCTGGCCCTGTTTGACCTCCAGATTTGGTTCCCTTTCTAAGACTAACGTCATTTCCCGCTGGTAGATGAGTTTATCGGCTTGAGCCCGCAAGGCCCACACCGCCGGTCCCCGGGATTTGTTTAAGATCCGTACGTTCAAATAGGAACGGTCGATGACCTTACCCATTTCGCCCCCTAAGGCATCGATTTCCCGCACCAGGTGGCTTTTAGCCTGGGGTCCACCGATGGCCGGGTTACAAGACATCCGGGCAATATTATCGATATTTATGGTAAAAATGGCTGTTCGACATCCCAGACGGGCGGCAGCCAGGGCCGCTTCACAACCGGCATGTCCCGCGCCGATGACGATGACATCATAGATTTCCATGGAACCTTCCCCCCTCACTTACCGATACAAAACCGACTGAAGATTTCATCTAAAACTCCTTCTTGCACCGTTTCGCCGGTGATCTCTCCTAGGGATTCTAAGGCTTCCCGCAGATCAATACAGATGAAATCCTCGGCCCAGCCTTCCGCCACAGAGCGGCGGCTATCCTTGATGGCCCCAAGGGCCCTTTCTAAAGCTTGGGCATGGCGGATATTCGTCACTAAAGCACCTTCCATCCCTAGACCCTTGGTGCCGAATTTATCGACGATGATTTCTTCCAGCCCTTCAAGACCCCAACCTTCCTTCAGGCTCATGGTCAATATGGGGCCAAGGCCCTGTTCTCGGAGCCTCTTTGGATCTATTTTAACATCTAAATCGGCCTTATTGATAATGGTAATAACCTCACGGCCGACCACTTTCTCAATCAATTGCCATTCATCAGGCCCCAATTCTTGGGAGCCGTCTAGGACTAGGAGGACCAAATCGGCCCGTTCAAGATAGGCGATACTCCGTTCCACCCCCAGCTGCTCCACCACATCGGAGGTAGCCCGCACCCCGGCGGTATCCGCCAGGCGCAAGGTGACACCACCGATATTGACCATCTCTTCGATGACATCTCTGGTGGTACCGGGAATGGCGGTGACGATGGCCCGCTCTTCCTGGAGAAGGGTGTTTAATAAAGTGGATTTGCCCACATTGGGGGGACCGATGATGACGGTGTAAACACCTTCCCGCAGCACCCGGCCCCGGCTGGCTCCTTCTAAAAGGCGGGCCACCTTCTTTTCGGCTCGGGAGAGAATTTCATCGATGGCTTCTCGCTCCATACCGGGGATATCATCTTCGGGAAAGTCCAAGAGGGCTTCTAGCTGGGCCAAAAGTTCGATCAATTCCCTTCGGATCTCGCCCATGTATTTGCCCAAGCCACCTTGTAATTGGGTCACCGCGGCCCGCATCCCTTGGTCGCTATGGGAGCGGATGATATCCAGGACTGCTTCCGCTTGGGTTAAATCGAGGCGACCGTTAAGAAAGGCTCGTTTGGTGAATTCCCCCGGTTCCGCCATCCGGACTCCCCGGGCTAAGACCAATTCTAAAATCCGCCGCACGGGGAGGCTTCCTCCATGGCAGTGGATTTCCACCACATCTTCCCGGGTGTAACTATGGGGGGCCCGCATGGCCACCACTAAGACTTCATCGATAGGATTTTCCCCATCATAAATATGGCCGTAGGCCATTTGGTGGCTTTTCAGCTTGGAAAGGGGGGTTTTTCCCCGGAATATTTCTTCCACGATCCCGATCCCGTCCGGTCCACTGACCCGGATAATCCCGATTCCCCCCTCACCGGGGGCTGTGGCTATGGCCGCAATGGTATCCAGTTCCATCTTTCCCACCCTTTCCTTTCCCATCCTTTTTCACATGGAAAAAGCACGTGTCCGCAGACACCGTGCCTTATTCTTGTCCAATTAGTTTTTGTCCTGACCTTTATTTAGGTGCGATGATCACCCGGCGATAGGGATCCGTTCCTTCACTATAGGTATCCACATTGCCTTGGTCTTGAAGGGCCAAATGGATGATCCGCCGTTCATGGGCATTCATCGGCTCTAAGATCACCCGCCGACCGTTGCGCACCGCCTTGTCCGCCAAGCGCTGGGCTAAGCCCCGCAAGGATTCTTCCCGCCGGCGGCGATAATTTTCCGCATCTAAAAGAACCCGGTTCCAGGGACCTTCACCCCGGTTAGCCACCAGAGAAGTCAGATACTGTAAGGCATCGAGGGTTTGTCCCCTTTTGCCGATGACTAATCCCAGACTTTGGCCGATAATATCCAGCCTAATCACATCATCCTCTAAGGACCAATGGACCTGGGCTTCGATGCCCATTTTCTCCAGCAGCTCCTGGAGCCATTGGGCGGCTCGCTGGGCTTTATGATCAAGGGTTGGTTTAACCGATACCCGCACCCGGGCTTGTTTGGTACCGATGATGCCAAAAAGTCCTTTGGCGCCACTATCGATTACTTCCACTTCCACCTGTTCCCGGGGTACTTCCAATTCTTCCAAGGCAGCCTCGATGGCTTCCTCTACAGTTCTACCGGTCTTTTCCACCATCAGCATCTTCCTGGCCCCCTTTTTTCAGGCCCGCATTCCGCCTAGTCATCAGATATTGCTGTCCCATACTAAAGAGGTTGCTGACAACCCAGTATAAAACCAAACCCGATGGAAAGTTTATACTGATCCAGCCGATAAAGGCGGGCATGACCATCATCATGGTCCGTTGTGATGGATCGGTACTCGTTTGTGTCATCTGTAAATAAGTGGTTAGCGCGGAGAGCAAGGGGAGGATGTAAAAGGGATCTGGCTGTCCTAAGCCCCCCCGCAACCATAGAAAAGCTTGATCGCCAAAATCAAAGGAACGCAAAACGCGAAAAAGTGCCCATAGAAATGGCAGTTGTACTAACATCGGTAGACAACCGCCTAGAGGATTGATCTTATATTCTTGATATAATTGCATAACCCGCCGTTGGTATTCTTCCGGGTTATTCTTATATTTCGCCTGTATTTCCTGCAGCTTTGGTTGCATTTCCCGCATGACGACCATATTCTTAGTCTGGCTGGCAAAGAGCGGGTACATGACGATACGAATCAAGAGCGTCAATAAAATGATGGCCACACCGTGATTACCAGTCAGTTGCGCGAAATATACTAATAAGGCCTCGAGGCCCTCGGCGAGAAAACCGAAAACCTGCAATCTGTCCGCCTCCATTCCACCCCTGCCCTACCGTCTAATTAAGGGGATCGTATCCACCCGGGTGCCAAGGATGACATTTTCTTAGTCTTTTCCATGTTAAAACTAAACCCTGCCAGGGACCGTATTTGATTACTGCTTGTCGAGCGTATTCAGAACAAGTTGGATAAAAACGGCAGGTACGTGGTTTTAAAGGGGAAAGACAATGACGGTAAATCCAAATTAAGCCGAGGAACAACCTTTGGACCCCATTCCTCAGCATATTCCCCATACCGATTTCTGATACCCTAAAATTATTCACAATTTAGCAACCCCACACCCCGGAGTAACTCCCTTAGACTACGGTAGAGCCCCTGGTAACTGGCCTTAGCGGCCTGAACCCGGGCGGAGATCACTACATCGCAATCGGTCTGCAATCTGGGGGCCAAATCCCGCCATGCCTCTTGTAAGCGTCGCCTTACCTTATTCCTCGTTACCGCCTTGCCAACCCGCTTACTAACCGCTAAGCCCAAACGTCTGCCTTGGCCGCCATTTTCCAATGCATGAAGAACTAATAATCGATCGGCCCGACGTCGCCCTTGGGCAAAGACCTGTTTAAACTGATGAGATCGGCGCAACCGCGCTGCCGCAGGTAGGCCCACTCTTAAGCAGACACCCGCTTGCGACCCTTAGCCCTTCTGCGGCTAACGACCCGGCGGCCCCCTGGGCTAGACATCCGGGCTAAGAATCCGTGTGTTCGTTTCCGTTTTAATACCTTGGGCTGGAACGTCCTCTTCACCCGCCATTACCTCCTTTATGCGACAATTAGTCCATTAAACACCACTAAGATTATAGCCCAAGGCCAAATAACCTGTCAAGCAATCGGCCTTTTCCTCCTCTTTTTTCTTCTTTTGGCCCTTCTTTCGTCGCTGCAAAAGGACTGTTCCAGCCCACTTATCCTTGACGTTGTTGAAAAATCATAGTACGATCAAATCGCGTGTGGATAACTCCACCAGAATTTCTTTTTTCCAGAGGGGTTTCCACCGATGACCACAACCTTAGAGGAATTATCCACAGATTGTGTAAAGTAGTGTGGATAACACCTAATTTGCCTTTAGAACTAACTTTTACCCTGTGGATAATTTTTATACACAGCCTTTCTGTGGGTTTTCAGTTATTTACCGTGCATTAGTCGCCCTCCAAAATCGCTATAAAGTGCCACAGCATGGGCCAAGGGGCAGGATCGAAGTCCTTGTGGATTTCCCTTGGCCTTTTCGTCCCCCACCACCAGGACTAAAAAGAGGGTAGGGGTTGTGGAAAACCTGTGCAAACTGTGAATTATCGACGGGAACCCGTTGTTGATAACTACTTGTACTTATGAACTTTGATCCTATGTAAAGTTGCTATTATTCGGGGGTTTTGCGGTTTTCCACAAGGATGAGTTCTGCCTGTGGATAACCATTAGATTTCCCGGACCCCCCTTTTCCTTAGAGAATCAATTTTTCCCACCCACCAGGAGAGTAGGTAGATTCATGGGTATATTTTCCCGGTTCTTCGGTCCAAAAAAAGAGCAAGGGGAGCCTGCGGCCCAGGAAGTTGAAGCCAGGATTGCCATTTACGACTCTCCCGGCGTCAGTCCCCGGCTAGTCTATGTCCAAGGGACCGATCCCGCATCCTTCATGGATGAAATCGCCTCTACCACCTATAATCTAGCCAAGGAAAAGGGCGGCCAGATACCTTTCACCGCCTTGAAAGAAATCGCCGAAAACCTAATCCACGCCGACTTTTCCGAAGTGGTAATCACCATTTCCACCGATGGAAATACCATTACTTTTTCCGATAAAGGAAAAGGCATCGCCGATAAGGAAAAAGCTTTGTATCCCGGTTATTCCAGCGCCGATGGGAAGATCAAAGCCTACATCAAAGGTGTCGGTTCCGGATTACCGGTGGCCAAAGAAGCAGTAGCAGGCCTTGGTGGAAAACTCCTTTTAGATGATAATCTCCAAGGAGGGGCTGTGGTTACCCTCACCATCCCTGACCAGGAAGGGGAGGTGGCAGCCGATCTAGATCTAGATGAAGAGCAGCCCCAAACCCTCAGCGCCGATTCACCGCCTATCCATCCTGCGGCCCAAAATGCCGGCTTATCCCGGCGGCAAGAGACTATCTTCTTCCTTTTGGCCGACCATGGCGAAATAGGGCCTTCGGCGGTAGCCCGTCAGGCGGGGATCAGCCTTAGTACAGCTTATCGTGACCTGGTCTTTTTAGAACAACTAGGTTTACTAGAAGCAAAGGCTAACGGCAAAAGGGTAGTGACAGCCCAAGGACAAGCTTTGTTAAAGAAGATGCGGGCCCAGCACCGCTAGCGATGACCACTGACCCGGGAGGCAGCGACCATGACCGACCAATTGAAAATCATCTGGGACCAAACCTTGAACATCATAAAACAGGAGTTGACTAAACCTAGTTTCGATACCTGGCTGAAGGATACCAAGGCTGTATCCTATGCCGATAATTGTTTAGTCGTGACCAGTCCCAATGAATTCGCCCGGGACTGGGTGGAAGCCCGTTACAAAGAATCATTAGAAGAAGCCCTCCACCAGGTAGTGGGAGATCAATGGCAGATTTCCTTCGTCGTTCCCGATGAGGGCCAACCGATGGATAAGCTTCCTTCCAAACCGCCAAAACCAAAGGAAGAGCCCCATGCCGCCAATCTTAATCCCCGGTATACCTTCGATACCTTCGTCGTCGGCAGCAGTAACCGCTTCGCCCATGCGGCTTCTTTAGCGGTGGCGGAAGCACCGGCCCGAGCCTACAACCCCCTGTTCATCTACGGAGGTGTCGGTTTGGGTAAAACCCATTTAATGCAAGCCATCGGCCATTACGGACTGGAACATCATCCCGGCATCCGGGTCGTCTACGTCTCTTCAGAGACTTTTACCAACGATTTGATCGCCGCCATCGGCCGCAAAGCGATGAATGAGTTTCGGGCGAAATACCGTAATGCCGATATCCTCCTCATCGACGATATCCAATTCGTCGCCGGGAAAGAATCGACCCAAGAGGAGTTTTTCCACACCTTTAACTCCCTCTATGAGGCTAATAAGCAGATCGTCATTTCCAGTGATCGGCCGCCGAAGGAAATACCAACTTTGGAAGAACGGTTGCGTTCCCGTTTCGAATGGGGACTCACCGCCGATATCCAAGTTCCCGATGTGGAAACGAGGATCGCTATCCTCCAGCGAAAGGCTAAAGACGATGGATTGAATATCGATGATGAGATCCTTTCTTATATTGCTGAGCAGGTGGAATCCAATATTAGAGAATTGGAAGGGGCCCTAAATAAAGTGGTCGCCTATGCCTCCCTGCAAGGACGGAATATCACCATCAACTTAGCCTCCGAAGCTTTGAAAGATATGTTGGCGGCCAATCGCAAAAAACCCATCGATATTAAAATGATCCAAGAAATCGTCGCCGATTATTATGGGATTAATATCAGTGATATGTCCACCAGAAAGCGGACTAAAGCCATCGTCCTGCCTCGGCAGGTGGCCATGTATCTTTCCCGGGATCTCACCGATGCCTCGCTGCCAAAAATCGGCGAAGCCTTCGGCGGTCGAGACCATAGTACCGTCATCCACGCTTGTGAAAAGGTGGCTAATGATATGGCTAAAGACCCGGCCTTTTTTCGCGAGATCGAAGAGATCACCGAACAAATAAAACAACGAACTTAGGTTGGGGAAAAGCTGTGGACGAGCTGTGGAGGAGTTGTGGACCAATTTGGCTCCCCTAAACTTCTGTGGAAGCTGTCGATAACTAAGGACTTTCTTCCACAAGCCTATCGACAGACCCAAAGGCGTCTAGAAGGGGAATTGCCCCCCTTTTCCACAGATCCACAGGCTATACTACTACGGCGACTACATTTAAATCTATTTAAAGGCATTTTGACTAATTTTTACCGATTGTGGATTGAGGGAGGTTATCGAGGTGGAATTACGCTGTGAACAAAACCTTTTATTAAAGGCGGTCACTGCTGTGGAACGGGCGGTCGCCCAAAGGGATGTGAAACCGATCCTCACCGGGATCCTCCTGGAAGCTAGGAATGGTGAACTGTATTTGGCTGCTTCCGATTTGGAAATGCGGATCGAAGGGACCATCCCCGTGGAAACCATTCAGGAAGGCCAAGCGGTCGTTGAAGGAAAATATTTTGCACCCATCGTGCGCAAACTCCCAGGGGGAGATGTCTTCCTCCGCTATGATGAAGGGAATAATTCCGTCAGCCTGCGGGCTGGTCGGGCCCACTTTAGTTTGCCAACTATAGCTGGGGAAGCCTTTCCACCGGCGCCAGTAATGGAGGAAGGTTCCTTTAGCTGCTCCATCGCTGAGGAGCTATTCAAAGGAATGTTGCGGCAAACGGTTTTCGCGGCGGCACCACCCGATGAAATCCGGCCCTTTCTAAAAGGCATCTATTTGGCCGGTCGGGAAGGGGAGCTCCATATGGTGGCTACTGATAGCAGCCGCTTAGCCATTCGGAAAAAAGACGCCCTTTCCCTAGGGGAGTTTAAGGCCTTGGTGCCGGCCCGAAGCATGCAAGAGTTAGCCCGTTTGCTCCCGGGAGAGGAAGAAGGAGAACTCCGGGTGCAGTTAGGCAGCAACCAGATTCTCTTCCACGTCGGCGGGTTTAAGTTCTATTCCCGCTTAATCGAGTCGGAATTTCCCGATTATCTGCGGGTGATCCCCCAAGGGGAGCCTACCTGTAAGGTGATCTGTTCCCGCTCCCAATTGGAAGAAGCCATCGATCGGGTCTCTTTGTTAGTCCGTTCCGGTCCGGCCTTGATCGATTTCAAGATTGAAGAGGGAGTCTTAGGCTTGTCTTTGCGCTCCAGCACCGCCGGTGCCGCCTGGGAAGAGCTCGATGTGACCCAAGAAGGCGATGGATTGCAGATCTGCCTCCAAGCCCGTTATCTGTTGGAAGGGCTGCGGGTCGCCGAGGGGGAAGAGGTAACCATGGCCTTTTATGGTGATAATGGACCGATGGTCTTCACCCCCCGGGAAGGGACTGACTTTACCTATCTGGTGATGCCTGTGCGGACATAAGGAGGAACTACTTTGGAAAAATTAGCCATCACCACCCCCTATATCACCTTGCAGCAAGTTCTCAAATGGGCGGGGATCGCCAATACCGGCGGCGAGGCCAAGGAACTAATCGCTGGGGGTTCCATCACCATCAACGGTGAAGTAGAAACTAGACGGGGGCGGAAACTATACCCGGGGGATCGGTTGGTTCTGGCCGATGGTAGGGAGTTTATCATCACCGGGGAGGATAGGGTGTGTACCTAAACACCATTTTACTCCACAATTTCCGCAACTACGAACATTTGGAACTGAGCCTTTCGCCCCGGATTAATTTTTTTGTCGGCCATAATGCCCAGGGCAAGACTAATTTCCTGGAGGCCTTGACCTTTTTGGCCACCGGCCGCTCCCATCGGACCCATAAAGATGGAGAAATGATCCGCTGGGGGCAAGGAAAATCTTACTTAAAAACCGAAATACAAGTAGGCCCCACGAAAAGAATTTTAGCCGCAGAGCTGCCCCGCCAAGGGCGAAAAAGTTTTCAGGTCAACGGGATGCCGATCCGAAGATTAAGCGATCTGTTTGGACTGTTACAGGTAGTCCTCTTTACTCCCGATGATCTCCAGTTGATCAAAGGATCTCCCGCCCTGCGGCGGCGGTATTTAGATTTGCAGATTTGCCAAATCAACGGCCCTTACCGCCATTATTTGACCAGGTATAATCAGGTCTTGAAACAGCGGAATACCCTTTTAGAGTTAGGTGATGCCGAAAGCCTAGCCCCTTGGGATGAACAGCTGTGCACCTTGGGCAGCAAATTGATCTATCAGCGCTTGCAAAGCCTAGCCTATTTGGCCCCTAAGGCCCAAAGCTATCACCGCCTAATCAGCGGAGGTCAAGAGGAGCTGCAAATCAGCTATCAACCCTTTTGGTCCGCTCCTGTACCGTCGACGGAAGAAGAGATCCATGCCTGTTTTTGGCGAGCCCTCCAGGCCGCCCGTCCAGGGGAGTTACGGCGCAGGCAAAGCCTTATCGGTCCCCAACGGGATGATTTGCTCTTTGTAATCGATGGCAAGGATGCCCGCAAATACGCGTCCCAGGGCCAACAAAGGAGCGCGGTGCTGGCTTGTAAATTAGCGGAACTGGATTACATGCACTGGGAAAGCAGCCATTATCCTTTGCTCCTTCTAGATGATGTGGCCTCGGAACTAGATGTCCAGCGACGGCATCTATTTCTGGAGAATATTTCTTCTCAGGTGCAGATTTATTTGACGACAACGGGTATTCAACCCTTTTCCCAAGAGATGCTGTCCCAGGGGCTAGTATTTCAGGTCGAAAAGGGGAAAATTAGTCTTTAGTGGAAGGAGGTCACCCCTTGTTCTTGCATTTAGGACGTGAAATTATGATTCCTATTCGGGATGTGATCGCCATTTGTCCCCTACTTCCTCCAGGAAAGGCTAAGGATAACGATGCCTTTTTGCAAACTGCCCAGGAGGAAGGTTTCTTAACCGATGTGGCCGGGGGAAAACCCCATTCCTTTGTGGTCACGGCCGAAGGTGTTTACCTATCTTCCATTTCCTCGACTACCTTGGCCAAAAGGGCCGATAAATTGCGGAGTCAAATCCCCATCTAACCCCTTTTTAGATTAGCTGGGGGGAGTTGGCAGAATTTGACATCATCCCCAAGGCTATACTAAGATGGGAATTGTCTTTGTGATCGGTGGCGGCCGTGGCCCATGAACCCACGGTTTTGCCATGTTTGGAGCTGGAGGGAAACGGAGGCTTGTTTGATGAGAAAAGAGAATATGCCCGAGACTTATGATGCGGAACAAATCCAGGTCCTCGAAGGACTGGAAGCTGTCCGCCGCCGACCCGGGATGTATATAGGCAGCACCGATGTCCATGGCCTCCATCATCTATTCTTAGAGGTTTTGGATAACAGTATCGACGAAGCTTTAGCCGGTTATTGCGACCGGATCCAAGTGATCGTCCACCGGGATAAGTCTCTAACGGTCATCGATAATGGTCGGGGTATACCTGTTGATATACATCCTAAATTAGGCATACCGGCGGTGGAAGTAGTGTTAACCGTCCTCCATGCTGGGGGTAAATTCGGTATGGAAAACGGCGGCTATAAGGTGGCGGGGGGACTCCACGGTGTTGGTGTTTCCGTCGTCAACGCCTTATCGGAGTGGTTAGTCGTCGAAGTAAAACGGGACGGGAAAATCTATCGCCAACGCTTTAGTCGGGGGAAAGCAGAGACTCCCTTGGAAGTAGTAGGCCAAGGGAGTGATACGGGAACCAAAATTACCTTCTTGCCCGATGAGCAGATCTTTGAAACCCTCGATTTTGACCCTGAGGTCATCATCTACCGCTTGCGGGAAGTAGCCTTTTTAAATCGGGGTCTCCGCCTGGAATTCTACGATGAAAATACAGAGCGGGAAGGGATTTGGCAGTACCAAGGGGGGATTGTGTCCTTTGTCCAGCATCTGGCTAAAAACAAGGATCCCCTCCATAAAGAGCCCATCTATTTCGAAAAGGAAACCGATTCCGTTCAAGTAGAATGCGCCTTGCAGTATAACGATGGGTATACGGAAAATGTCCTGACCTTTGCTAATAATATCCACACTAAAGAAGGGGGAACCCATCTCAGTGGTTTCCGCTCGGCCCTCACCAGAACCTTAAACGATTATGCCCGGAAGAACAACTTGCTCAAAGCCAATGAAGATAACCTCACCGGAGAAGATGTCCGGGAGGGTTGTATCGCGATTGTCAATATCCGTTTACCGGAACCTCAATTCGAGGGCCAAACGAAAACGAAACTAGGTAATAGCGAAGTCCGGGGGATCGTCGATTCCATCATCTCCGAAGGCTTAGGCCTTTACTTGGAAGAAAATCCCCAAGAGGCGAAAAAAATCATTGAAAAGGCTATCGCCGCCTCCCGAGCCCGGGAAGCAGCCCGCAAAGCCCGGGAGTTGACCAGAAGAAAAACGGCCTTGGAAGGCAGTTCCCTGCCAGGGAAATTGGCCGATTGTTCCATCAACGATCCCGAGTTAACCGAATTGTTCTTGGTGGAAGGGGACTCCGCGGGTGGTACGGCAAAACAAGGCCGGGACCGCCGTTTCCAAGCCATCATGCCCCTGCGGGGGAAGATCTTAAACGTGGAGAAGGCCCGCCTAGATCGGATCTTGGCCAACAACGAGATCCGGGATATGATCACCGCCTTGGGCACCGGTTTTGGCGATGAATTCGACGCGGAAAAACTCCGCTATAACCGGATTATCATCATGAGCGTCGATTATCAAGAAATCTGTTTTGTTCGCCGGCGCTCTACGGGAGCTGTCCAGTCACTACCCATCGGTCAATTCATCGATGAATGTATCGATGGAGAGCGTCTCTTTGACGAATACGATGTCCTTTGTTTTAGTCTAGAGACTAATGAATGCTATTTTCAGCCCATCAAATCGGTGATCCGCCACCCCTTACAAGAGAAACTCTACCGGATCCGCACCCAATTGGGGCGGGAAGTGACGGTCACCGACGGACATAGCGTCTTTGTTTGGGAAGATGGTCTAAAACTCAAAAAAGGCGGCCAAATCCGCCCTGGAGATCTTGTAGTCGCCCCGAAAGGACTACCCTTGGAGGGCAGCAAATCCGTCGATCCGGGGGTGTTGTACATCCTCGGTTGTGTTGCTGCTCGGGGTCGAATCTCACCTCAGTGGGGTCCGGTCTTGCCCTTAAAGGATCGGGGAGAAGATTGGCTGGCGAACTTTAGCCAACATTGGGAGGAGCTAACAGGGCAAAATCCCCAGCTCCTTTGGCGCCGCCGCCGGGCCTATCTGCTCCTGGAGGAATTGGCCGATTACATCACCGAAACCTTAGTTACCCCGCCTAGTGGAAGGTTACTGCCCGATTTCGTCTTCAATGTGGATCGAAGGGGACAGCAAGCCTTTCTTAACGGTTGGCGGGCTGCCGCCGGTGGTCTTTGGACGGTTTCCCAGGCCCTTGCCGGCCAGTTGGTCGTCTTGTTGGCTAGTCTAGGGGTGGTGGCTGAAATTAAGGAAGTAGGGGGCCGTTGGCTGGTGGAAGAAACCGAGGAGAAGATCATCGATCTTCCCGGTGATTTAATGGCCCTACCGGTGATTGCTGCCGAAGAAGCAGAACCGACCTGTCCCTATGTCTACGATTTTTCCGTGGAAAACGATGAAAATTTCATCGCCGGTGTGGGCGGTATCTGCTGCCATAACACCGACGCGGACGTGGACGGAGCCCATATCCGCACTTTGCTTTTGACCTTTTTCTACCGTTATGTGCCGGAACTCTTGGAGCAAGGCCATATTTACATCGCCTTACCGCCCCTTTATCAGGTCCGAAAGGGCAGAACGGTCCAATATGCTTGGTCCGATGAAGAATTGGATCAGATCCTAGAGGAAATCGGCCGTCAAGGGATCTCCATTCAGCGTTATAAAGGTTTAGGGGAAATGAACGCGGAGCAGTTGTGGGATACAACGATGAATCCCGAAACGAGGACCATTATCCAGTTACGGCTTTCCGATGCTATCGCGGCCGATGCCATTTTCTCCACCCTCATGGGAGAAAAGGTGGAACCCCGGCGGGAATTCATCCAAGAACACGCCAAGGAAGTTACCAACTTAGATGTTTAAAGATAGAAGGTGGGTAAATGCCACTCGATTTTGGACAGAGTAAAGTTGTACCGATGGCCATCGAAGAGGAGATGCGCCGCTCCTATTTGACCTACGCCATGAGCGTCATTGTGGAGCGAGCCCTGCCCGATGTGCGGGATGGTCTCAAACCTGTTCAGCGGCGGATCCTCTACAGTATGAGCGAGTTGGGCCTAATGCCCAATCGACCCCATCGCAAATCGGCCCGGATCGTGGGGGAAGTCATGGGGAAGTATCACCCCCATGGGGACTCGGCCATTTATGATGCTATGGTGCGCCTCGCCCAAGATTTTTCCATGCGTTATCCCTTGGTGGATGGCCATGGAAACTTCGGCTCCGTCGACGGCGATCCGCCGGCAGCGATGCGCTATACCGAAGCCCGTTTAGCCCCCATCGCCATGGAGTTGCTCCGGGAAATCGATAAGGATACCGTCGATTTTGTCCCCAACTTCGATGAATCCCTGGAACAACCGGCGGTCCTGCCGGCTCGCTTTCCCAATTTGTTGGTCAACGGAGCGGCGGGGATCGCGGTGGGGATGGCGACGAATATACCGCCCCATAATTTGGGGGAAGTCATCGATGCCATCGATGCCCTCATCGAAAACCCCGAGATTACCGTGGAAGAACTAAATCGGATCATCAAAGGACCCGATTTTCCCACCGGGGGGATCATCCTCGGTCGGGAAGGGATCCGGGAAGCTTATCGAACAGGGCGGGGCCGCATCCGCATTAGGGCCAAGGTCCATTTCGAAGAAATGGCCCACGGAAAGACCCGAATTGTGGTCACCGAGCTGCCCTACCAGGTTAATAAGGCCAATTTGATCGAAAATATCGCTGCTTTGGTCCGGGACAAAAAGCTCGATGGATTGACGGATCTGCGGGATGAATCGGACCGGCAGGGGATGCGCATCGTCATCGAACTGCGGCGGGATGTAGTCCCCCAGGTGATCCTAAATCGGTTATACAAACACACCAAACTGGAAGATACCTTCGGGGTCATCCTCTTAGCCTTAGTAGACGGACAACCCCGGGTGATGAATCTCAAAACAGCCCTGGAGCATTATCTCGATCACCAGCGGGAAGTAATCATCCGCCGGAGTCGATTCGATTTGGCCAAGGCGGAAGCCCGGGCCCATATCGTCGAAGGACTTCGCATCGCCCTCGATCATATCGATGAGATCATCGAGTTGATCAAGGCCGCCCCCAATGACCGGGTAGCGAAGGAACAACTCATGGAACGCTTCGCCTTATCGGAGCGGCAGGCGGTAGCCATTTTAGATATGCAGCTGCGGCGCCTAACAGGCCTGGAGCAGGAGAAATTGGCCGCCGAATACAAGGAACTGCAGGAAACTATCGCCTATCTGCGGGGAGTCTTGGCCGATGTTGGTAAAGTCTATGCCATCATTCGGGAAGAGTTAGGGGCTATCCGGGAAAAATATGCCGATGAGCGGCGGACGGAAATCACCGCCAGCGCCGAAGAAATCGATATCGAAGATCTCATCCCCGAGGAAGATGTCATCATCACCGTCACCCACCAGGGTTATATCAAGCGTCTTCCCTTAACATCCTACCGTAGTCAACATCGGGGCGGTAAAGGGATCATGGCCCTCAATACCCGGGATGACGATTTTGTGGAACATCTCTTCGTTACCAATACCCACTCCTATATCCTCTTTTTTACCAACAGGGGTCGGGTTTACCGCTTGAAGGGCCATCAAATACCCCAGATGGGACGGCAAGCCCGGGGAACGGCTTTGACGGGCCTGTTACAATTCGAATCGGGAGAATGGATCCAAACGGCTTTAGCGGTCACCGATTTCGATGATAACCATTATGTAGCTATGGCTACGAAACAGGGGATCATCAAAAAGGTCCGGCTGAAGGATCTAGAAAGCAATCGAGCCAGCCTCATCTGTATCGATTTAGGGGAAGACGATGAGATGGTGGGGGCCAAGCTGACCGATGGCAAGAAGGAAATCCTATTAGCCACCGAGCGGGGCCAAGCCATCCGGTTTGCCGAAACCGATGTGCGGCCCATGGGACGCACCGCCCGGGGTGTAAAGGGCATTACCTTAGAGCCCGGGGATCATGTAGTCGGTATGGTCGTCGTCGACCCCGAAGCCGATTTGTTGGTGGTGAGCAGTAACGGCTTAGGCAAGCGCACACCCCTTGCTGAGTACCGCCAGACCCGTCGGGGAGGCAAAGGGATCATCACCATGCGCTTGACGGAACGCTCCGGTTTGATCGTCGGCATCAAAGTCGTTTCGCCCGACGATGAAATCGTCCTTATCTCCCAGGAGGGGATCATGATCCGCATGCCCGTGGCTGGTATTTCCCAGTTGGGACGGAATACCCAAGGGGTACTGTTGATGCGACTAGAAGAAGATCAACAGGTGATGGCCGTCGGTTTGCTGGTCGCCTCCGAGGAGAAATCGTCCCCCGATGAATCACAAGGAAATTTGTTCCCTGAAGAAGAATAAAAGGATTAAGATTCCCCCCTGGCACCAGGGGGGAATCCTTTCCGGGGATTTTTCCCCAAAGGCATCCTCTGCCCGAAGGTCACATAAACTGATGACGATGGCTCCATAGGGCATCAGGTGTGGGAGGTTTGGAAAGATGCGGGATATGATCTTGGAGAAGGCAAAGGAATTAGGTCGGTTGTTGATCACCAGCAGTGAACATAAACGATTGGAGAAGGCCCGGGCGGAAATAGAAGAGCATGAAGCGGCGAAATTAATGCTGCGGGATCTGCAAGAAAAACAAGAAAAACTCCGCCAGGAGATTATGGCTGGCCAAGATACGGCTACGGCCCAAGGGGAACTGCAGCATGCTTACGCCGTCGCCAGCTATAATCCCTACGTTCGGGAATATCTAGAGGCAGAATTTAGCTTTGCCCAACTGGTCATAGAAGTCCAAGAAGCCCTAGGAAAGGCCCTCGCTCCCGAAGATGATGAAGGCCAGGACCCGGGGGAAGAAGAGCCGAGAAGCAGGTTGTGGGTTCCCGGCCGAGATTAACGGCGGACACCAATAAAGATAAGTAGGACCCCGAAAACAACGATCAGATAACGATCTAAAGATATCTTCCCCGTCAGTCCGGCTAGGCCTAAGGCGCTGACTAGCAGGAGGATGGTAGGGCCGATGGCTCCCAAGAGGCTGTTGATTCGTAACGCGGTGTCGACCCGCCCAAAACGGAGCATGAGCAGGGCCGCACAGATTTCGATGGTCCCTGCTAGAACCCGTAAACCGGCCATTCCATGGAGAAGTTTTTGCTCGTCGAACATCGGCCGACTCCCTCCCCTGTAAACTAGGGATTCCAGTTAAATGGGTATGAAATTAAGGGGAAGAAAAGACCTGGGCAGGAGATCTTCCCCTGGCGACGAATAATGGTTTTCATATTCTCTTTAGAGGAGTTGAGCTGAGATGAGTCAAAAGAAAATTTTCCTCCCCGAGACCGAGATTCCCCGCCAATGGTACAACATCCAAGCCGATATGGGCACAAAACCCCCACCACCCCTTCATCCAGGTACGAAAAAACCGGTTACCCCCGAGGACTTTGGGCCTTTGTTTCCCGAGAGTCTCATCGAACAGGAAATGACGGATCAAAGGTGGATCGATATCCCGGAGCCGGTTTTAGAAGCCTACCGGATTTGGAGACCCTCACCCCTGGTGCGGGCGGTGAGTTTAGAGCGGGCCTTAAAGACACCGGCCCGGATCTATTTCAAAAACGAAGGGGTTAGCCCCGCCGGTTCCCATAAGGTCAATACCTCGGTACCCCAAGCCTACTACAACAAAGAGGCGGGGGTTAGAAGGTTGAGCACCGAAACGGGTGCTGGTCAGTGGGGAAGTGCTCTAAGTTTTGCTACAGGGCTGTTCGGTTTGGCTTGTACCGTGTATATGGTGCGGGTTAGCTACGAACAAAAACCCTATCGCCGCTCCTTGATGGAAGTATGGGGTGGGGAAGTCATCCCTAGTCCCTCACCGAAAACCCAAGCGGGGCGGGAGATCCTCCTTAAAAATCCCGACTCGCCAGGCAGTCTCGGCATCGCCATCAGCGAAGCGGTGGAAGATGCTGTAGGCCATGATGATACCCGGTATGCCTTAGGCAGTGTGTTAAACCACGTCTTGCTCCATCAAACCATCATCGGCCTGGAAGCGAAAAAGCAGTTGGCCTTAGTTGATGATTATCCCGATATCGTCATCGCCAGCTGTGGTGGAGGCAGTAATTTTGCCGGTTTGGCCTTCCCCTTCTTGGCCGACAAGTTCGCCGGGAAAGAAGTGCGGGCCATCGCGGTGGAACCGGCAGCGTGTCCCACCTTGACTAAGGGCAAATACGCCTATGATTACGGCGATACCGCCGGGTTAACCCCCATTTTGAGCATGTATACCCTAGGCCATTCCTTCATGCCTCCCGGTATCCATGCCGGTGGGTTGCGCTACCACGGCCAGGCTCCTTTAGTGAGCCAGCTTTACCGGGACGGCCTCATCGAAGCTCGGGCCTATGGGCAGCAGGAAATCTTCGCCAGCGCCCTTCTCTTTAGCCGAACCGAGGGTATCCTACCGGCACCTGAGTCGGCCCACGCTATCCACGGCGCCATCGAAGAGGCCCGGGAGTGTGCCCGTACCGGCCAAGCCAAGACTATCCTCTTTAACTTAAGCGGCCACGGACATTTCGATTTGGCGGCCTATGATACCTACTTAGCCGGTCGTTTGGAAAATGTCCAGTACTCAGAAGCCCAGCTGGAAGCGGCCATGGAAGATTTGCCCCAGATTTAACGGTAACGCTGAACCAATAAAGGGGGTAGCCAACCCCCTTTTTTCTTTTTTGTAGCCATTGTGGGATAGGAATCATAGTGGTGATGTCGAAGGGATTTATCTGCTGATTTTTGCCCAGGGGGGATGCTGGTGTTGACCTTCAGTGGGTGGGGAAGAATAGGTCCACGGTTTATGATGGGCGGAAGGGAGAGAAATAGATGTATGATTTAGTACGTCAAGTAGATCCAGAGGTAGGGGAAGCCCTTGTGGCGGAACTGGAAAGACAGCGGGGGAAGATCGAGCTAATCGCCTCGGAGAACTTCGTCAGTCCCGCGGTCATGCAGGCCCAGGGCTCGGTACTTACCAACAAATATGCGGAAGGATATCCCGCCCGCCGCTATTACGGCGGATGTGAATATGTGGATATCCCCGAAACTCTAGCTAAAGAGCGGGCTTGTGGGCTCTTTGGAGCAGATCATGCCAATGTCCAGCCCCATTCGGGAGCCCAAGCTAACATGGCTGTCTATTACGCGATGCTCAAGCCGGGGGATACCGTTTTAGGGATGAGCTTATCCCATGGGGGCCATTTAACCCACGGCAGTCCCGTCAATTTCTCCGGTACTTGGTTTAACTTCGTCCATTACGGAGTAGACCCAGATACAGAAGTGATAGATTACGATCAAGTGGCGGAATTGGCCCGCCAGCACCGGCCGAAACTCTTGGTGGCCGGGGCTAGCGCCTATCCCCGGATCATTGATTTTGCCCGGTTGGCGGAGATCGCCAAGGAAGTAGGCGCCTACTTCATGGTCGATATGGCCCATATCGCCGGCTTGGTCGCGGCGGGACTCCATCCTTCGCCTGTCCCCCATGCCGATTTCGTGACGACGACGACCCATAAAACCCTCCGGGGTCCCCGGGGTGGTTTGATCCTCTGTCGAGAAGAATACGCCAAAGCCATCGATAAAGCTATTTTCCCCGGGATTCAAGGGGGACCCCTCATGCATGTCATCGCCGCGAAGGCGGTGGCCTTGAAGGAAGCCCAAGGGGAGGCCTTTAAGGAATACCAACGGCAGATTATCGCCAATGCCCAAGCTTTAGCCCAAGGTTTGCTAGACCGGGGTTTTAAGCTGGTCTCCGGCGGTACCGATAATCATCTATTGTTGGTTAACGTGAAGGCTAAGGGTTTAACGGGGAAAGAAGCGGAAGAAGTCCTCGATGATGTGGGGATTACCGTCAATAAGAATACCATCCCCTTCGATGAAGAAAGTCCCTTTATCACCAGCGGCATTCGCCTGGGGACACCGGCGGTGACCACCAGGGGCATGGATGAAGGGGCCATGGTAGAAATTGCCAAGATCATAGATCTAGTCCTCAGTTCCCCGGCAGATGAAGGGGTACGGGCTCAAGGTCGGGAGTTGGTGGCCCAATTATGTGCCCAATTCCCCTTGTATGCCGATCTGGTCGATTAGGCAAGCTATAGGATGTTACGGTAACTATCGCAGGCCGAAAGGAGGAAACTAGATGCTTGAGGTCCGCTGGCATGGTCGTGGCGGTCAAGGGGCCAAAACGGCGGCCCTCCTCCTGGGGGAGGCGGCCGCGGCAGCGGGAAAGAAGATTCAGGCATTTCCAGAGTACGGGCCGGAACGGATGGGTGCACCGGTAACATCCTATAATCGCATCAGCGACGGGGAGATCACCCTCCATTGTGGGGTGACTAATCCCAATTTTGTCGTGGTCCTCGATGGGTCTTTGATCAACACCGGGAATGTGACGGAAGGCATGGCCTCCGATGGGGTCATCGTAGTCAACAGCAGCCAAAGTCCGGAGGAAATCCGGGAAAAACTGGGGCTGGGACCGGAAAGCCAAGTCCGGGTCTACACCGTCGATGCCAACACCATTGCCCAAGAAACCATCGGCCGGGCCATCCCCAACACCCCGATGTTGGGCGCTTTGATAAGAACTACGGGTGTCTTGGAACTGGATGAACTATTAAGGGATACCCAGGAGAAGCTGGAGAAGAAGTTTCGGGATAAACCGGAGATCGTCCAGGGCAATTTAGCTGCCATCCGCCGAGCCTACGATGAAGTGCGGGGAGATGGCCAAGGAAGCCAACTTCCCCACCAGAAGGAGGGATCGGCTAATGGCTAATGCCCTTGTACAAGATGTGGCTTTAACTGGTAACGAAGCGGTGGCCCAAGCGATGCGCCAGGTTCATCCCGATGTGGTGGCGGCCTATCCCATCACGCCCCAGACGGAGATCGTTCAGATCTTTTCCACCTTCGTCGCCGATGGGTTGGTCGAGACGGAATATGTGCCGGTGGAAAGCGAGCATTCAGCCATGAGCGCCACCGTCGGCGCCGCGGCCGCCGGGGCCCGGGCCATGACGGCCACATCGGCCAATGGCTTGGCGTTGATGTGGGAGGTTGTCAACATCGCGGCCGGGCTGCGGCTGCCCATCGTCATGCCGGTGGTCAACAGGGCCATCTCCGCGCCCATTAACATCCATTGTGACCATAGCGACAGTATGGGTGTGCGGGATGCCGGCTGGATCCAGCTTTTTTCCGAGAATGCCCAGGAAGCTTATGATAATCTGATCCAGGCGGTGAAGATCGCCGAAGATCCCGCCTGTCAACTGCCGGTGATGGTGACCATGGATGGCTTCATCATCAGCCATGGTATGGAAAACGTTTCCTTGCTGTCCGATAGGGAAGTGGAAGATTTCGTCGGGCAACGGCAGCCCCAATATACCCTTTTGGATGCCGATAATCCAACAACGGTGGGAGCCTTAGATCTCCAAGATTTCTATTTCGAACATCGTCGCCAATTGGCGGAAGCCGTCTTCAACGCCGATGCCATCGTGGCTAAAGTAGGCGCCGAGTTTGGCCAGCGATTTGGTCGAAGCTATGAATTTATTGAAACCTACCAGATGGATGATGCCCAACTGGCCATCGTCGTCCTCGGTTCAACAGCGGGGACGACCAAGCATGTGGTGGGACAATTGCGGGAGTCGGGGATCAAGGCAGGACTTGTTAAGATCAGGATGTATCGGCCCTTCCCCGTCCAGGCCCTGCGGGAAGCTTTAGCGGGGGTTGAGGCAGTAGCCGTCCTCGATCGCTCCGACGGCCTAGCGGCCATGGGCGGACCGGTCTTCAACGATGTGCGGGCAAGCCTTTATTCAGCTTCCCAGCGGCCCCTACTGGTCAATTACATCTATGGTCTCGGCGGTCGGGATATTAACCTAGATCAGATCCACTGGGTCTATAGGGAATTGGGGCGGATCAGGGAAGCCGGTAGTGTAGAGCGAGAGGTTAATTATCTCGGCGTCCGTGAATAAGGAAACTAGAGTCTTCCATTTAGCCCTTGCCGGAAAGGCAGAGGTGTAATATACTTAAGTTGGTAAAAGGTGATGCAGGAACGGGGACAATCCCTCCTTCCCCCAGAGAGCCGGGTCGCTGGAAACCGGTGGAAGAGTTTGTCCTTTCCATTCCGAAGACCGACAGTGAAAGCTGTTCCGGTTAACACCCGTTAACGTGTTCTCGAGAGGATCACTGCGGTGATCAAGCGGGGTGGCAACGCGGGAATAGATCTCGTCCTCGAAGGAGGACGAGATTTTTTAATTGGAGATAATAGGAGATGGAGGAGGAGACAGATGCTTGATCTGAAATTCATCAGGGCTAATCCCGAGTTAGTCGCGGAAGCCATGGCCAATCGGGGGGAAGAGGTACCCCTGGAGCGATTGCTGGAGTTAGATGAGATCAGAAGGAAGAACCTTCAGGAAGTGGAAGCCCTCAAAGCCCGGCGGAATAAGGTGTCTTTGGAAATCGCTACCGCCAAAAGGGAAGGGCGAGCTGTCGATGGGATCATGGAGGAAATGAAGGAGGTCTCCGGTCAGATCAAAGATCTGGACAACCGGATCCGGGAACTCGATGGGGAGATCGAAGGGATCCTGCTCACCATCCCCAATATTCCCCATCCATCGATCCCTGTGGGCAGCAGTGAAGACGATAACGTGGAGATTCGCCGTTGGGGCGAAATCCCCCAATTTGATTTTCCCATCCAAGCCCATTGGGATCTAGGGGAAGCCTTAGGGATCCTGGATTTTGAACGGGGCAGTAAGGTGGCGGGAGCCCGCTTTACCTTCTTGAAGGGTTTAGGTTCCCGGTTGGAACGGGCCCTGATCAACTTCATGTTGGATCTCCATACCCAAGAACATGGTTATACAGAGCTTTTCCCGCCGGTGTTGGCCAATGGGACTAGTATGATCGGCACCGGACAGCTGCCGAAATTCAGCGAGGATATGTTCAAATGCGAAGGCCTTGATTATTATCTGATCCCCACCGCGGAGGTACCGGTCACCAATTACCACCGGGATGAAATCTTGGAAGCCGACCAACTACCTTTGTACTATGTGGCCTATTCCCCCTGTTTCCGGGCGGAAGCGGGAGCCCACGGTCGGGATACTAGGGGTTTGATCCGCCAGCATCAGTTCAACAAGGTGGAGTTGGTCAAATTCGTCCATCCCGATGAATCCGATAACGAGTTGGAAAAATTGGTCGCCAACGCGGAAACGGTCCTGCAAAAGCTAAAGCTGCCTTACCGGGTAGTGATGATGTGTACCGCTGATGTGGGCTTTACCGCGGCGAAGAAATACGACCCCGAGGTTTGGATGCCTAGCTACAATCGCTATGTGGAAATCTCCTCCTGCAGTAATTTCACCGATTTCCAAGCCCGGCGGGCTAATGTCCGCTTCCGGCCCGGCCCTGGTCAAAAACCGGAGTATGTCCATACCTTAAACGGTTCCGGTTTAGCCATCGGCCGCACCGTGGCTGCTATCTTGGAAAACTATCAGCAGCCCGACGGTTCGGTAGTCATCCCCGAGGTCTTGCGTCCCTACATGGGCGGCTTGGAACGGATTGAAAAGCCCTAAACCCTATGATATAATGACCCGGTAGGAAGGGTGCCGGAGTGGACGATCGGAGCGGTCTTGAAAACCGTCGAGGGTTTGCGCCTTCCGTGGGTTCGAATCCCACCCCTTCCGCCATAGAACTTTAAGCATCGATTTCGGTCGATGCTTTTTTTCTTCGGTGGTCAACCATAACTTGTTTTTTACTTAGCAACGGGGTAAAATATAGGGAGTCAGGAGGTTATTGACATTCCAGGGGACAGATCTTCCCATAACAATGGTGTTTAGGTTGCTTGGAATTGACTGACGGGCAGCTTTTTCTTTTATGCCGAGGAGGTAAGGCTATGCTGGAAAAGGATACTCTGCGAATTAAAACAGGAGCAGCCGATAAGTTCAAAGGTGGGGTAATCATGGATGTTACCACACCGGAGCAGGCGAAAATAGCTGAAAAGGCTGGGGCGGTGGCGGTGATGGCCCTAGAGAAGGTGCCAGCCGATATCAGAGCCGCCGGAGGCATTGCCCGCATGGCCGATCCGACGGTGGTTTTGCGAATCCTAGACGCCGTTTCCATCCCGGTGATGGCTAAGGTGCGCATCGGCCATTTTGTCGAAGCCCAGATTTTAGAAGCCCTAGGAGTAGATTTTATCGATGAATCGGAGGTTTTGACCCCTGCCGATGATCGTTATCATATCAATAAGTTTGATTTTGAGGTCCCCTTCGTTTGTGGAGCCCGGGATTTAGGGGAGGCCCTGCGGCGGATCGGGGAAGGTGCCGCCATGGTGCGCACCAAGGGAGAGCCTGGTACCGGTAATGTGGTGGAAGCCGTTCGTCATGCCCGCCGGGTCTTGGGGGACATCCGCCATTTGAGCAGTCTGCCGGTGGAAGAGTTGATGACCTATGCCAAAGAGATCGGCGCTCCCTATGAATTGGTCCGCCTGGTGGCCGAATCGGGTCGTTTACCCGTGGTCAACTTCGCTGCGGGGGGAATCGCTACTCCCGCCGATGCTGCTTTGATGATGCAGATCGGTGTCGACGGCATCTTCGTCGGCTCCGGTATTTTCAAATCGGGAGATCCCGTCCGCCGGGCTGAGGCCATCGTCGCCGCTACCCGTCATTACAACGATCCCCAAGTTCTAGCCGAAGTCTCCAAGGATTTGGGAGAACCGATGGTGGGGATTAATATCGACGATCTTCCTCCGCAAGCGCGGATGCAGGAACGGGGTTGGTAAATTTGTTTAAGGCTAGTCTGAGAAGGGAATATCTACCCCTTCAGGCTCAGCATATTATGGGGGTTTTCCCCAAAGGTTTTCATAAGGACCATCTTTCCCGTTGAACAACGGGTGGAAAACCCACAGATCTGTGGGTTTTCTGTTCCCCAGGAAGAGAGATCGATTTCCCGGATGAATTGGGCGTAGGCAGTGTTTTCCACCACGGAGATCACCCGGTATAATCGATTTTGACGGGTAATTAGCTCATCACCCACGTTGACCGGTACACTAGATATGTAGGCGAGGGGAGTATTGGTTTCCACATCGACGATGACATAATAGGGATGGGTATCATCGCGATGCTCTTCTCCGGGCAGTCGCGGGCCGACGACCAAGGCGATGGTCATTGTTAAACTGGCCAGAGCGGTCAAGAGTAAGAAGAAAACCGTTTTCCTAAGCAAAGGGGGTCCCTACTTTTCTCGTGTTGAGTCTATTGTTTTCCAGGGGAAGTTTTTTCATGCCTACCGGAAGTAAGGGATAAGTAGCCTTTTCGAGTTTGAAAAAATGAAAGGATGAAGGAATAATTAGGGGGCGGGCTTCATGGAGATTACCCGCAAGGCGGAATATGCCATTTCCGCTTTAGTGGATTTAGCCTTACAGGAAAAGGGAAAATATGTGTTGTCACGGGAAATCGCCGAGCGGCAGAATATTCCGACGAATTTTATTCCCCAAATCATGGCCATTTTAAGTCGGTCGGGACTGGTGGAAGGGATTAGGGGCTCCCGGGGAGGGGTCCGCTTGCGGGTCGATCCCGCCAAGATCACCGTAGCCCAGGTGGTGGAATTGATCGAAGGGCCCATCGCGATCAATAAATGTCTCCTTCCCGAAGGCGGTTGTCGCAACATCGATACTTGTCCCCTCCATAGTGTCTGGGTTAAGGCCCAAGACCAGCTGATGGAAGTTTTGGAACAAACGACCATCGCCGATGTTGTCCAGACGAAAATGGAGATCGATGCTAAGCAAAAGCCGACTAAGGGTGAGTAAGCCCATCGATAGTCCCGACCCGAGGGGATTGCTTCCCCATTGAGGGGCCTTTCTGATCTTAGAAAGGTCCTCCTAGGGGTTTTTGTCGACGACGATTGACAGCCCTTTAACCCTATGTTATAATTCCCTTGTCAGTTGGATGCGGAGGGATACCCAAGTCGGCTGAAGGGGACGGTTTGCTAAACCGTTAGTAGGGGCAACTCTAGCGCGGGTTCGAATCCCGCTCCCTCCGCCATGAGATAAGGATTACGGGTTGAGCAAACCCGCTTTTTCTTTCTCCGGCAGAATCACCAGCTCCCTTGACAAAGGCCTTGGGATATGGTATTCTAGCATACGATCAGAATAGTGTGCGCCCGTAGCTCAGTTGGATAGAGCGTTGGTTTGCGGAGCCAAAGGTCAGAGGTTCGAGCCCTCTCGGGCGTGCCATGGAAATTAACTCCCCTATGTCATATAGTGGGAGTTTTTTTATTGGGGACCGTTAGGTCCCCTAAATTTCAAATTGGATCTCTACTTGGCTGGTGACCACCACCGGCCCCAGTTTGATGGGGGCCATCCCGTCGGCGACGAAGAAGTTGACACCTTGGATCTGGGAGTGATCGGCCACCGAATGGATACCTTTGATTTCAATCCCTAAGGCATTAGCGATGGCTTCTCCCTTTTCATGGGCCTTTTGGACGGCTAAATCCAGGGCCTGTAGTTCCCAATCGGGCACATCTTCCACCGTCAATTCGATACTACTAATGGTATTAGCCCCGGCTTTGACTGCTGTATCGAGGATCAAACCGATGGCATCTAATTCATCGGTGGTAATGGTTACTTCATTGATCACCCGGTAACCGACGATACCTTCGTATTCCGGACCATATTGTCCTTGGGGTTGCACTTCGAAACGGGAGGTGCGCACTGCATCTTCGGGGATTCCTAAACGGCTTAATTCCCCTAGGACCCGGCCCATGATGCGGCTGTTTTCTTCTTGGGCTTCCTGGGCCACGGAGTGGTGGGTTTCCACACCGAGGCGGATCATGGCCCCATCGGGTTCTACTTCCAGTTGGGCCTGGCCGGTGACGATGATTTGCCGTACATCGGTAGCTTGACCCCGGACGACAGGACGGCTGGACCAGCCGAATAAGAGGAGGAGGAGAATCAGGGAAAGGAGGGCCATCCGGCCTAACCAATTGGTGCTCTGCAATCGAATCACCCCTTGGGATTTAGATAAAGATCACTTCGATGCGGGAAAGGCCGATCCCTAGCCCGGAGAAACTGCTAGTCTTGACTATTGGCGGGAAGTTCCACAAGGATTTGGCAGGACTGGAATGACTATGTAACGAATTATGGGGAAGATATGGGTCCACGCCCAGGGATTAGGGGAGGCCTGCCTAGTGAGTAAGAAAATACTATTGCTCATCGCCGCCATCGGGTTACCTATGCTCTTGGCGCCGTTGGTCTTCGCGGAGACGGTCACGGTGGAGACGGAGCATTTTTATATACACCATCCTGTCGATGCCCCAAGGGGTGCTCAAGAGGCCGCCCTTTGGGCCGAGTATTTTTTTGAACAACTTACGGAATTAGGAGCGCCGCCACCTGCCGATAAAACCCATTTAGTCCTAATCGATGAGGGGGATCAGCCTGATGGCTATGCGTCCCCCTATTTGCTTAATGTCATGGGCGTCAGCCTGGTTGGCCCCAAGGATCGCTCGGAGTTATACCCTGTTGGTCAAAGCTGGCTGGCCCTAGTCATCTCCCACGAGCTCACCCATATTTTCCAGATGAATATGAGCGGGGGGCAGGCCGATAGCCTTCGCAGCGCCTTCGGTCGGGTACCTATTTTAACTAGCCCCAATGCCTTACTGCCCGGTTGGTTTGTGGAAGGGGCCGCCGTTTATTACGAGAGCCTGTTAACCGATGCCGGTCGGGCGACCAGTGGTATTTATGATATGTATTTGCGGATGCTGGCCCTAGAAGATGACTTCTACACCAGCCATCAGGTAGCCAATGATTATCTCTTAGATACATGGCCTGGTCCCCAAAGGATTTATATTTACGGTTTGAGTCTCGTCCGATATCTAGTGGAAACCTTTGGCGAAGATGTGGTTTGGCAGATCAGCGCCGCCTATGCCGAAGCACCCCTAGCTGGATTTGAAGAGGTAGTAGAAGAAACCCTGGAAATACCCTTTGCTGAGCTTTGGGCAGGGTGGCAGGCTTGGTTGAAGGAGCAAAGCCTTGCTACTGCCGAGGCCATAAAGGAGCGGGGTCTCATAGAAGGGGAGCAAATCACTTCTTACGGATTCCATATGGGCCCCCCAGCCCTTTCCTCCGGGGGAAGTTTAGCCTTTGCCCGCTACGGCCAAGGAATTCCCGGCCTGTGGTTACGGGATGGGCAAGGCCGAGATAAATTGATCGCCAAAGGCCTCATTGGGATGACGGGGAAGTATAGTTTTCATCCCCGGGAGGAGATCCTTGTTTATCCCCAACTGGTGGAACATCAGGGTAAGTTGATAAATGATCTCTTTCTTTATGATCTGAAGAAAGGCCAAACCCGCCGGTTGACCTATGGTCGACGGGCCGATGATCCAGCATGGGACCCCGCCGGGGAATGGCTGGGCTTCATCGCCCGCAGCGGTGACGGCAGCCCCCAAATGGTCCTTCGCCATAGAAGCAGCGGTGAAGAGAAGATCATCTTGTCCACCAATCAAGAGACCATCCTCTCGGGGTTAAGCTGGTCCTCCGATGGTACTCGATTGTTGACGACGGTCTGGCAGCAAACGGGCGGCGGCCTTTTAATCTATGATCTGGCCACATCCCAGTGGCAGCTTTTCACCGGGGAACATCATCCCCTCGGTGCCGTATGGTTCGGAGACGAACAGGTGATTTATAGTTCTGCCCCCACAGGTATCTTTAATCTTTATGCGTTAGAGCTGGCCACAGGCCAGGTTTACCAGCTGACCAACACCATCGGTGGTGCCTTCCATCCCGCGGTTGATGCCCAGACCGGTGATCTTTATTACCTGGGTTACCACGCCGGTGGCTATGATATTTATCATCTAGAAAAGGATAATCTAGCCTGGTGGGAGATCGGTCAGCTCGCCGTCCAAGTCGGTCGTGATTGGCCGGAGGATGGGCCTATGGAGATGGCTTTGGATTCCCGGGGCTATAACCCTTGGGAATGGATGGGTCCTGTCTATTGGTGGCCCACCATCGGGGAAGGTAGTGATGGCCAACGGGTTGGTTTGGGGACTAGCGCCATGGATCCCTTAGGCAGACAGCAATATGCCCTCGACGTCTTTTTCGGGATCGGCGATGCCCCCAGCGGTTATCGGCTCCAATACCTTCACCGCTTCGGTCCCGATGGAGGTACCGCGGTGGGATTGAGTCTGCAGGAGGAATTGTCTGCCTTAACCAGTAACCAAGCTTTTCGGGAGCGGCAATGGAGCCTCGACTTAGAACTGCCCGTCAGCAGTGGACCGCTACACCGGCAGAGTCTGTTGTTGTCGGGACGGGTGATCCAAGATTTAACTGCTTCCGGTCAGACTAGTTACCTAGCCCTAGGCGGTTGGACGGGGCAGAATTTAGCCGCCGGTGGTCCCCGGTGGACCTATCGCCAAGGAGCGCAAATCTACGGTGGTTCTCTGTGGGAAGAGGAGGGGACCATCTTCGGTCGGGGAGAGTATAAAGGTTATTTAGAACTACCTCGGGGGGCGGCCTTGGCTCTACGGGTTAGCGGCGGAATGGCCGAGGAGGAGGATTTCTTCAGCCTCGGCGGTGCTGCGGAACACTATCTTGGAAACTTTTCCCTGCGGGCTTATCCCCAGGATTATGCCTATGGTGCCAAAGCCTTCCGGGCCACCTTGGAGTACCGTCAGCTTCTATGGGCTATCCACCAAGGTATCTGGGATCGTTTAACCCTGGTCCTTTACGGCGAAGGGGGCGATGTGTGGAACCAAGGGGAGGAGATGGAGCTGCTCCGTTCCGCGGGTGTCGAGTTGGTCTTGCGGCAGGTATGGTATCATCGCTTCCCCAGCCAATGGCGGGTAGGAGTAGCCCGGGCCTTCGATCATCCCGATGAGGCATGGCGGGCTTATCTAGGGACGGGCTTCGCCTTTTAGAGAACTTGACGGATGGAAGCCGATCATGATAAACTGATCGGGAAATGTGCCCCCGTAGTTCAATGGATAGAACACGGACCTCCTAAGTCCGGAGTATAGGTTCGATTCCTATCGGGGGCACCATTTTTTTAACCCTCAGCCGAGGGCTTTTTTTATTCCTTACTTGAGCCACTTCTGGGAACCTTTGGCAGAAAACAATGGGGCATTCCATTGGAGGTAATTTTTATCTAAACTAGAATTATTGAACTACTAATGAGACCCATGGAAGAGCCTGTCTATGAGAGGGCCGATGATCGGGGAGGAGTGTTCTTTTGCATCGTCGTCGTTGGAGTAGGGTAATACTTAGCGGGATCCTTTTGACCTTCATCATCGCCTTCGCTTTGCGGATCAAAGATCAGCCGCGGGAAATCCCCCAAGCTCGACCGGCCATGGGGCCCCGGCTGGAGCGGATCACCGTCCAGGTGGAAGCAGTAGGCCGGGGAGATGTGGAAGAAATCGCCGTTTTATCGGGGACCCTAGAGCCCCAGTTTCAAGTAGATATCCATCCCCGTCTTGCTGGTCCCCTGGCCCAGTTGGCTGTGGAAGTCGGTCAGCGGGTGGAAGCGGGGGATCTCATCGGGGTTATTGATAATACCGATTTAGCCGCCAGTCGGGCTGGGTATCGCCGCAGCCAAAGTCAAGTGGAGCGGTTGCGGGAAGATTATGAGCGGACGAAGGAATTATACCAACGGCGGGCCGCCACCCAACAGGAACTGGAGCAGAAGGCTAATCAGCTCAAAGAAGGGGAAATCCAGCTGGAGATCGCCGGGGCCCAACTGGAGCAGGCCGAGGCCAACTTCGCCTTGGTGGAGTTACAGCTAGATCGGGTGCGGGTCACCACCCCTGTCGCGGGGGTGGTCATGGAGACGGGGGCCCTGCCCGGCGCCAATGTGGGCACAGGGACGGCTTTAGCTACCGTGGCCGCCATCGATCCCATCGATGTGGTCTTTAGCATCCCCGAAAGGCAGATCCAGAGGATCGCTTTAGATCAGGAGTTGACTATCCAGTTCGATGCCTATCCCGGGGAGTTTTTCCCCGGCCGGGTTACTAGACTTGGCAGCAGCATCGATCCCCGCACCAGGACCCTGACGGTGCGGGCCGCGATCCCCAATCCCCAGCTTCGCTTGCGTCCCGGGATGTTTGCCCGGGTGGAGCTAGTCATGGAGAGGCGGGAAGATGTGATCACCATCCCCACGGAAGCCGTTTTAACGAGAACTACCGGCCAGTATGTTTTCCTGGCCGAAGATAATATGGCCCTATTGCGCCCTGTGACCTTAGGGGTGCAAGGTCGGGAGCGGGTGGAGATTACCGCCGGTCTAGTTGAGGGTGAATTAGTTGTCACCGTCGGTCAACAGCAACTGCGGGAAGGACAGCCGGTGGAAGCCATCACTGAATATGTACTGCCGGAAGGGATCGGGGGGAATGGCCGATGAATATCCCGTCTTTCGCGGTCCGGCGGCCGGTGACTACCGCCATGTTTTTCATCGCCCTTACCCTCTTGGGCCTCTTTTCATTGAGTCGTCTGGCTATCGATCTCATCCCCGAGTTAGCCTTTCCCTCCCTGTCCATTTCCACATCCTATTCCGGTGCGGCGCCGGAAGAGGTCGAACGGCTGATCACCATCCCTATCGAACAAAGCGTCAGCACCGTCAGCGGTGTGGTCGGCATGAGTTCCCTTTCCCGGGAGGGCAGTTCCCGGGTAACCCTCCAATTCGATTGGGGAACGGATTTAGATATGCTGATCAATGAAGTACAGGCCCAGGTCGATCGGGTCCGTTCCCGTCTGCCCGAAGGGGCCAGCGCTCCCCGGGTGGGCCGCTTTGATCCTTCCCAAATGCCCATCATGACCATCGGCATCAGCGGGGATTTAGATCTGGCGGAATTGCGCCGTCTGGCCGAAGAGGAGATGACCTATTACTTAGAACGCTTAGAAGGGGTGGGCTCCGTCACCGTTCAGGGCGGTCGTAACCGGGAGATCCGGGTGGAGTTAGATCCGCTACGGCTCCAGGCCCACGGCTTGACCATCGATCAAGTGGCGGGAAGTATCCGGGGCGAAAACCTCAATGTTCCCGCAGGTCGGATGGTGGTGGGCCAAAGCCAGTTTACCTTACGGACCTTAGGGGAACTCACCGCGGTCGAGGAATTGGCGGGGATCTTGGTGGCCAACCGGGATGGAGCCCCGACCTTTTTGGGTGATATTGCGGAGATTCAGCCCATCAGCGATGATTTAGGGACTATCGTCCGGGTTGATGGTCGCCCGGGTGTGGTGGTCTCGATTCAAAAACAATCGGGGGCGAACACTGTCCAGGTAGCCGATGCCATATTGCAGACTTTAGAGGAACTAAAACTTCGCTATCCCGATTTGGGCATCCGAGCCCTAAATGACTCATCGATTTTCATCAGGCAAACAATCAAGAACGTCATCGATGCCGGCCTTTTAGGAGGGGTATTGGCTGCGATTATCCTGTTGATTTTTGTCCGCAGCTTGCGGGCCACCATCATCATCTGTCTAGCCATCCCCGTATCCATCATCAGTTCTTTCATTTTAATCGAACGGGCGGGAATGACCTTAAACACCATGTCCCTAGGTGGTTTAGCCCTAGGGATCGGGATGTTGGTCGATAACTCCATCGTGGTCTTGGAGAATATCGATCGTCATCTGCAAGGGGGCAAGGAAGCAGGCCAAGCGGCCATCGATGGTACCGGGGAGATCATCAGTGCGGTGGTGGCCTCGACCCTAACGACGGTAGCCGTTTTCTTGCCTATGTTGTTCGTCCGGGGGATGACGGGGATCCTCTTTCAACAATTATCCTTGATGGTAGCCTTCTCTTTAAGCTGTTCCTTAGTGGTGGCTTTAGCCTTGGTGCCTATGCTGGCTTCCCGTTTGTTGACAAAGGGAGTAGCTAATCCTTGGTCCGCGGCAACCGAAAGGTTTTTCCTCCAGGGGGAGCGGAGATTCAGTCGGTTGGTCGGTCGGGCCATGCATCATCCCGGTTTGGTGATCTTGGGATCCGCCGTCCTGTTGGTAGGCAGTTTGGCTCTCGTGCCCTATCTAGGCACCGAGTTGATGACAAGCCCCGATGAAGGGGAGATATCCATCAGCATCAGCTTACCGACGGGCACCCGCCTGGAGGTCACCGATGGGATGATCAGGTATGTGGAAGATTTGGTGCGGACCCATGTGCCGGAACTGGCGGCCATGGAAAGCCAGGCTGGGGGATCTTCCACCGATCGGGGCAGCCTTACCTTAAGGTTGGTGGGCCGGGGCCAACGGGAGCGTTCCACCGAAGAAATCGTCAATGATTTGCGGACGAGACTTAATGCTATCCCCGGGGTGAGCTCTCGCATTTGGGCGCGGAGTAATTTTGCCGAACGGCTGATGTCGGGAAGTATCGGGGGAGGCAGTGAGCGGATTTCCCTCAACGTCCAGGGGTATGACCGGGAGTTGATCCGCCAGACCGCAGAAGGCCTCCGGGGAATCATTGAAGGGATCCCGGGGGTAGTCAACGTGGGCTTAAGTCGGGATGCCGGCCAGCCGGAATTCGTCATCGAGGTCGATCGCCAACGGGCCGCCGATTTGGGCCTGACCGCGAGCCAAGTGGCCCAAAGCGTCCAGGCCGCGGTCCAAGGTCGGGTGGCGACCCAACTGCGGGTCGGTGGACGGGAATATAGTGTGCGGGTGGCAACTGCCGATCCGAAGGGGCTAACACCCCAGGAAGTGGAGATGATTCCCATTCCCATCGGCGGTGGCTCCTTCGTACCTTTAGCGAGCGTGGGGAACCTGGTCCAACGGGAGAGCCCGGTGGCCATCGAACGGTTAAACCAACAGCGGACCATCAGGGTCACCGCCTCTACCGAAGGGCGGGATTTAGGAAGTGTCGTCGCCGATATTCGGGAAGGGGTGGCTAACTATCCTCTACCCGATGGGGTCCACGTCCATTTCGGCGGGGAATATGAGGAGCAGCAGCGGGCCTTCCGGGAACTGGTGATGGTTTTCCTCTTGGCTATATCGTTAGTTTATATCGTTATGGCTTCCCAGTTCGAATCCCTCTTGGAACCTTTTATCGTCATGTTTTCCGTTCCCTTCGCCTTGGTGGGGGTCATCTTGACTTTGTTTTTGACTAAGACGCCCCTGACTACCCAAGCCTTTATGGGCCTCATCGTCCTCGGAGGGATCGTGGTGAATAATGCCATCGTGTTGATTACCTATATGCAGATGCTTCGGGAGCGGGGGATGGACTTGGAACAAGCGGTGATCACCGCGGCGGAAAGGAGACTGCGACCTATTTTGATGACGACGGCGACCACCGTCCTGGGCCTAGTTCCCTTGGCCTTAGAGTTGGGGGAAGGCACCGAGCTGCAGGCACCTTTAGCTAGGACAGTCATTGGAGGTCTTGTGGCTTCGACCTTCGTCACCCTCTTTTTAATCCCCACCTTGTACTGCTGGATCTACCGCCGGCGTTTGTACCCTGTCGGTAGAGTCATGGGATCCATCATCTTGGTTTTGCTCCTGGCTTCGGCGACGACCCAAGCGGGGGAATTAACCCTTCAGCAGGCCTGGTCGGAAGGTTTGCAAGGACATCCCTCGGTCCTTGATGCCCAGCGGGATTTAGCGGCAGCCGAATCCCGGCTGCGGCAGCTGGAAGCTACATACGGCTTGCAGTTAGACTTAGATTATCAGCTGGATCTGGGGGGAGAGCTGGTTAGCCTTGAGCATCGGGGCGGCAGCATTATACTCAACGCCAGCCAGGTTCTGCTGGTCCCGGGGGAAAATTTAGCCTTGCGGGCTGCCCGTTTGAGGGTGGAGGAAGGGTTGGCCGCTTTGGCCTCCGCGAAGGAAGGGGCGAAGCTAGAGATCCTAGCCGCTTACCTTGAACTTTGGCAGGCCCAGGGGGAGCTAGCCGCGGCGGAGTTGGCCCTAGAACGGCTGGAAGGGACAGCCCAAGCTGTGGAGCAAAGGTTTGAGCGGGCCATGGCCGGGGAG
>JBMNRY010000002.1:0-49346 GCA_050944915.1 Limnochordia bacterium
TCCCGGTGGTTATAGGGGAGGGGTTCCACCTGTTCCCATTCCGAACACAGCAGTTAAGCCCTCCACCGCCCATGGTACTGCCACATCTCGTGGTGGGAGAGTAGGTCGCCGCCGGGACCTATTTTTGGCTCTATACGGAAACGTATAGAGCTTTCGCTTTATCGTTTCAGCATTTTCATGGTCTGGGGGGAGGAAAATGCGGGCCCGGGAACCTTTTAGCGGTTTTAGTCATCTGGTGGGAGCCATCTTGGCCCTTATTGGACTGCCCATTCTCATTCGGATGGCCCTCATCAATGGCGATCTGAGACATCTTATCGCCTTTGCCATTTTCGGTGTTAGTCTAGTTTTGCTATACACCGGTAGTGCCCTCTATCATTTGCTTCCCTTGTCTCCCACTGGAGTCCTCATCCTCAGACGGATCGACCATATTCTGATCTTTGTATTGATCGCCGGTACCTATACCCCCTATTGCCTCATACCCTTAAAAGGCCCCTGGGGTTGGGCTCTCTTGGGTGTAGTTTGGATGATTACCATCGGCGGGGTCCTGATGAAGCTTTTTTGGATCGACGCTCCTCGTTGGCTGTCTACTCTGATCTATATCTTCATGGGTTCCCTGATCCTTGTGGCCCTTTCACCACTCCTGCAAACCCTTCCCCTTGGTGGGCTGGTTTGGTTGATTGTGGGGGGTCTTTTCTACTTGGTCGGAGCCTTAGTGTACGGACTGAAATGGCCTAATTTCATTCCAGGCCGCTTCGGCTTCCATGAAATCTGGCATTTATTCGTCCTAGCCGGTAGCTTCAGCCACTATTGGTCGGTGCTGCGCTATGTCTCTATGGTGGTCTAAAACTTAAAGTGTTAAGGAAAATGACCAATGGGGTGTGGAATAAGTATGAAACAGGGGCTCTTGATGAGCCCTTTTTTTGATGTCGATCATATTCGATGTAGGCGGCAGCTCCTATCCTTTAGAAGCCAAAGAGTCCGACGATTAGTTCCTTAAGCCCTGTGCGGAAATAGTCGGATAAACCTTTGAGGATGGCGTTGGCGATAGCCTCTTGCCCTTCGGCGGAAGCGATAAATTTTCGGTCTCGGGTGTTGGAAATATAGCCGACCTCGGTGATTACCGTTGGTATGGGGCTACGTCGGAGGATGAAAAAATCGTCGGGCACGATGGGGGATTTACTCCTTCCCGGAAGGAGGGGACCTAAATATCTTTGTAAACATTCGGCCAGCCTCTTACTGTCGGGAGAATGCTTTTGATAAAGATTGGCGGCTCCTTGGACCCCTGCGGAACGAAACTTGTTGGTATGCAAGCTGATCAGTACCTCCGCTTCATTTTCCGTGGCCATCAAGATCCGTGCCCGCAGTCCTAAACGATAACGGGGTGGATAGCGGGTGCCCAAGGCGACGTTCCGATCCCGGGCCGGGGTTGGACGATTTAACCGCCGGTCACTTTCCAGGTCCCTTTTGCTTAACGCGATTTCTTGTTGGGGGCTGATCTGATCAGACAGATCGGTATCGGTGGTACGGGTGAGGATCACAACGGCTCCTTGTTCTTCCAATTTCTTAGCCAGGATTTTGGCCAAAGCCAAGGTCAAATCTTTTTCTAAAAGGGACCCATAGGAACTTCCTCCGTCGATTCCGCCGTGACCGGCGTCGACGGCGATGATGCGGCCTTGGAGGGGATTGACCTGGGAAACGGGCACTAGCTCCACAATGGAGAAGGTCAGGAGGACGAGGAATAAAAAAATGAGTCCGAGGAGGAATAGGAGTCGGCCCTTCCGCAAGATTAGGATTAGGGTAGTTCTGCCCAATACCTTCACACCCCATCGTTCACTTATTCCGGGAAAGCCTCCTTTAGTTCTTATGCACCACCCTCCGGCTTTAGAATAAAGGGGCAAGCCGTCGTCCTTTAAGTGGGAGATACCAGGAGTACATAAAGAAAAATAGAAGGTTGATACTAAATGGGAAGGGACTGGAAAGGGGAACCGGTAATGATTAAGCTCGATTACACAAAGGCGTTATCCTTCATTGATGAAAGGGAAATCGGTTATTATCAAGGGCGGATCAATACCGTTCATCGATGGTTACATGAAGGTGGCGGCCCTGGAGAAGATTACCTTGGTTGGGTCGATTTACCCCGAACCCAAAGGGAGGAAGAGGTGGAATCCATAGAGGATACGGCCGCCAAGCTTCGGGCGAAAGCCGATGTTTTCGTCCTCATCGGGATCGGCGGTTCTTACCTTGGGGCCCGGGCGGCCATCGAAATGCTCAGCCATTCCTTTCACAATGAACTGGCTTTGGCTATGGGAGGGTATCCAGCTGTCTACTACGCGGGACATAACGCCAGCGGTACCTATTTGGCCCATCTTCTGGAGTTCCTTGCCGACAAAGAGGTCTGCCTCAACGTGGTTTCCAAATCGGGAACGACTACGGAACCGGCCATCGCCTTTCGTTTTCTGAAAGAATTTATGGAAAAACGATATGGGAAAAAAGAGGCCCGAGAGCGGATTCTAGTCACCACCGATGCCCACAAAGGGGCCCTAAAGACCCTGGCCGATGAGGAGGGTTATCGAAGCTTTGTGATCCCCGATGATATCGGGGGGAGATATTCTGTCTTGACCCCCGTCGGTTTAGTGCCTATGGCCGTAGCCGGCATCGATATCCGACGGGTGCTGGCTGGTGCGGCTAAAGCCTATGAAGCCGTAGCCAAGGCCGATCTTTCTCAAAACGATGCTTATTTATATGCGGTTCTTCGCCAGATCCTATATAAACAGGGTTACGGAATCGAATTGTTGGTCAGTTATGAACCCCGCCTCCACTACTTAGCCGAATGGTGGAAACAACTTTTCGGTGAAAGCGAAGGTAAAGGTCATAAGGGTTTATTCCCTGCCGCCTGTGATTTTACCACCGATCTCCATTCCCTTGGACAATACATCCAGGAAGGTCGCCGTTTCCTTTTCGAGACGGTCTTGCGGGTGGAGCAGCCCGATGGGAAACTCCAGATTAAGGCAATGCCCCAGGATACCGATGGACTGAATTATTTGGCGGGGCAGGGAATAGATCTGGTTAATGAGAAGGCCCTTCAAGGAACGCTGTTGGCCCATATCGCGGGCCATGTCCCCAACTTAGTCCTGGAAATCCCCCGTTTAACGGAAGAATATTTTGGTGCCCTCGTCTATTTCCTGGAAAAGGCCTGTGGCGCCAGTGGCTATTTGTTGGGGGTCAATCCCTTTGACCAACCTGGTGTGGAGGCTTACAAAAAGAATATGTTTGCTTTGTTGGGTAAACCTGGATATGAGGCTTGGAGTGCTCACTTGACCCATCGCCTTACAGGGGCCGAGGAAGGGAAAACCTGAACTCAAGGAGGGAACTAGATGCGGCCTTCCCGACAGGAACAAAGGGATAAAAACTACGTCGCTGAACAACTGACTGCCGCCTTGTATGAAGACTTATCGGAACTATTGGAAACGGAAGAAGAGGAACTTGACGAGGAAGAACAGGGGTCGCCCTAAGGGGCAGACCCCTTAAACCTTTATTAGTAATAACTAAAAAGCAGGAATTAAGGGAAAAGTGGCTAAACAGCCTTCAAAGACAACCGGGAGGGGAGTGTTTGATCTTATCTCAGGGTCCTTTTTTCCCTCGGTAGGCCAAGCCTAGGGGAGGCTTCCACTCCCCATGGTTTCGTCGGTTATTCGACGGGTTTTCCCATACCGGGAAGGGAAGAAGGCACCCGCCAGCTGATTTTCCAAGCCGACGGCAAAGGGGGGGAGCCGATGGCGTCAGTGGAGGATTTGAAGCGAATCAAGGAGGAGACCCTAGGGGCCAGGCGGGGTAACTTACGGATCATGGTCGGTATGGGTGTCTGCGGCATTGCCGCCGGAGCCCGGCAGATTATGGCGACCATTGTCCAGGAGTTGGGAAAGTGGGGTGTCACCCATATTCCTGTGGAGGAAACGGGCTGCATGGGCTTATGTTCCCAAGAGCCCATGGTCCAGATCATTGCCGGCGATGGTACCAGGGTGATCTACGGCCCCGTCGATGTCCAGCAGGCCCGTCAGATCGTAGCTTATCATGTGATGCACGGGCAACTGATCAATGGTTGAGTGATCGTTCTTCCAAAGGAGCTTTGTTCCCAAAGTAAATTCATATTTCCTCCCTTCAGAGAAAGACTAGGGTTGAAGGGAGGGGAAATAATGGCCAAAAAGGATCGCAAAAGGGCCAAGCACGCTCGAGAACAAGCCTTTGAGGTTGCCCCAGAATTAACTCCCAATGCTGCCCGGGAGGAGGGTATGCAAATCTCCGGTCAGCGGGCCAACAAACAAAAGAACAAATAGTCCGATTCCAGGGAGGTAGCTTACCTCCCTCCTTCCACTTCCCAGTCTTATTGCCTAAATTTCCACCCGTGGTATAATGGGTTTGTCCCATCATTAATCTGCTGATCTTTCGATGGGAGGGTAAAAGTGGAGGGATCGATGTGAAATATATTAGCACGAGGGGTCAAGGCCCGGCGGTAACTGCCGCGGGGGCCATCCGTTCGGGGATTGCACCCGATGGTGGCCTGTATGTCCCGGTGGAGTTTCCCCGTTGGCAGGATCTCACGCCTTTGTTTCCTCTGAACTACGGACAAAGGGCGGTCCGGCTGTTGGCCGATTTTCTAACGGATTATAGCCAAGGGGAGCTTTGGGAGTGTGTGGAGGGTGCCTATGGCAATAGCTTCCACCACCCCCAAATCGCCCCGGTGCGGGAAATCCAACCCGATTTACATATCTTGGAGCTGTGGCATGGGCCGACGGGGGCTTTTAAAGATTTGGCCCTTCAGATCTTGCCCCATCTATTGACCAGGGCTGTAGCCAAGACCGACGGGGAATACAAAACATTGATTCTAGTAGCTACCTCCGGTGATACGGGAAAGGCTGCCTTAGAAGGTTTTCGGGATGTAGCCAATACGGAGATTATTGTTTTCTATCCCGCCGCTGGGGTGAGCCCCATGCAGGAACGGCAAATGGTGACCCAGGAGGGTGACAACGTCCATGTGGTCGCTGTCGAAGGTAATTTCGATGATGCCCAGCGGGGAGTGAAAAGCCTTTTTGTCGATCCCCGGTTCCAAGGGGAATTGGCCCGTATGAACATTAAGACCTCTTCGGCTAATTCCATCAATTGGGGTCGGTTGGTCCCCCAGATCGTCTATTATTTTTCTGCCTATTGCGACCTAGTGCAAGGGGGCACGCTATCGGCAGGACAAAAGGTGGATGTCGTTGTGCCTACGGGCAACTTCGGCAATATTTTAGCTGCCTATTATGCCCGGGAAATGGGTCTGCCCATCAATAGACTCATCTGTGCCTCCAATGCTAACCATGTCTTAGTGCAATTTTTGATGACCGGTGTCTACGATCGAAAACGGCAGTTTGCCAAAACTATTTCCCCTTCCATGGATATTCTCATCTCTAGCAATGTGGAAAGACTTCTATTTAGCTTAACGGAACAGGATCAGGCTCAAGTGCGGGAATGGATGGACCAATTGGAATCCGATGGTCGTTACGATGTGGGTCAGTACCTGGAAAAGATCAGGGACATCTTCTGGGCCCATTGGGCTAGTGATGAAGAGACCATGGCCACCATCAAAGAAGTCTTTGCGACCACGGGTTATCTCCTCGATCCCCATACGGCGGTCGCTAAATGTGTTTATGATAAATATCGTCAATCGGGTGGCGAGCCTTATCCCACCATCATCGCCTCGACGGCTAGTCCCTTTAAGTTCAACCGCAGTGTGGCCACCGCACTATTGGGTCCCCAGGATGAAGATGAATTCAGTTTGTTAAAACGCCTTGCGGAGTACACCCAGTGGCCCATTCCGCCATTCCTTGCCGATTTGGACCGAAAACCCATCCGACACCGGACTGTCTGTCGGCCCCAGGCCATGGGCGAGACCGTTGTCAGGCTCCTTGGTTCTTAAAACATAAAGGACTACCTGCCAGGCAGAATATTCAGGGCAGGTAGTTTCTTTTTGGGGAGAATAAAGGGAGCTTTATCCTCGATCAAAACAAAGTAGAGCTCAGGGCAATTTTGGAGGATATCCTCGGGATGATGCCGAAAATTGACAACGGTTAGAGTAGGAAAGGAAGTGGGACAAGTGAGCATGACCAAAGAGGTGCTACTGGATTTGGCGACGGATATCTATCTGACTTTAGATGATGACGAGGCCGAAGAATATGTGCGGCAAATAAATGCCGTTCTCCATCGGACCCAGGAGTATTTACCTACTTTTCAGGGTCGGCCCACCCATGCTAATTGTCTGAGCCAAAATGTCTTCCGAGCCGATGTGGTGAGGCCTTCCTTAGGCAAGGAAGCTGTATTGCAGAATGCACCGGAGGTTCAAGACGGTCATTTTCTCGTTCCTCGCATTTTAGAGGACTAAGGAAGGGAGTTTTTTCCTTGGAATTTGGCAAATTGAGTATTCAAGAACTGCTGGAAGGGCAAAGGCAGGGGAAGTTTAACGCCCGGGAGATCTGGGAAGCCTGCTTGCAAGCCTGTCAAGAAGACCATCGGGGGGCCTTCCTGCGGTTTTGTCCCCCCCAGGAAAGTGGCAACGGGCCCCTACAGGGCGTACCGGTAGCTATTAGTGATGAAATCTGTGTCCAAGGGGTGGAAACTACCGCTGGCTCTAGGATGTTGGCGGGATTTATTCCCCCTTACCAAGGGACGGTGGTGGAAAAGTTGCGGCAAGGGGGAGCATTGCTCATGGGCAAGACTAATGTCGATGAGTTTGCCCTGGGACCAACCATGGATTATGGGCCCCAGAAGCTCCTTCACCCCCATGATGCACAGCGTTCCGTCCTCGGCTCCGCTGGAGGGGCGGCTGTGGCGGTGGCTACCCACGTTACGGCTGCCGTTGCCGCTGATGTAGGCGGTGGTGTCCGCCTCCCGGCAGCCAGTTGTGATATCGTTGGTTTTATCCCGACCTACGGCCGGATTTCCCGATACGGGGTTATCGAACATGCTCCTTCCCTCGACCAAGTAGGGATCATGGCCCGACGGGTAGCCGATGTGGAACAAGTCTACCGGGTGATTGCCGGCCACGATCCTTTAGATAGTACTTCCCTACCGGACGCAGAGGAAGAAGCTGTCGACCCTAAAGGATGCCGCATTGGCATCATCGCCGAAGCCCCTGCTGCCATCGGCCGCTGGGCCGAGGATTTAGCTGCCAAGGTGTCCGGTTCCTGGGGTGAAGTCCAGTTGGAATCCTTAGGTTACGGTTCTCAGATTTTACAACTGATCGTTGCTGCCGAAGCCAGCTCCAATTTGGGGGCCTATGATGGTATGCGTTTCGGTTGGCGGGCGCCGGGGTGTGAAGATGTTCGGGCCATGTTCAGCGAAACGAGGGCAGCCGGTTTTGGGGCGAGGGCCAAATTGGCCATGTTGCTAGGGGCCCATATCTTAAATGGCTCCAATTACGATCGGTATTATCTCCAAGCCTGCCGCGGACGCACCCAGGTAATTAAAGAACTGGAAGAACTTTGGTCCCAATACGATGTCTTGCTTACCCCGACCATTCCTGAAGGAGCTGATGATTGTCCCCGTCAGTATACGTCCCTTGCCAATTTAGCTGGGATACCTGCCATAACTATTCCCTGTAGCCCTGGCCAGGGGTTGCAGCTGATGGCTCCTCGGGGTGGAGAAGAGCTGTTACTAAGACTTGGAGAGATCATCGAGGGGATGCAGGGGGGTGGCGTTGTTGACTAAGTATGAAGCTGTCATCGGTTTAGAAATCCATGTGGAGTTAGGGACAGAATCTAAGATCTTTTGTTCCTGTTCCACCGAGTTTGGCGGGGAACCGAATACCCAGTGTTGTCCTGTTTGTCTCGGTTTACCCGGGGCCCTGCCTGTTTTGAATCAACGGGCTGTCGAGTATGCGGCAAAAGCCAGTCTAGCCTTGAATTGTGAGATTGCCACCACCAGCTGGTTCGATCGGAAAAACTATTTCTATCCCGATTTGCCCAAGGGGTATCAGATTTCCCAGTATTATGTTCCCATCGGGGCTAATGGCTATCTCCAGGTAGGGGAGAGAAAGATCGGTATTAACCGGGTGCACATGGAAGAAGAAGTCGGTAAGACCGTCCATGGGGGAGAAAATATTATTAAGGCCCAGTATTCGATGGTGGATTATAACCGGGCGGGGATTCCCCTGATCGAGATCGTTACCGGGCCCGATTTAAGAACCCCGGAGGAAAGCCATGAATTCCTTCAGAAGTTGAGGACTATCCTCCGTTACATCGATGTTTCCGATTGTAAAATGGAAGAAGGATCTTTGCGCTGTGATGCAAACATTTCCCTACGACCCGTCGGTTCTGAGGAGTTCGGGGCCAAGATTGAAATCAAGAACTTGAACTCTTTCCGGGCCGTACGCCGGGCTTTAGAGTATGAAATTGAACGCCAAACCGATTTGCTCCTCGACGGCGAGACCATCGAGACGGAAACCCGTCATTGGGATGAAGCCCAGGGGATAACAATCTCCATGCGTTCCAAAGGAACCGCGACCGATTATCGATTGTTCCCCGACCCCAATTTGGTGCCCATCGTCTTGACTTCCCAATGGGTCGAGGAGCAGCGGCGAGGTTTACCGGAGTTACCCGATGCCCGGAAACAGCGATTTGTCGATGAGTTAGGGTTACCAGCCTATGATGCTGAAGTCTTAACGGCCTCTAAAGAATTAGCCGATTTCTTTGAAACCACTCTTCAGACCTGTCCCGATGCTAAGCTGGTCAGCAACTGGGTGATGGGCGAAGTGCAGCGCTATGTGGACCCGGAAGCTATGTCGGAGCTGAAGTTCGGACCGGAGGATTTGGGCCGGTTGTTGAACCTAGTTGAAAAGGGAAGCATCAACCGGAATCAAGCCAAGGAGATCGTGTTACCGGAGATGATGGAAACGGGGGCTGCCCCGGAACAAATCATCAAGGATAAGGGATTAGAGCAGATCAGCGATACCTCCCTGGTGGAAGAATTCGTTACGACCGTTATCGCTGAGCACCCCCAAACCGTCGAGGAATACCTAGGCGGAAAGGAGAAGGCTATTGGTTTCCTGGTGGGACAAGTGATGAAAATGAGTAAGGGAAAAGCCAATCCCCAATTGGTCAATCAGCTCCTTAGGGAAAAATTAAGACAGTCATAAAGGCTGTCGGTGAAAGGTGGAGATGGAAAGGATGGCCTATGGTGATTTAAAGGTACAATCAAGGGTTTTGATGGGCCCTGGCCCCAGTGATGTTGATCCCCGGGTCTTAAAGGCGATGACCTTACCGGTCGTCGGACACTTAGACCCAGGCTTCCTCACCACCATGGATGAAGTACAGGAATTATTACGCCATGTTTTCCAGACGGAGAATGAGTTGACGTTGACGGTACCCGGAACGGGAATGGCGGGGATGGAGGCTGCCCTGACCAACCTTTTGGAACCAGGGGATCGGGTTGTAGTGGGTATCAACGGTTTCTTCGGCGGGCGCCTCGCGGAAATCGCCGCCCGTTGCGGTGCCCAGGTGGTTAAGGTGGAGGTGCCTTGGGGCGAAATAATTCCTCCAGGGGCCATCGAAGAGGCCTTGGCCGGGGAACCGACGAAATTGGTGGCCTTGGTCCATGCGGAAACATCGACGGGGGTTCTCCAGCCCCTAGAAGAAATCAGTCAGGTGGTCCACCGCCACGGAGCCTTGCTCCTCGTTGATATGGTCACCTCTTTAGGGGGAACAGAGGTGCGGTTAGATGACTGGGGCGTGGATGTGGCTTATTCTGGTTCTCAAAAATGCCTCGGCTGCCCTCCAGGGCTAGCTCCTGTGAGTTTCGGTCCCCGGGCGGTGGAAGCTATGGAACGGCGTCAGGGACCGCCTCCCAATTGGTATCTCGATCTATCTTTGATCGGCAAGTATTGGAGTCAAGAGCGGTTTTATCACCATACGGCGCCCATCTCCCTGGTTTACGCGATGCGGGAAGCCCTGCGTTTAGTTTATGAAGAAGGTCTTGCCCAGCGTTTCGACCGCCACCGGGCCATCTCTCAACAACTCCAGGAAGGTTTAGAGGAGTTAGGTCTTGAGTTATTTGCTCCCGCTCATCTGCGAGCACCGATGTTGACCACCGTCAAGATCCCCGAAGGAGTGGAGGATGCCCAAGTCCGCAGCCGCCTCCTGCAAGAGTATGGGGTGGAAATCGGCGGTGGGCTGGGTCAATTAAAGGGGAAAATCTGGCGGATCGGTTTGATGGGCTACTCCTGCCAGACCCGCAACGTCACACTGCTGCTGGCGGCCTTAAAAGAGATACTTAGGGAAGCATAAGACACCACAGGGAAGCATCCCGGTGTAATGCCGGGATGTTTTTTTATGAAGAGGTGATTGATGATGGCAACCATTGAGGATTTCCAACAACTTGATATCCGGGTCGGAGTGGTCATCGATGTTCAAGATTTTCCCGAAGCAAGAAAACCAGCCTACAAACTGCAAATCGATTTCGGCGAGCTGGGTATCAAGACTTCCAGTGCCCAGATTACCCAATTGTACACTAAGGAAGAACTGGTAGGGCGGCAGGTTATCGCCGTCGTTAATTTTCCCCCGTTGCGGGTGGCCGGTTTCGTCTCCCAAGTCTTAGTTTTGGGGGCTTTAAACGACGCAGGGGTTGTTTTGCTACAACCGGAGCGTCCCGTAGCTCCCGGTGATAAAATTGCGTAGGGGGCTGGGGGGCTGGCTCCCCCTATTGGCCATCTTGGCCACGGTAACTTTTTGGGGTTTGTCCTTTATTGCTTCCAAGGCTCTCTTAGCCTTGTTGTCCCCTTTGCAGATCATGGTGATCCGCTTCGCCATCGCGGCCATCTTTATGCTGGTGGTCACGGGAAAGAATCTGCCCTTACCCCAGTGGGAGGATGGACTCCAGATTCTTTTAGCCTCCCTGTTGGCCATCCCCATTTATTTTTTCCTGGAGAATACTGGACTCCAGTATACGACGGCTAGTAATGCTTCGATTTTAATCGCAACCATTCCCGTCTTGAATTTGCTCTTCGGCGCCTTGGTGGCTAAAGAAAGAATCCATCCCGGCCAGTGGGTCGGTGTCAGCTTGTCCCTACTGGGAGTCTATGTCCTCATCAGGGGGGATTTGTCCCTGGCACCGGCGACCATGCGAGGGAATCTAATGGTCCTCGGTGCCGCGTTATCCTGGGTCCTTTATACCCAAAGGGCGGCCCCTCTGTTGAAGAAATATGGGAGCGTAGCCCTTAATACCTATCAGTTGGTCCTGGGCAGCCTAAGCCTTGTTCCTCTGTTTCTCTTCGAGGGGAGGGGCTGGCCACCAGGGGAGACTTGGATTTGGCTTAACTTGCTCTATCTCGGCGTCCTGTGTTCAGCCGTCGCCTATTTTTGTTATCTTTTTGCCCTGGAGCATCTGGGTCCAGCGACGACGACCACCTTTATTAACCTGGTACCCGTGGTGAGCGTTTTGGGAGGTGTTTTTATCCTTGGGGAAGGCCTCACTCCGTCGCGACTTCTAGGAGGCAGTATCGTCGTCGCCGGTGTAGTCTTAGTATCCTTGATGGGACAGCCCATGGAGCGTGGGGTGGAGGGGAATAACCCCCTTTAATTCCGCCCCTGGTCGAATAGACCTTATAGACTATTCTTAGGGGGTGCCTAAGACATATAATGAATCGATCACATCTTAAACGGGGCGAAGCCGATGTCTCCGTGGGCAGATATTCCCGTTGATCCGGTCTTTGGGAAGTCGTCTTGGTGGTCGATGAGAGAAATATCCCGAAGATTGGCCTCGGGAAATAGTCCTTGTTCCTGCCTGGGGAGGTAGGAGCCTTTCGCCGGCAACAGTAAACTAGGGGTGATTAGGGTAACTACTAGGCCGAGGATGAGGCCGGCGGTGAATACATAAATCCTTTGTATTTAACTAACCTTTGGAAAAGGTATTGGAAACCTCGCCCGCAATGGGGAGGTTTCCTTGCTTAATAATGAAGCCTAGGGTTCAACGGTCACTGTGGTCGTAGAGAAAGGTGTATGGCAGAATACCTTCTTCGATGGTCTAGAACAAGTTGTGAACCCTGGTCCAAGGATGGTCTAGGAGCCATTGCTACTTATAGCCTAGTGTGCTTGTTTTGGGCGCAAACTCCCAACGCTGAAGGTTTTCTAGGGTGGATCCTCGAGGGAGGAACAAAACAGACCTCTGGTCAAGGCGTGGGGCAGGATATAGGGCGAGACTAGCCAATTGATCATGGCAAATGTCCGTTGTTCCCTGAAGTTCGCTTCGGTAGAATTCAAGATTAGAGTTCAAGGGCGGTGGTTAGAGGAGGTGATGACCATGGATCGGACCGAGTTAACCATGATTCGGGATTTAGATAGTCGGTCTTTAAAAATCTATGAAATGGAAATGAATCGGGACCAGCATAGCATATTCGCAGCTTATTTGCTCTGGTTCTTTCTCGGGGGCTTGGGAATCCATAAGTTTTATATCGGCAATCGGCCCATGGGTTGGCTCTATGTAGGATTAACGGTGGGGGGCTCCCTGTTGGGGGTCATGTTCGATGAGCCGGAGGTCCCGGCCCTTACCCTTTTTCTTTGGTTTTGCTTGTGGTGTTGGGATATGATCAGTCTATGGTGGCAAGTCCGAAACAACCAGCGAAAGAGAAGGCTAGAGCTACTTAAGAGGTTGTGGATGGCCCAACAGGCGGCCAGCAAGGAGGGAGCGGCCGAGGGATAGAGGTAAGAAAGGGGGCTTTTAAGCCCCCTTGTCTAATCTAGGCCTTCTTGGTTTGTTCTTTAATTACTTGGAGGAGGGAGTCGACTTTATCGGGTCCAACTCCACCGTAGAGCTTGTCGCCGACTTTGACGTTAACTCCTTCGCCGCAGCTTTCGAAGCAGAAGGTCCCTTTGAGGGCGACATGATCTTGGAGACCGGCCTGCCTGATCTTCTCCGTTAGATCTTGGAGGACATCGTAGGAGCCATTGAGATAACAACAGGTGCCTACACAGACTTCCACTGATAGGGCTTCGTGACCGTTACCATCGGTCAAGTTGATGTCTTCACCGATGATCCGGCGCCGTGCCTGGTAAGTGGTATGAAGGGCTTCATGGGCCGGGTTGCTACCGGGCTCTTGGAGCCATTTTTCGTAAACACGGCTGATGAGGGGGTTTTCATAGGACTTGCGCAGCTGCAGACTCTTATCGGCTTGGTACAAGCCTTTGCTTCGGGCTTGACGTTTATGGGCATCAGTGCCCAGGGGTTGCCCAGCGCCGCTGACACAGCCACCGGGACAAGCCATAACCTCGATCAAATGGTAATGGGCTTCACCGGCCCTTATCTGGTTGAGCAATTCTTTAGCCCGGGACAGACCGTGGACGATGGCCAGTTTCAGTTCCTGATCACCGACGGCAACCCGAGCTTCCCGGATTCCTTCACTGCCCCGGACGGCGTCGAAGTTCACCTGGTCAATCTCTGTTTTGTCTAATAGATAATTGGCGGCCCTTAATACGGCTTCGGAGACCCCACCGGTGACACCGAAAATCACGCCACCACCGGAGGTGAAACCGAAGGGCATATCGAGGGAATCTTCTTCCAGACTGGCGAAATCGATCCCGGCTTCCCGGATCATCTGGATCACTTCTTGGGTCGTCAGGACCAGATCCACGTCGGGAACACCGTCGGTTTGGAATTCGCTGCGGTTGGCCTCGAATTTCTTGGCGGTACAGGGCATGATGCTGATGACGTAAAGGTCCTGAGGATCGATGCCTAATTCTTTAGCATAATATTTTTTCGCCAAGGAGCCAAACATTTGTTGGGGCGAGCGACAGCTGGATAAGTGGGGGACGATATCGTGGTGATATTGTTCCACATATCTCACCCAACCGGGACAGCAGGAAGTGAATTGGGGGAGGTTTTCACCCTTTTGCAGCCGCTCTAGGAATTCCGTCCCTTCTTCCATGACCGTTAAGTCGGCGGCGAAACTGGTGTCAAATACTTTATCCACGCCTAAGTGGCGGAGGGCAGCAGTCAATTTGCCAAGGGTGTTGGCACCGGGGGCCAGACCGAAGGCTTCGCCGATGGCTACCCGCACCGCGGGAGCGATTTGGACAATGACGGTTTTATTCTCATCGTGGAGGGCCTCCCAGGCTTCCCTGGTCTGATGTTTGACTACCAGGGCCCCAGTAGGACAGACGGCGGAACATTGACCACATTCCACACATTCGACCTGGGCCAATGGTTTATTAAAAGCGGGGGTGACCACCATGTCCGAACCCCGATTGGCGAAATCAAGGGCTCCGATGCCTTGAACTTCGTGACACACCCTTACACAGTCACCGCAAAGGATACACTTATTGGGATCCCGAATGATAGCCAGACTGGAATCATCGATGGGCGCCTTCTTATCTAGCTGACCAAAGCGGATGTCTCTGATACCGAACCTTTGGGCCAGATCCTGGAGTTTACAGTTACCACTTTTGTCACAGGTGGTACACTCCCGATCGTGGTTGGCCAAAAGTAGTTCCAAGGCCATTTTGCGAATGCGCTGGACCCGGGGAGTGACGGTTTTGACCGACATGCCTGGCTGAGGTGGTGTAGAACAACCGGCCACAATCTGACCGTTTTCCAATTCGACTAGACACATGCGGCAAGCACCATAAACCGATAGCTCGGAGTGGTAACAAAAGGTTGGTAGTTCAACTCCGGCTTTACGGACTACTTCAAGGATATTCTTCTCGCCGTCCAGCTGGACAGTGATCCCATCAACAATCATTTGTTGCTTCAATTAAACCACCTCCACGGCCGCAAAGCGACAAGCGTCTAAGCAGGCACCACATTTAATACATTTGCTTTCGTCGATGACATAGGGTTCCCGAACCTTACCTTCGATGGCCCCCACCGGACAGACCCGGGCACATTTACTACAACCTTTACAGGCCTCGGCGATGATCCGGTACACCTTCAAGTTAGCACAGACCCCAGCGGGACAGCGTTTATCCACCACGTGGGCCAGGTATTCATCGCGGAAATATTTGAGAGTGGTCAAGACCGGGTTCGGAGCCGTTTTTCCTAAGCCACAGAGGGAACCGAGTTTGATGGTTTCACCCAGCTCCTGGAGAAGGTCCAGATCTTCCACCTCGCCTTGGCCATCGACGATCCTTTGGAGAATCTCCAGCATCCGTTTTGTACCTTCCCGGCACAGGACACATTTACCACAGGATTCGTTTTGGGTAAAGTTCATAAAGAAACGGGCCACTTCGACGATACAGGTGTTTTCGTCCATGACCACCAAGCCCCCGGAGCCGACCATAGCTCCCGCCTTTTGCAGGGAATCGAAATCAAGGGGCAGGTCTAGATGTTCCTTAGTTAAACATCCGCCCGAAGGACCGCCGATTTGCACCGCTTTGAATTCACCGTTGTTGCGGATGCCGCCGCCGATATCGAAGACGACTTCCCGCAAGGTGAGACCCATAGGTACTTCGATGAGTCCCGTATTGGCTACTTCACCGGTGAGGGCAAAGGTTTTCGTTCCCGGACTGCTGCTCGCGCCGATGGTTTTGAACCAGTCGCTACCTTGGCGGATAATGACGGGGATGTTGGCTAAGGTCTCCACATTATTGATCAAGGTGGGGCAACCCCATAATCCCTTTTGGGCTGGGAAGGGCGGTTTGGGCATGGGCATCCCCCGTTTGCCTTCAATGGAGGCGATGAGGGCACTTTCTTCGCCGCAAACGAAGGCTCCCGCGCCTTCTTTAATATGAAGGCGGAAGGAAAAGTCGGTGCCCAAAATGTTATCTCCTAAGAGCCCTAGCTGTTCCGCAGCGGCGATAGCTTTTCGCAGCCGGGTCACGGCCAGGGGATATTCGGCCCGGACGTAAATATAGCCTTCATCGGCACCGATGGCGTAGCCGGCGATTAGCATGGCCTCCAAGATCCGATGGGGATCGCCTTCCATGACGCTCCGGTCCATAAAGGCCCCGGGGTCCCCTTCGTCACCATTACAGACTACATATTTCTTCTCCCCGGGGGAGAGGCGGGTCAAATCCCATTTCCGTCCTGCGGGGAAGCCACCGCCACCCCGGCCACGGAGGCCCGAATCGAGAATCCTTTGGCAGACGTCTGCCGGCTCCATCTCCGTGAGGACTTTGGCCAAGGCCAGATAACCATCGCGGTAAATGTATTCTCCGATATCTTCGGGGTCCAGGGTGCCGCAATTGCTTAAGGCAACCCGTTGCTGCCGTTGGTAGAAGGGGATTTCTTCTTCCTTGGTGTAGGTTTTACCCCCTTGGGGATCTTTATAGAGCAAATCTTCAACGATGGTGTTTTGGGCTAGACTCTCAGCGATCCTTTCTCCATCGGAGACTTGGACCTTAACATATAGAATGCCTTGGGGCTCGATGCGCACCAGGGGACCTTGTTCACAGAAACCGTGGCATCCGCTGGTTTTCACCGTGGTACCTGTACAGCCATCTTCTAAAAGGGCTACATCGACGTACATATCCCGTGCCGCCAAGGCCTCTTTAATGGCGTCGAAGACCCGGAGGGAACCACCGGCGACACAACCGGTACCGGCACACACTAAGACCCGCTGGTTTTCTCGGGCTAAGAGCTGAGCGAAATCATCTTTGATTTTCGTGAGGTCTTGAATGGATTTGATCATTGGGTATCTCCTTCCCGGTTCCGTTTTTGCAGGGTGTCGATGATGGCGGTGATGGCCTCCGGCGTCATTTGACCGTAGACCTGATCATTGATCATCACCACAGGGGCAAGCCCGCAAGCCCCTAGACAGGACACCGTTTCGACGGTGAAAGCCAGATCCTCCGTCGTGATATTATCGCCTTCTAAACCAACCTTTTTCCGGATGGCTTCTAAGACGGGGATGGAGCGCCGCACGTGGCAAGCCGTACCATCACAGACTTTAATGACATATTTTCCCTTGGGATTCAGGGAAAATTGAGTGTAGAAGGTGGCTACACCGAAGACGGTGGCTGGAGAAATGTCCAGGACCGTCGCGATGTAAGTGAGGATCTCCTCGGGCAAATAACGGTACTCTTCTTGCACTTCTTGTAAAATAGGAATGAGTGACGATTCCTTGCCTCCATGGCGGCGGATACATTCGTTAACCATTGTAAATTGCCGCTGAAGCTCCCCCTGTTCTTGGAGGGAACCCTGTTGTTTTGCCATCACAAACAATCACCCTTTCACGAAATCATGGGATACTGGATCCTAAAAAAAGGTTATTTCAACCTCTTTGCCTTGGTTTGTGAGCAGTTCCGCTAGCTCGGCGATGACCTGTTGTTTTAAGGTCACATTATAGGGGAGTTCCGGATTTTGATGGGCTGGATTAATGGCCCGGCCAACGAGAAAGTGAACACTATCGCTATCTTTCAAGGTCTTCGCTAGGTGATCGACACCATTGTTGTCCGTTATCGGGTGTTGGCGTCGAAGCTTTTCCAAAACTCCCGTGATAGTGATGATCCCTTCGGTGACTAAATCGACCCCTTTGATCCGCCCCATGGGTGGGATCTGGGGGTGGAGGCTGTTCAAATCTACGGTCAGCTCTTCGCCCCACTCTCGGGCGATAATACTGCTGGTTGTGCCCCCACAGACGATTTTTTTCCCTGGACTCTCCCTTAGGAGTCGGGCGACCTTCCGGTCATCCCGGGGATTGAGGGGGGGGCCGATGACTACCGTAGCATGGCGGGGAGAGCGGACCGCGATGACGGCCACCGTCGAATCATCCCCCGGCTCGTTCATGTAAAGCTCTTCACAGATGGAGATGAGCTCTACGGCTACCTGCTGGGCGGTAGGTTTTTTAGAAACGGCCTTTTCTAGGAAACGACCGATATTTGACCATTGCCAACCAAGGTTGAGAACGCCTCCGATTCCAGCATGGACGACACCGTCGGAAACAACGACTAAGTAGTCGTTCGGCCCGATTTCTAAATGGGCTTCCTTCACCGTTTTATTGGCGATGATCCTGCTGGTCCGGTTAAAGGGGGTTACATAGCCGCCCCGGAGGAAAAAGACACCTGGGTTATCAAACTCCGCTAAATAGACATGACCGCTATGGAAAACTTGGACGATGGTGAAGGTGGAGTAGGCCAACTCCCTGACTTTACAGGTCGGCAGGGTTTTGCCCACCGTTTCCACCACTTCCTCGATGTTCGCTCCTTTTTCCAACATGGTCCCGGCAATTTTCGTTGTCAAGGTGGCTAGAATATTGGCTTTGACGCCGCTGCCCAGTCCATCGGAAAGGATCATGATCACTGAATCGTCCCGATGGACGATATCAACTTTGTCACCACATAGTTCTTCTCCTTGTTTGTTTAGACTGGCAAATCCTGTATCGATGAACAGGTTTGGATTTGGCGTTAATTTTTTCACGAGCATTGGCCCTTGTTCACCCCACATCTTCCTGCATCAGTTCCATCAATTTGGTCAATAGAACCTTTGTTTCCGCGGTAGTCTCGCCCAACAAACCGGCGATTTCCTGAGCCACCCGCATCTGTTTATCGATGACCTCTTGGGCGTTTTCTAAGGTGGTCCGGCGAAGGAGGCTTAATTCCGCTTTTTGTCTTTGTTCACTGGTTATATCATTGAAAATGCCCACCACTACCTCTTGGTCCTCGGGCGCGAAGAGGTACTGATGGGTGATTAGATTATATTTTGGATACTCCCTTTGTTGGGCGATTACACTTCGCTCCTGCAGAGCCTTGCGAAAACCATCGCTGGGAATGAGTTCTTCTACAGGATGATGGAGCAAATCAGCGGCCCGGCAGTGGAATAGGCGTTCTGCCGTAGGATTGATGGCCAAGATTTCCATGTTTTGATCGACGACGATAATCCCATTGGGGGTCGATTCGATGATCAAATCCGCTAATGATTCGGCTTTGGCCCGCATATAGGGGATGCACATTTCGTTTTCGGCGACTCCGTGGTAAACGGCGATGGCCTTTTCCTGACAGGAGTCATAGCCGCAGGCCCCGCAATTTAGTTCTTGTTCCGGTGTGGGCTTGCCGATTTTGGCCAAGATCCCCCGGATTTCCTCATCACTAGGACGGGGAAGCCGCAGTTGTCGATCCTGATAGTGCCGATGCAACCAGGAGGGGAGGGTTGGCTCCTCCATTTGGACTTCCGTTACCGTCTTGTTTTGACGATGAACATGTTCCATTAAACGGCGGCGTTTTTCAAAAATGTTATCTTCAACTGGGATACAAGGACCATCGATACAGCCACCGCTACAAGCTAACATTTCGATTAAGCGATAGGGTACCTCGGTGCTCAACAACAGTTTGAGCATCCCTTGACATTCTTGGATACCGGTGACGGTGATCATTTCTTGGTCCAACATATCCGTCGTTAAATGGGCTGTTTTCAAAAGACCTCCACCGATGGGGAACAGGCGGGCCCATTTGGTTCGGGGCCGATCGAAGGGCTGAGCCTCTAATTGGGCCCAGTCGATCCCGGCATCCTGGAAGAATTCCTCCAATTGGGTAAAGGTTAAGACGGCATCGATGACTCCTTGGAACTGGGTTTCCGCAGCTTCGCCCTTCTTGGCCACACAGGGGCCGATGAAGACAACCCGGCACTGGGGGCCGTAGCTTTCCCGAAGCAGATGCCCATGGGCGATCATCGGGGAAACGATGGGGATTAGATAATCCCTGGCGGCCGGGTAGTGTTTTTCAATTAGATTGACAACCCCAGGACAGGAACTGGCGATGAAGGGACCCTTATGGGCTTCGATATAAGCTCGGTGGGCCCAAGCAACCAATTCCGCCCCGTTAGCCGTCTCTTCCACATATGAGAATCCTAAAGCCTTCAAACCGGCGACGATCTTGTGGGGGTGATGACAGGAGGCGATGTAAGATGGAGCAAGACTGACTACAACCGGTGTATCTTGTTGTAAATAGGTCTTAACTTTGTCTACATCGCTTAATACCTGTTTGGCCCCTTGGGGACAAACACTAAGACAATGTCCATCTAAGATACAACGTTCCTGCCAGATTTGGGCATGTCCTGTATGGACTTTAATGGCTTTCACGGGGCAGTGACGGACACATTTATAGCAATCTTTACATTGGGCCTGGATCGTCTTCAGGAAAAACTCCATTATGGTACCCCCACGCGGGCTAAGATTTCTTGGGTAAAGAATTGCTCTGTATTATCCTTATTGAGATTAAAGAATAATTCTCCATCGATGGCTACCACCACCGCTTGTGTACAGTGGCCAAGGCAAAAGGTCCCCTCTAATTCCACCAGATCGGCGAGCTGGTGCTCGTCGATCAAGGCCTGTAAATTGGTGATCACATCATAGGAACCTTTCAGATGACAGGAGCTTCCGACACAAACGGAGATGGTGACCACAGGTCGAACCCCATTTCTCTTTAAGGTTAGTTCCTAGTTTCACGATTGTATTGTATCATGCCCTCCACGGGAATACAAGACTATTAGTGTCATATTTCACAATACTTTTGGAAATGTGCAATACTTTTTTCTTTCAGGACTGCCTGGAGCCAATAATTGTGCAAAAAGGGGAGGATTCCCACGGCTGTCAAAAGAAAATATAATTGTGCCAATTTGCGCAACATCGGTCTAATCATTCAAGGAGGGATTGTCCATGTTGGCTGAGGTGAAGGAATTCTTTTGTCCAACCAGGGTAGTCACCGGTTTTGGAGTCTATGCACAACTGGGTCAGCGGGCGGCGGAATTGGGCATGAAAAAGCCGATGGTTGTCAGCGATCAAGGCATTGCCCAGGCGGGGATTCTAGAGCGGGGCTTGCAAGCTTTGGAAGAGGCCGGTATCGAATATGTACTCTTCGACGAAGTGAACCCCGATCCCGACAACGAATTGATCGATCGAATGGCTAAAATAGCGGCGGAGGAAGGCGTTGATTCCTTCATCGGTATCGGCGGCGGTAGTCCCATGGATGCTTCGAAATTGGTGAACATCGTTCATACCCACGGCGGTAGCATCGTCGAGTATGCCCGGGATAAGATGGTACCCGGTCCCCTAATGCCCCTTATCGCCGTAGCGACTACTGCGGGAACCGGTAGTGAGGTAACCCGCAACGCTGTGGTCACTGACTTAGAGCGGAAATTCAAGCGGGGTATCGGCAGCGATTATAATTATCCAACCCTCTCCCTCGTGGACTATGAATTGATCGCCAATCAACCGCCGAGGATCGCGGCTTCCACGGGGATGGATGCCCTGACCCATGCCATCGAAGGTTACACCTGTCGCAAGGCCCAACCCATTTCCGATGCCTTATGCTTGCGGGCCATTTCTCTGATTGGGGCCAATATTCGGGCTATCTCTGCAGGCCAGGGGGATCTCCAAGCCGGTAAGGGGATGGCTTTAGGTAGTACCATTGCGGGGATGGCCTTTAGCAACTCCTCCGTCGGCCTTGTCCACGCCATGTCCCAAGCGGCTGGTTCCCTATGTGGTGTGCCCCATGGCATCGGTAATGCCATCTTGTTGCCCCATGTGATGGAATTCAACCTCATCGGTAATCTAGAACGATTTGCCGATGTGGCCCGGGCCCTTGGGGAGAATGTCGAAGGATTGACATTAAGGGAGGCTGCCCAAGCCGCGGTGGAAGCCGTATGGAGCTTAAATGCCGATATCGGCATTCCCGATGGGCTAGGCCAAGCGGGAGTGAAGGAAGAAAACATTGACGAATTAATCGAGCTCAGTTTGATGAATGTTAACGGTATCCGGTTAAATCCCCGCCGGGTAACTAGAGAGGATATCAGGGCTATTTACCAAGCAGCCCTCTAGGGAGGTGTAGTCATTGCCCATCATCAACGTTACCATGTTAGAAGGTCGCACCACCGAACAGAAGCGGACTTTAGCCAAGGAAATGACCGATTTGGTCTGTGATGTTCTCAAATGTCCTGCTGAGGCGGTGACCATCGTCATCGAGGAGCTGCCCCGGGAGAATATCGCCAAAGCCGGTCGCCTCTATAGCGACCAATAAATAGGTAAGCCTTACTGGCACTAGTCCCAGGACCTCTCCATAAGATATAGCGAAGATACGGCGGGGCCGTAATTTATCCTGGGATGAGGAGGTCAGTAAGATGAAAGAAACGTCGGTGGTAAAGCCCCAACTCTTTGGCGATCCCGATAGCTTGGAGGCCATTGCCAGCTTCTTGATGTTGACTGTCTTTGCCTTTTTGATGTGGGTACTCGGCCCACTATCCTTCTTTGCTTTCCTCGTTCTCTTGGCCATCTATCTGTTCTTGTGGTTGCTTGGCTAAGATGGACCCAAAAGCCCCTGCAGGGGCTTTTTTTAATGGAAAGAATTCCACCTTGCTTGAGGGCATGTTTTCTTTCCCAGGGGAAAGGATGAACAGGAAACTCCCATTGGATTGAGGAGGCCGCCGATGTTAGGAATAATCATCCTTTCCCTTGGGCCCGGTTTGTTATGGTTATGGTATTTCCAGCGTTTCGATCCCTGGGATAGGGAGCCTTTTGCCCTATTAGTTAAGACCTTCGTTGGGGGCATGTTCATGGTCATCCCGGCCATTTTGTGGGAAGGCCTCTTTCGCCCTTGGTTAGAGAGTCCACCCCATTTACTAGCTACCCTGTTGGTCACCTTTTTGGTAGTTGGGTTTGCCGAGGAGGGGGTAAAGCTTTTGGCCGTCCTATGGGGTGCCTACTTTTCCTCCCATTTTAATGAAGGTCTAGATGGGATCATTTATGCCATCAGCGCTGGTTTAGGTTTTGCAGCGGTGGAAAACGTCTTCTACGTTCTTGGTTTTGGAGCCGGTGTGGCCCTGCCTCGGGGTGTGATCGCCTTTTTAGCCCATGCCTCCTTCGCCGGGGTGATGGGTTATTATATCGGTCGGGCCAAGTTTAGCTCAGCGGGGGGGTGGGAGATGGCCAAAGGATTGGCTTGGGCCGTTTTTTTCCATGGCCTGTATGATTTTATTCTCATCGGGGGCATTTTGCCTCCTTGGACGGCCATCGCCTTGGTGGCCGTCGTTTTTGGCTGGCTCTTAATTTTAATCCGCCGGGCGCAGCAGGCTTCTCCCTTTGGCCCTAACTAGCAGTTCATGGCTAAATATGCTACAATAAAGGGCGATATTAGTAGAAGGAAGGGAGCTTAATGGCTGGACATTCAAAATGGGCCAATATCAAGCATAAGAAGGCTAAGGAAGATGCCCGGCGGGGGAAGGTCTTCACTAGGCTATCCCGGGAACTGACGGTGGCCGCCCGGGAAGGTGGAGGCGATCCCAACGCGAACCAGAGGTTGCGATTGGCCATCGAAAGGGCTCGGGCAGTTAATATGCCTAATGATAATATCGAGCGGGCCATTAAACGGGGTACTGGAGAGCTCGAAGGCTCCAATTACGAAGAAATTGTCTATGAAGGCTATGGGCCCGGGGGCGTAGCCATTATGATGGAAATTATGACCGATAACCGCAATCGGACCGCCGGCGATATCCGCCATCTGTTCAGCAAATATGGCGGAAGCTTGGGGGAGACCGGTTGTGTTTCTTGGATGTTTGAAAAAAAGGGATATTTGACCATGGATCTAGCCCAGGCCGGCGGTGATGAGGACGTAGTTATGTTGGCGGCTTTAGAAGCCGGCGCGGAAGACGTCCAAATCGAAGATGGTCTCGTAGAGGTTTTCACCGCACCCGAAGATTTCAACGAGGTCCTAGAAGGCTTGCGGGGATCAGGCTTGCCGGTGGAGGAGGCCAAAATCACCATGTTGCCTCAAAACACCGTGGAAGTAGACGAGGCTACCGCTGAACCCCTCCTGAAACTGATGGGTGTCTTAGAAGACCATGACGATATCCAAGAGGTTTATGCTAATTTTGATATCCCCGACGAACTGTTGGAAAAATTGGATCAATAGTTGTATATTCCCTTCGGTCCAGGGAACACTAGGGGCAAAAGAAAGCCCAAGGAGTGTTGCCAATGGGCAAGAAGGGAAAGTGGGTTGTCCTGGGCTTGGGACTGACGGTTTTTGTGGCGGGCTTTACCTTCGGGGTGTTCCTCTATTACCACCAGATGACCTTTGAGGAAGCTAGTGACCTTTTGCGGGGTGGGGGCACCGGTGGCCTGCCCCAAGGGGATCTAGAAGAAGTCTTAGCCTTAGAGGCCAATCTGTTGGTGACCATGGTCTATGATGATGGATGTCGGGAAACCCTGCCCGCGAGATTAGTGCCGTCCGATATGGTGGGTAAGACCAGGCGGGAGGTTGAAGAAGCCTATGGGCAGTGGGCGGTCAAAAGCTTCGGCCCCCGGGAATTAACGGTGGAAAAGCGTGGTGGTCCCTGTCCCCGCCATGCCCAGATGTACTTAGGTGTTAGTGAGGGACACGTCGCCATTTTCCAAGGTCATCCCCAAGCCGGGGGGCGGGTTCTGCGACGGACGAACATTCTGTTGCGGAATATCCCCGGTGATGAGCGCAGCGACCTACTACAGGGAATTCCGGTGGCCGATGAAGAAGAAGCCCTCCTGATCCTTGAGGGGATCGGAGAGTCTGAGGGCCGTACATAGCAGCCTTTCCAATTAGAGGGAAAGGCTTTTCCTTTGTCGAATAAAGGTTCTGAAGGGGGATGCCTTGTGGAAGTGATTCTAGGCATTGATCCGGGAACCGCTTTGACAGGTTATGGGGTGGTGGCCTCTGATCAAAGGAAGCTACACCCCCTTACTTATGGTGTCATTCGAACCAGGGCTGATTTAGATCAGGCCCAGCGGTTACGGCAAATCTATGATGCCCTCGAGGCATTGATCGATAAATATCATCCGGGAGTTGTCGTCGTTGAACAGTTGTTCTTCAACAAAAACATCCGCAGTGCCTTGGCCGTGGGCCAAGCCCGGGGCGTGGCCATCTTGGCCGGAGCCCAAGCCGGTCTGCCGGTGGAGGAGTATACGCCGCTGCAGGTGAAACAGGCCTTAACGGGCCAGGGGCGGGCCGATAAAGAGCAGGTCGCCTATATGGTGAAAATCCTATTGGGTTTGAGGGAAACTCCGAAACCCGATGATGTGACCGATGCTTTGGCCGTCGCGATTACCCATGCCCATTTAGGAGGCACATTAGCTCTTTGGGAGAGACATAAACTATGATTGCCACACTCCGTGGTCAAATTATCGCTAGGGGAACCGAACACGTGGTCTTAGATGTGGGTGGGATCGGTTTTATGGTCTATGTTCCCTTATCCTTGTGGGAAAGGTTAGGGGAAACCGACTCGACCTTGACCTTATATACTTATTTACATGTTCGGGATGATGCCCTAACCCTATATGGTTTTGGGACCCGGGAAGAGGAAGGGCTATTTCGCCAATTGATCACCGTTTCGGGTCTAGGACCCAAATCGGCTTTGAAGATCCTATCGGCCATCGATCCCAGGGAGTTCCGCCAGGCGGTCATGACGGGCGATATGGCCCTTTTGACTACCTTGCCGGGGATTGGGAAAAAGACGGCCCAGCGGATTCTCTTGGAATTGAAAGATAAATTGGTCGACGAAGAGATCCCCTCTCTACCTCAGGGCTCCCCCGGAGCCGATGCCTTGGCGGCTTTGTTGGCTTTAGGATACAGCCAAGCTGAAGCCGCGGCGGCGTTACAAAAGACTGAAGGGGAGACGGGGGATCTAACGGTGGAAGAAATGGTGCGTCGGGCCTTGAGCCATCTAATCTAAGGAGGTCTCATAATGGAGAAACGGGTTCTCTCCAATGATCATTGGCCCGAAGAAATAGAGTTAGAAGCCAGTTTGCGGCCCCGTCAACTGACCGAGTTCATCGGCCAGAAAAAGGTCGTAGAGAATCTGCAGATTTTCATCGCCGCGGCCAAGCAACGACGGGAAGCTTTAGATCATGTGCTCCTCTACGGCCCCCCCGGTTTGGGCAAAACTTCCCTGGCCCATATTATCGCCGGGGAGATGGGTGTGGGCATTCGAACCACGTCGGGACCGGCAATAGAAAGGACGGGAGATTTAGTCGCCCTATTGAGTAATTTAGAACCGGGGGAAGTCTTATTCATCGATGAAATTCATCGGCTCAATCGGGCGGTGGAGGAAGTCCTCTATCCCGCCATGGAAGACGGAGTCGTCGATATCATGATCGGCAAAGGCCCCGGGGCCCGTTCGGTGCGGTTGGAACTAAATCCCTTTACCCTGGTGGGAGCCACCACCAGAGCGGGGATGTTAACCTCCCCGTTAAGGGATCGTTTTGGAGTCATTAGTCGGATGGACTTTTACGAACCGGAGGAATTACAAGCCATTATCAGCCGCTCCGCACAAATCCTGGGGGTGGAGATCGATGGAGAAGGAGCCCTCGAGTTGGCCAGCCGGTCCCGGGGGACCCCCCGGGTCGCCAACCGATTGTTAAGAAGGGTGCGGGATTTTGCTCAAGTTCAAGGGACGGGTAAAATCACCGGGCCCATGGCTCGCCAGGCCTTGGAAATGTTGGAAGTCGATCCCTTAGGCCTCGATGGGACCGATTGTATGTTGTTGCGGACGATTATCGAAAAATTCGACGGAGGGCCCGTCGGTTTAGATACCTTGGCGGCGGTGATCAATGAAGCCAAGGATACTATTGAAGATGTCCATGAGCCCTATTTGCTTCAGAAGGGGTTTCTCCAGCGGACTCCCCGGGGACGGGTGGCTACCCGGCGGGCTTATGAACATTTCCGGTTACAATACCAGGGAGAACTTTTTGAGGAGGGCTGGAAATGCCGGAATTAGGTCGGCTGTTCATCACCTTAGGCATCGTTCTAGTTGCCGTAGGAGCCTTAATGAGCTTTGCCGGTCGTCTGCCCTTTAACCTGTTTCGGCTGCCGGGGGATATTTTCATCCGAAGGGAAGGTTTTACCTTTGTTTTCCCCATTACCAGCAGCATACTCATCAGCATCATTCTTTCCCTTTGCTTTTACCTCTTCCGCCGTTTCGGCGGATAAACCTGTAAACAGACGGGTAATCTAGTGCAGAGAAGGGATGTTATTGGCCCTTTATCGAACGGAAGGTATAGTTTTGCGGACCCGAAATTTGGGGGAAGCCGATAAAATCGTCACCTTGTTGACTAAGGATGAAGGGAAAATCCGGGCAGCCGCTTCCGGAGCGCGGCGGATGCGCAGTCGATTACTAGCCTTATGCCAACCCTTTGTCCATGGGAAGTTTCTTCTCTTTCGGGGCAAGAATCTTGACCGACTCAGTCAAGGGGAGCTTCTTAACCCTTATCGAGTATTGCGGGAAGATTTGTCGACCATGGCTTTAGCCGCTTATTTTGCGGAACTGGTCGATGTTTTCCTGGAAGAAAGGGATCCCCATGAAGACCTTTTCTTGCTATTAGCCAATACCTTCACTTGGTTGGCTGATATGGGACCAAGTACGACTTTAGCCCGTTACTTCGAACTCCACTTGTTGAGTTACACCGGGTATCGACCTCAACTGGACCGCTGCGTCGGTTGTGGGGCCCCAGGAGAGGGTTTTAGTGTGGAGCGGGGCGGTATGGTTTGCAGCGCTTGTCAACCTTCGGGAGTTCCCCTTTTGAGTCCAGGGACCTGGGAGATGTTACGCCAGTTGGCCCGAGGCCGGCTCAGGATCGTAGGGATCTTAAAACCTTCGGAAAGCATCAGCCGGGAAATGGAAGGGGTTTTAAGTTCCTATATCAGTTTCCACGGCCAGCGGCCCATAAAATCGGTAGATTTCTTACGCTCCATCGGAGGAGGTTAGGCTATGGGTAGTTTCGATGAACTGGAGAAGATCGACATCCTGCGTCGACGGGCTAATTTAAGTTATACCCAAGCGAAGGAACTCCTCGACGCAGCCCAGGGGGATATCGTCCAGGCCCTGGTTTTGGCGGAGCAGGAGGGCAGCGGTCTTTCGGAAGAATTGGAAGCTAAAGGCCGGGAGGCCCTCGGACGGGCCCAAGATCTTTTGAAGAAGGGCAATCGGGTGCGGTTACGGGTCCGCCGAGGAGAAGATGTATTGATGGATATTCCGGTGGCGGCCGGTTTGTTAGGTACCGCCCTCTTGCCTAAACTGGCTTTGTTGGGTGGTGTGGCTTGTATTGCCACCAAGTGTAGTCTAGAAGTGGTGAAAAAGGACGAAGAAGACTAGTTGACAGTTGGGTGCAGATTAGGTACTATATGGTAGGTTAATATGGTTGACGGCGATGAATAAGCAGATGGTAAGATTTGGGTATAGCCAGCGAATCCGGGTGGGTGGGAGCCGGATCTATACTGCTTACCAGGGCACTTGGGAGCCGGAAGTCAAAGGAGGGGGCGCCGACGGCGCCAATCAGGGTGGAACCGCGGAAGGATACCTTTCGTCCCTGGTCAGCAGACCAGGTTCGAAGGGTTTTTGATTTTTAAGGGGGTGTTGCTATGAATTTGCAAGAGATGATTTTGACTCTCCAAAGCTATTGGGCCCAGCAAAATTGTCTAATCCAGCAACCTTATGACATGGAAGTAGGCGCCGGGACGATGCATCCGGCTACCTGTTTGTGGGTGCTGGGACCGGAGCCTTGGAATGTGGCCTACGTCCAACCATCTCGTCGTCCTGCCGATGGGCGCTATGGAGAAAACCCCAATCGCCTCCAGCATTATTATCAATACCAAGTCATCATGAAACCGTCGCCCGATAATATCCAGGAGTTGTACCTGGAAAGTCTGCGGGCCCTAGGCATCCCACCGGAAGAGCACGATATCCGCTTTGTGGAAGATGACTGGGAATCACCAACCCTTGGTGCCTGGGGGCTCGGGTGGGAAGTCTGGTTAGATGGCATGGAGGTTACCCAATTCACCTATTTCCAACAGGTTGGTGGGATCGATCTTAACCCCGTGGCTGTGGAGATTACCTACGGGGTCGAAAGATTAGCCATGTTCATCCAGAAAAAAGACAGCCTATTTGATCTAGAATGGGTGGGCGATGTCACCTATGGCGATGTTTTTCAGCATAATGAGTTAGAGTACTCCCGTTACAATTTCGAAATCGCCGATGTGGCCACCCTGTTTAAGCTCTTTGATATGTACGAAAGGGAAGCGGAAGCAATCCTCGCCCAAGATGTGGTCCTTCCGGCCTACGATTATGTCTTAAAGTGTTCCCATACCTTTAACCTCCTCGATGCCCGGGGGGCTATTAGTGTCACGGAACGGACCGGTTACATCGCCCGGGTGCGAAATCTGGCCCGTCGTTGTGCAGAAAAATTCCTAGCTCAGCGGGAAAGGCTAGGTTTTCCCTTATTGGCAAAAGGTGGTGCAGAGGCATGAAGCAAGATCTCCTGTTCGAAATCGGTTTAGAAGAACTGCCGGCGCGGATGGTTGATTCGGGCATGGCCAATCTCAAAGCCAAGGGAGAGGAACTCCTGGCGGAATACCGCCTGGACCACGGGGAAATCATGGTTTGGGGTACACCCCGCCGTTTGACCCTCTATGTGCGGGATGTGGCTTGCCGCCAGGCCGATTTAGTAGAAGAAGCCAAGGGACCGGCCAAGAAGATCGCCTTCGATGAAGAGGGTCGACCGACCAAGGCGGCCATCGGTTTTGCCAAAGGTCACGGTATCCCTTTAGAAGACTTGGAAGTCCGAAGTCTGCCCCAAGGGGAGTATGTCTTTGCTCAAATTAAGAAGGCGGGCCTACCGGCCATCGATGTTTTGCCCCAGTTTTGTACCCGGTTGATCGATTCCCTATCCTTTCCCAAGAATATGCGCTGGGGAAGCTATGATTACCGCTTCGCCAGGCCAATTCGTTGGCTGGTAGGTCTTTTCGGTGATCAGCTGATCCCCTTTAGCGTCGCCGGTGTGGATAGCGGGCGGACCACCAGAGGCCATCGCTTTATCCACCCTCAACCGGTAGAGCTGACAAGGCCCGATGAATACCTTGAAGTGTTGGAAAGGGCTGGCGTCTTGGTCGATCCCCAATTACGCCGGGAGAGAATTAAGCAACAAATCGAAGAGGCGGCCCAGGAGGCCGGTGGCCAGGTTCTGCTCGATGAAGATTTGTTGGCCGAAGTGACGAACTTGGTCGAGTATCCCCGGGCCATTTGGGGGGAATTCGATGCCAGTTATTTGAGCCTGCCCCGGGAGGTATTGATCACTCCCATGCGGGAACACCAACGCTATTTCCCCGTCCTCGATGGGCAAGGTCGGCTCCTTAATCGCTTCATCACCGTGGCCAACGGTCAAGGGGACCGGCAAAAGGTCCGTCAGGGTAATGAAAAGGTTCTCGCTGCTCGCTTGGCCGACGCTCAGTTTTTCTGGGAGACCGATCAGCGCCTACCTTTGGCCGATTACGTGGAACGGTTGGACCAGATTGTATTCCAAGAGGAATTGGGTACCGTTTACGACAAAGTCCAACGGGTCCAATCCTTAGTTGATAAATTGGCTGCGGAGCTTAAGGTTGGCCAGGAGACCAAAGGGATCGCGATCCGGGGTGCCTATTTAGCCAAGGCCGATTTGGTGACCAATATGGTCGGTGAATTTCCCGAATTACAGGGGGTCATGGGCCGTGAATACGCCCTCAGGTCGGGAGAATCCCCGGAAGTAGCCCAGGTAGTCTATGAACACTACCTACCCCGGTGGTCCGGAGACCGGCTGCCGGAAAGCACGCCCGGCGCTATAGTGAGCATCGCCGATAAACTAGATACCATCGTCGGCTGCTTTGCCATCGGCTTGCTTCCCACAGGCTCCCAAGATCCCTATGCTTTAAGGCGGCAGGCCTTAGGTATTATCAACATCATGTTGGAGCAGTCTTTAGATGTTTCCTTGCCTTCGTTGATTAAGCTGGCGGCGGCGGGATACGACCGGACCATCGAGGCCAGTTCTGTAGAAGAGGTTCATCGGTTCTTTATGGGCCGTTTGCGGGGTATTCTCTCGGAACGGGGTGTTCGCTACGATGTTATCGATAGCGTTATCGCCGTCGAGCAGGAACATCTACCCCAAATCATCGCTCGCACGGAGGCCATCCAACAGGTCCTGTCTGCTCCAGAATTCGAAGTTTTGCTGACCGCTTGTCAGCGGGTGGGCAATTTGGCGTCCAAAGCCGAGGACGAACAGCTCGATCCCCAGCTTTTCCAAGAACCGGAAGAAGTGACTTTATATGAAAGCTATCTAGATATTCGAAGCAAGGTAGAAAAGGCTGTAAGTGGGCAAGATTATAGGGGAGCTTTGCAGGTATTGGCTCAACTCAAGGAGCCCATCAATGCCTTTTTTGATGCGGTCTTGGTTATGAGCGATGATCCGGCCATCCGCAAGAATCGACTAGCTCTGCTCAAGGCACTGACAAACCTTTTCCAGCGGATCTGTGATTTCAGTCTCATTGTCGGAACATGAATTTTTTTCTCGGGAAAGAAGGAATGTCGGTCTAAGGCTAGAATATAACTGGGGTGTTATTTCCAAATCAGGCAGTTTTTGGCCGAAGAGGCCAATTGCAAATATGTTGGGAAGAATATGAGGCGAGAGCTTAGCTCTCAGCCAAAGCAAGGAAGGGAGAGGAACTAGGGTGAGTACGAAATGGGTTTATTATTTCGGACAGACCGAGGTTGAAGGTTCTGGCGAGATGCGGAACCTCCTTGGCGGTAAAGGTGCCAACCTAGCAGAAATGTTTGCAATAGGTATCCCTGGCGCCCCTGGCTTTACCATCACCACCGAAACCTGTATTAAGTTCTACGATTCTGGTCGTCAATGGCCCGAAGGCTTGGAAGAACAAGTTAAGGCAAATCTGGCTAAATTGGAAGCCGAAATGGGCGTCAAATTCGGCGATCCTAATGACCCCTTGTTGCTGTCTGTTCGTTCCGGGGCTAGGGTTTCCATGCCCGGTATGATGGACACCGTTTTGAACTTGGGTCTGAATGATACCACCGTAGCTGGTCTGGCTAAGAAAACCGGAAATGAACGGTTTGCTTACGACTGCTACCGGCGCTTCCTCCAGATGTACGGCGACGTCGTTATGGGTGTCGACCACGACCTCTTCGAAGGCGCCATCGCAGCCCTGAAGGAAAAGAAGGGCATCGTCAGCGACCTGGATATGGATGTCAATGACCTGAAACAGTTGGCCGAAGAATTTAAGTCCATCATTAAGGAAAATGCTGGCGAATCCTTCCCTGAAGAGCCTTTCGAACAATTGAGAGGCGCAATCAACGCGGTATTCAACTCCTGGTTTAACCCCCGGGCCGTTCGCTACCGCGAAATCAACGATATTCCTGGACACTGGGGAACTGCTGTTAACATTCAAACGATGGTCTTCGGTAACATGGGCGAAGACTGCGGTACCGGTGTTGCCTTTACCCGGGACCCGGCAACGGGCGAAAACGTATTCTACGGCGAGTATCTGATCAACGCCCAAGGGGAAGACGTTGTAGCCGGTATTCGGACCCCCGAACCGATTTCCAAGTTGCATGAAATCATGCCCGAAATTTACGACCAGCTGTTGGATATCCGTGCCAAGCTGGAAGAACACTACAAAGAAATGCAAGACGTAGAGTTTACCATCCAAGAAGGTAAACTATACATGCTGCAAACCCGGGCCGGTAAGCGGACTGCTACCGCTGCGGTGAAAATCGCCGTCGATATGGTCGATGAAGGCCTCATCGACAAGGCTACAGCTATCACCCGGGTTCCTGCTGAACAGCTGGACCAGTTGCTCCACCCGATGATTGATGCGAACACCAAGTATGATGTCTTAGCTACCGGTTTGCCTGCTTCCCCAGGTGCTGCTGTAGGTAAGGTAGTCTTCACCGCTGAAGATGCCGAAGCATGGGCAGCTCGGGGAGAAGAAGTCATCCTGGTGCGGACCGAAACTTCTCCGGAAGATATCGGTGGTATGCACGTAGCCGTCGGTATTCTCACCTCCCGCGGTGGTATGACCTCCCACGCAGCCGTTGTCGCCCGGGGTATGGGTAAGTGTTGTGTGGCCGGGGCTGGTGCCCTGCAGGTCAATGCCGATGAAAAGTTCTTCCGTGTGGGCGATGTTACCGTTAAAGAAGGCGATGTCATCACCTTGAACGGTACTGCCGGTGAAGTAATCCTCGGCGAAGTTAAACTGGTTGAGCCCCAGTTGACCGGTGACTTCGGTCGCCTCATGGAGTGGGCCGATGAATTCCGCTCCTTGCAGGTACGGACCAACGCCGACACTCCCCACGATGCCGAAGTCGCTCGCGGATTTGGCGCCCAAGGTATCGGTCTGTGTCGGACTGAGCATATGTTCTTTGCTGAAGACCGGATTTCCGCCGTACGGCAGATGATCCTAGCTAACGATGAAGAAGGCCGCCGCCGAGCCCTCGCCTTGATCCTCCCCTTCCAACGGGAAGACTTTGTTGGCATTTTCAGGGCTATGGACGGTCTACCGGTAACCATCCGGCTCCTTGACCCGCCGCTGCACGAATTCCTGCCCCAGGAAGATAGTGCTATTGACGCTCTGGCCAAGGAAATGGGCGTTACTGCCGCCGATCTCAAAGCCAAGGTTGCCAGCTTGGAAGAGTTCAACCCCATGCTCGGCCACCGTGGTTGCCGCTTAGGCATCACCTATCCTGAAATCTATGAAATGCAAGCTCGGGCCATCTTCGAGGCTGCTGTTCAGCTAACTAAAGAAGGCGTAAAGGTCTATCCCGAAGTCATGATCCCCTTGGTCGGAACCAAACGGGAACTGGCTATCTTGAGGGAAAAGGTCGTTGCCGTTGCTGAGAAGGTCATGGAAGAAGCCGGTGTGAAGGTGGACTACCTGGTCGGTACCATGATCGAAGTACCTCGGGCCGCCCTCGTTGCCGATAAGATCGCTGAGGTCGCCGACTTCTTCTCCTTCGGTACCAACGATATGACCCAGATGACCTTCGGTTTCAGCCGCGACGACGCCGGTACCTTCTTAGACGACTATATCAGCCAGGGTATCTTGGAAAAGGATCCCTTCCAGACCTTGGACCAAGCTGGTGTTGGCGCTCTAGTTGAAGTCGGTGTCCAAAAGGGACGGCAGACCAAGTCGGACCTGAAGATCGGTATCTGTGGTGAACATGGTGGCGATCCTGCCTCCGTCGAGTTCTGCCACAAGGTTGGCATGGACTACGTAAGCTGCTCACCCTTCCGTGTACCGATTGCCCGCTTGGCAGCTGCCCAAGCTCAGGTGAAGGCACCTCGGAAGTAGCCCTCTGCTTTAATAGAAGTTGAGGCTGGAAACCCGTGCTCAACAGCGCGGGTTTCTTTCTCCCCAAAGGCGATGGGAGGTGGGGCCATTGTGGAAACGGGAAGACCGGCAACGATGGGAGAGGAAACATCTTTCTCCACGGGCCTGTATCACTACCCGGGGCCGTATGTACCAGGAGCGGGAATGCGATTATCGAACTCCTTTCCAAAGGGACCGGGATCGGATCATCCATTGTAAAGCCTTTCGCCGTCTGATGCATAAGACCCAAGTCTTTATCGCCCCAGAAGGTGATCATTACCGGACCCGGTTGACCCATACCCTGGAAGTCAGCCAAATCGCCCGCACCGCAGCCCGGGCCTTAGGTCTCAATGAAGACTTGACGGAGGCCATCGCCCTTGGTCATGATCTTGGACACACCCCCTTTGGACACGCGGGGGAGGCCACATTAAACGATTTGGTACCCGGCGGATTCTCCCATAACCAGCAAAGTCTGCGGGTGGTCGATGTTCTAGAGGAAAAGGATCCTGCCTACCGGGGGTTGAATCTCACTTGGGAAGTGCGGGATGGTATTCTTAACCATACGGGCCCCCAGATGCCGGCGACCTTGGAAGGACAGATCGTAAAACTCTCCGATCGGATCGCCTATATTAACCATGATATAGATGATGCTTTACGGGCAGGGCTCATTACCTTGGAGCAGCTGCCCTCTCCGGCTTTAGAGGTTCTCGGCCGAGATCATTCCCAGCGGATCGATAGGATGATCCGGGATCTGGTGGAATACAGTCAAGATCGGGGTTATATAGCTATGAGCCCCCCGATTTGGGAAGCAACAAATCTGTTGCGGGATTTTCTTTTTGCCCATGTTTATGTAGGTTCGGCGGCTAAGCAAGAGGAAAGCAAAGTCCGGGATACCTTATCAAGGCTTTATGTATTCTATGTGGAGAACCCCCAGGAGCTGCCGGAGTATATTCAGGCCGTTCCCGTGGAACCCGGGCGCGATCGGGCGGTAGATTATATCGCGGGGATGACCGATCGGTTTGCTATGGCCGATTATGTGGAAAAATTTCTTCCCCAGGGTTGGCGTCGGTAAAAAGGGCAGGAGTTGGAGTTTTGCTGTCGAATGGTGTACCGACATGGGGGGAGTTAAATGGCGGCCAAGATTGCCCAAGAAGTTATCGACGAGATCCGGGATAGTTGTGATATCGTCCAACTGATTGGCGATTACGTCCGTTTACAAAAGAGTGGTAAGAGTTTTAAAGGGTTATGTCCCTTTCACAATGAACGGACTCCGTCTTTTAACGTCAACGGCGAAAAGGGACTTTACTATTGTTTCGGTTGTGGGGCCGGGGGAGATATAATCAACTTCGTCATGGAGATGGAAAAACTCTCCTTTGGGGAAGCCGTCGAGTTTTTAGCTCGACGATTTGGACTTCCATTGCCCGAAGCAAGTCCCCAGAGGGATGATGGTCGTGATGAGCTTTTAGCCATCTGTGCCAAAGCGACGGAGTTTTACCAACGCTGTCTTTGGGAAAGCCCTAGGGGAGAAGTCGCCCGGCGATATTTACAAAAGCGAGGTATCGCGGCTACAACGGCCCGGGAATTTCAATTGGGATTCGCCCCCTACGGGCGAGGTTATTTATGGAACTACTTACGCAAGGCTGGTTACAGCCTCCAGGCAGCTGTTGAAGCGGGCCTTGTGGCCATCGGTCGGCGTAATACACCCTATGATCGCTTCCGCAATCGGTTAATCTTTCCCATCGCCAATCGGCGGGGCCGGGTTATTGGATTCGGCGGCCGGGCTTTGGGAGAGGGAGGCGGACCTAAATACTTAAATAGTCCCGAAACACCGTTGTTTAACAAAAGGAAAATCCTCTACGGTCTTCACTTAGCCCGCAAGGGTATGCGTAGTAGTGAGGAAGCCATCATCGTGGAGGGTTATATGGATGTCATTGCCCTTCATCAAGCAGGTCATAAGGAGGCAGTCTCCAGCTTGGGTACCGCTTTGACGGAAGACCAAGTGGAGCTCTTACGCCGGGAGACCAGGCGAGCTCTAATCGCCTATGATGCCGATGCCGCAGGACAGAAGGCCACCTTGCGGGGACTGGAAGTCTTGGAAAATAAAGGAATGGACGTGCGGTTAATCGAATTACCAAAGGGCGAGGATCCCGACAGCTTTGTGAGCAAGGGTGGAGATTTTGCTAGTTTGCGTCGCCATGCCCTGCCCCTCATCGATTACCGCTTAAAATTGGCGATCGGTGCTCAACCGAAAGACCCAGCCTCCCGGGCCGAGGCCGTTCAGCGGGTAATACCTATCTTGGCGGGGATTAATAATGTGGCCGTCAGAGAAGTCTATGTAGGGGCAGTAGCAGAGCGATTAGGCATCTCCGGGGCGGCCTTAGGGACAGAATTAGAGAAATATAAGGGAAAATCAGGAAAGACAAGCAGGTATAGGCATACAACGGAGCAAACTAGTTATAATAGTAAAGACGCCATGGCCGACCCGCCTTTGGTGGAGATGGAGTTGGTCAGGCTTATGTTGGAGAATCCCCAATTGGTGGATCAGGTAGCCGAGAAGGTTGGAGTTGAGGATTTTACCCATGCCGGCTTGCGCCACATCGTGGCCAAGATCCTTCAGCGCCGGGCCGCCGGTTATACCACTCTGCCCCAGGATATTGCCCAAGACGCGCAGGTCCATGCCAGCGGCATCCTGGCCCATCTTGTTCGGGAAGAACCCGGTTTGGCCACCAAGGAAATCTTGGATAATTGTATCCTTAGGATGAAACAATACCGTTTGAGCGCAATTTTGGCATCCTTGGAGAAGGAACTGGGTAAAGAAATTGATTCGGTAAGATTTTTAGATTCTCTTTTAATTCGGTACAAGGATTTGAAGGATAGTATAGGGAATTGTTAAACCCTAGCCCTATTAGATCAATAAAGGCCGCAAAGTGTGTTGACCGGAAGGGGGGAGAAAAGGTGAGCGAAAAGGAATTGTCCAGCATCGAATCCCTTAAGGAATTGATCAGCCGGGGGAAAAAGAAAGGTGCTGTTAGCTACAAAGAAATTATGGATGCCTTACAGGATGTAGATTTGTCCCCTGAGCAAATCGATGAGATTTATGAAGGCTTGGGCAGAATGGGTATCGATATTCTACACGACAGTGTTGAAACCGATGATCCAGATGAAGAATCGGAGAATGGTGAGGCCAGTTCAGATGTCAGCCTTCTAGTTCCTGAAGGGATCGGTCTCGATGATCCTGTACGCATGTACTTGAAAGAAATCGGGCGAGTACCCCTTCTGACGGCCGAAGAGGAAGTAGAGTTAGCCAAGAAAATAGAACAAGGTGATGAGTGGGCCAAACGGCGTTTAGCCGAAGCCAATTTGCGTTTGGTGGTCAGTATCGCCAAGCGATATGTGGGCCGGGGGATGCTATTTTTGGATTTGATCCAGGAGGGCAATTTAGGTCTGATTAAGGCCGTAGAGAAATTCGACTATCGCAAGGGCTATAAATTCAGCACTTACGCCACCTGGTGGATTAGACAGGCCATTACCCGGGCGATCGCGGATCAGGCCAGAACGATCCGGATCCCCGTCCATATGGTGGAGACCATTAATAAGTTAATCCGGGTCTCACGGCAATTATTGCAAGAGCTGGGTCGAGAGCCGACTCCTGAAGAAATTGCGGCGGAGATGGACTTACCTGCGGAGCGAGTGCGGGAGATTATGAAGATCGCCCAAGAACCAGTGTCTCTGGAAACTCCCATCGGTGAAGAGGAAGACAGTCATTTAGGCGACTTCATTGAGGACCAAGACGCACCAGCCCCTGCAGAGGCGGCATCCTTTATGATGCTGAAGGAGCAGCTGGAGGAAGTCTTGGAAAGCCTCACACCTCGAGAAGAAAAGGTGTTGCGCCTCCGTTTTGGCCTTGATGACGGTCGAGCCCGGACCCTGGAAGAAGTTGGACAGGTCTTCGGTGTGACCAGGGAGCGGATCCGTCAGATTGAGGCTAAGGCCCTACGCAAACTGCGCCATCCAAGCCGCAGTAAGAAACTAAAAGATTTCTTAGAGTAGCTAGAAATTTGGGGGACTCCGTCGAGTCTACTTTCTCATAAAAGGACTTGACTGGCTAGAGGTAAATACCTTATAATTGATGTGCAAGGTTCCTCGGTAGCTCAATGGTAGAGCACCCGGCTGTTAACCGGGTGGTTGTAGGTTCGAGTCCTACCCGGGGAGCCAATTAATTGGGCTTGTAGCTCAGGGGCAGAGCAGCGGACTCATAATCCGTCGGTCGCTGGTTCGAACCCAGCCAGGCCCACCAGGAGATAAGGCCCATAGGGCATAAAGGATACTTAGAGGTCTCGTTTCGAGGCCTCTTTTTTATTTACCGGCACACTATTGAAAAAGGGGGGGGTCAGAGAGGCACGGCGGAAGCTACCGCTGGCCCCCTTATATTCTAAGGTTTTTCGTCACCCCACAGTTTTGGATCTCGCCGGGGCGCTACCAAGGTAGCTCTTGGCACCCATTACAACTCCCGAGGCTTAGTCATCATTGATCGCGTCCGCTCCTAGACGGTATAGAGCGCATCATCCTCGGACTTTATGCGGTCGATGAAGATGCCGAATGGTGTAAGTCAGTTCGTCTCCCTTGAAGATGGCTTCGTCTTCGGACGCATTTTTGGTCGGGAAGCAGCCAAGTAGTTGTTAAATCCATAGCTTCTTCTAGCCAACGCCGAGCTATTCTAGTACGGAGTTGGCTTCTCCTTGCCCAAATCAGGGAGGGAGACCAGGCTAGGCGGTCTCTTTCTATGGATGTATTCCACTTTGATGGGTAAGTCTCCCAGGTCGACATAAAAGGTAAATACCGGTTCCATGGGGAGGCTCAGTATATGGGCCTTGTTTTATGGTAATTTTAAAAAGGCGAGTCTATGGGGTATCCAGCACACAGGGGGGGGTAGGGAGCGTGTCCAAGAAAAAGAAGCCTAGCGCTGCTCAACGGGACTACCAAGCTTTAGCTAAGGCTCGAGAACCAAGCCGTCCCTTGTTAGGTAATCTAATCCGGGCCTTTTTGGTCGGTGGGACCATCTGTGCGGTGGGCCAGGGAGTAAGCGATTTCTTCATCTGGAACTTCAATTTCACGGAAAAGACTGCTGGCAATCCAACGGTTGCGGTGATGATTTTTGTTTCGGTGCTTCTGACATCCCTAGGCATCTACGATCACATTGCCCAGTGGGCGGGGGCGGGTACTGCCATTCCCGTGACGGGATTTGCCAACTCCATGGCTTCCGCTGCCTTGGAACACCGGACCGAGGGTTTTGTCTTAGGGGTTGGGGGCAACATGTTCAAACTAGCGGGCTCCGTCATCGTCTATGGGGTTTTTGCCGCCTTTGTGATCGCCCTGATCCGGACCGTGATTACCTTACTGGGAGGAGCCTAAATGCGACAGGGACAGCAGACTTGGGTTTTTAGCAATCGACCGACCATCATCTCTACCGCCGTTGTAGGAGGGCCCTTCGAAGCCCGGGGGCCCCTGGCAGCTACCTTCGATCGTGTCTACGCTGATTTATGGATCGGCGAAACAAGTTTTGAAAAGGCGGAACGCAGACTATTGGAAGATGCTTGTGAAATAGTAGTTCAAAAAGCTGGTTTACAAACTAAGGATATCCAGTTGTTCCTAGCCGGCGACTTAATGAACCAAATCGTTTCCAGCAATTTTGCCGCCCGCACCCTATCGGTGCCTTTTATAGGTCTTTTTGGAGCCTGTTCCACCTCCATGGAAAGCCTGGCTTTAGCCTCGTTGATCGTCGATAGCGGTTTTGGTGATCATGTTATTGCCGGTGCTGTCAGCCATTACGGGGCGGTGGAAAAGCAGTTCCGCTATCCCACGGAGTACGGCAGCCAAAAGCCGCCGACGGCTCAATGGACGGTGACGGGAGCCGGTGTAGCATTGCTCAGCGCCCGAGGGGAGGGTCCACAAATTACATCGGCGACCATCGGTCGGGTTGTCGATATGGGGATCCCCGATCCCTTTAACATGGGAGCGGCCATGGCCCCGGCAGCAGTAGATACCATCAATGCCCATTTTCGAGATTTAGGTATTGACCACTCAACCTATGATTTGATTGCCACCGGTGATCTAGGCCGGGTCGGCCGCCTTATTTCCCTCGATTTATTGGCCAAGCATAATATCGCCATGCCTGAGGAAAAGTATGTTGATTGTGGATTGTTAATCTATGAAGAGGATGAACCCATGGTTTTCTCCGGTGGCAGCGGCTGCGGCTGTTCGGCCACCGTGGCCTTCGGCCATATTTTAACCAGGATGAAACGGGGTGAACTAAAAAGGGTTCTCATCGCTGCCACTGGCGCTTTGCTATCGCCCTTGACTTTTCAACAACAGGAGAGTATCCCGGCCATTGCCCATGCCGTTGCCATCGAGTATTTTCCAGGGGGTGTCTAATATGGCTACTTATTTTTGGGCCTTTATCGTCGGTGGATTGATCTGTGTAATTGGGCAGCTGCTCCTTGATGTAGGTCGGTTAACACCGGCCCATACCGTAAGCACCTTGGTAGTGGTCGGTGCCATCCTGTCGGGTCTAGATTTGTATCAGCCTCTCATCGATTTCGCCGGGGCAGGGGCGACCATCCCCATCACCAGTTTTGGCAATTCCTTAGTCCAAGGGGCCTTGGCTGAAGCCCGTAGGACGGGCTTAGTAGGCATCGTAACCGGTATTTTCGAAGTAACTAGTGCGGGGATATCCTCGGCCATTATTTTTAGCTTTATGGCGGCCTTGGTGTTCAAACCGAAAGGATGAGCAAAGGATGATCAGGTTGCACCGCTATCTGCTAATCTGTTTGACCTTGATTCTTATGGGCTGTGGTAGTTCGCCTCCCGCGGCCAATCCTCCGGATGGTGAGCCTATCCGCACCGACTTGGAATTGCTCCAAAGGATCAAGGATGAGGTGGGAAAAGTATCGGGAGTCGATGAAGTGGTGGTCGCGATCGCCGATGAAGAAATCGGTGTGGGGGTGAAGGTAAGTGGTTTTGATCGCTTCCGCCTCCGATCCATCCGATCGGACGTCCATAGACGGGTTGATGGGCTAACAACAGAAGACTATTGCATCCATGTCACTACCGATAAGCGCTTGTTTCGGGATTTAGGGCAATTGGAAGCGCGATTGGAACGGGGGGATACTTCGCCGGAAATTCGCAGTCGTTTGGGGAGAATAAACGAAGAAATGGAAGGATGATGGGCCAATGGCGGTGAAATCAAGGGGAAATGACGGGGAAACCGCCGGTAGAAGCCCTAATTTTTCCATAATAAATAGTTGCATTTCTGAAGGTCCTGTGCTAGAATATGTTTGTGCCCAAAAACAAGTCCAATTTGTGTGCCCCCATCGTCTAGCGGCCTAGGACACCGCCCTTTCACGGCGAAGGCAGGGGTTCAAATCCCCTTGGGGGTACCATTATTTTACCACCGGAATCCGGTGGTTTTTTGCTTTGGCCTAGGGTGGGGGAAGGAGCTGAGAGTCGGTTTGTTGAACAATAATGATCAACACTATTTAGACATCTTGCCGAAGCGCCTGGGTAAGTTGCTGGAGTATGTACCTCCGGTGGGCGGGGTGCTGGATGTGGGCACGGACCACGCTCTGTTGCCTATCGCCCTGGTCCGCAGGGGACAGGAAGGGCTGATTATCGCGTCCGATAATCGAAGGGGACCTTTGGCGGCGGCACGACATAATCTGCAAAAGTATCATCTAGAACATAGGATTGAACTTCGCTTAGGAGATGGGTTGGAGGTTTTATCAGGTCCGGAAGTCGATGTGGTGGTTATCGCCGGCATGGGTGGACAAAATATGATGGAGATTTTATCCACCAAAGCCAGTATAGCCCGGCAGATACCTTGGCTGATCCTCCAACCGATGCGGGATGCCGATCAATTACGCCACTGGCTCGTCGACAATGGTTTCCCCCTTGGAGCCGAAGATATCGTCGAAGATAAATATCTTTACGAAATTATTATCGTCGGGCCGGGTCCTAATCCTCCGGTTGAGGAATTGGCCAAGGAGATAGGGGTAAGCCCCCGCTATCTCATCGGTGTCGGTCCTTGGTTGGTGGCCCAGGGCCATCCTTTTCTACCCAAGCTGCTGCAAGAACGGCAAGTCCGTCTACACAAGTTAGTGGAGCAGCTGGAGGCAGGGGGTAGAGCACCGGAAAAGGTAGGGGCGATAAAAAAGGATTTAAGTCAACAGGAGCAGGTGATCAAATGGCTGTTAAAGTAATGGATATTGCCAATTTAATAGAGGAAGTGGCACCGCTGGCTTTAGCGGAAGAATGGGATAACGTCGGACTTCAATTGGGTCATCCTGATTTGACCGTAGAGGGTATCGTGGTTGCCCTTGACTTTACCGCCGCTGTCCTAACTGAAGGTTTGGAGAAGGGGGCCAACTTATTTGTCGTTCACCATCCCCTCTTTTATCGGCCGGTGAAGCAGATCCGTACCGACGAGCCCTTCGGTGCCTTAATTGCTCACGCTCTACAAAGGGGAGTGGCCGTTTACGCAGCCCACACCAATCTGGATAATGCCCCCGATGGTTTGAACTCCTGGCTAGCCCAAACCTTGGAATTAGAACCGACGGACAGCTTCGGCAAAGACATGCCTTTGGAAAAACTGGTTGTTTTTGTCCCTAAGGATCATGTGGGTTCTGTGCTGGATGCCTTGGCTGCCGCTGGCGCCGGACATATTGGTCAATATAGTCATTGTACCTTTCAGGCCCCTGGTAAAGGAACTTTTCGACCTTTAGCAGGGGCTAATCCTTATTTGGGTCATGTGGGGCAACTGGAAGAAGTCGATGAAATCAGGCTCGAAACCGTTTATCCCGCCATTAAGGCCCGGGAGGTCGTTGAGGCCTTGCTGGCTGCCCATCCCTATGAAGAAGTGGCTTATGATCGCTATCGACTGGCGAACCCGGAGTTGGCTGCCGGTCCTGGGCGACTAGCCCAACTGAAGGAACCAACAACCTTGGCGGCTCTGGCTAAACATGTCCAGGAAAAACTGGAGGCCGACCATGTGCGCTTGGTGGGGCCCCCCGAAAAGACTGTGCAAAAGGTGGCCCTTTGTGGGGGGAGCGGCAGCTCCTTCATTCCCACCGCCTGTGCTTTAGGGGCCGATGTTCTTATCACCGGTGATGTGAAATATCATGATGCCCTTGATGCCCAAGCCCGGGGATTAGGTGTAATTGATGGTGGACATTACTGGACCGAACAGGTGGTCACCAAGGGGCTACAAGGGATTATCAAGGACCGTTTTCCTCAGCTTCGTCTTTGGCTTGCCCAATCCCAGGGAAGCCCCTTCGCAGTCATCGATTAGCTGGTTCATCCCAGGGGCCGTCCAGTTGCATGAAAAGGGGGAGGAAGTAGCGTGCAACGAAAATGTGAATTTTGTGGCCGTACGATCCCAAAGGAAAGGTTGGAAGCCCTACCTAATACCCGCCGCTGTGTCGAATGTGCCCGCAAAAACGGCACCGATTTTACCATGAAAAGGACGGCCATTGGGATGGATAGGGATACTTACCGCGATATCTTAGGCGCGATTCGCAGTTAGGAGGCGGGCTCATGGAGGGAAGCTTGAAGCAGTTGTTGGAACTTCAAGGGCTTGATGTCGATATTGGGGCCTTGGAGAAGGAAAGGGCGGAAATACCGGGAATGAAGGATATCGTCCGCCTCAAGGCCGGCCAACAGGCCATCGAGAAACGACTCCAGGTCCTGCAAGGGGAGCTCGAGGAATGTCGGAAACAAGTCCGCAAATATGAATTGGATTTGGCCCGGGACCGGGACGAGCAACAAGAATTATCTGAAAGACTTTACAGCGGCCAGGTGAAAAACGCCCGGGAATTATCCCAATTGGAAGCCAAGGTTAAGAACCTCGGGGAAAGAATAGACGCCGGAGAGGAGAAAATCCTCGACGTGATGGTTAAGATGGAAGACTTGGAGATGGAAAAAGCCCAAGGGGAAGAACAGTTTCGGCTTATTCAGGAGCAACTCCAAGAAAAGCTGGCGGAATATCAACACATCCATCTGCGCTTGACGAAAGGGTTAGAGGAGCTGCGTAGTCTGCGAAGTGAGCTGTTGGCCAATATCCCCGCCGATTTGTTAGCCACCTATTCCCGGATGAGGGAGAAAAAGCGGGGCCCTGTCATCGTCGGAGTCAGGAAGGGTGTTTGCCAAGGCTGTCAAGTATCCCTGTCTCCGCCCCTGTTGAATATGTTGCGCAAAGGCGAGAAGGTGGTGTTTTGTGAGAGTTGCGGAAGGCTGCTTTGCCCGCTGGACTAATTTTCTTAAGAGCTATTTTGGAGGGTGACCACTGAAATAGCTCTTTTTTTGTGTAAATCGTTAATTATAAAAAAGGAAAAAGGGCGAAAAAACTGAATTTAGGGAATATTGACTTAACAGTAAAAATTCGGAAGGAGGGGCGAACTGCGTCGGCGGGACGACGGTGAAAACCTTTAATTAAGGAGGTTGTGTGCCATTGCGAAAATGGGCTGTTGCTTTGGTGGTAGTGTTACTGTTGTCCTTCACTGCTACGGCGGCGGAGGTTAGAATTGGTGCCGTATATCCCCTCACCGGGCCTATGGCATCAACTGGTCAGGACTGTCGCTCAGGGGTGGAGTTGGCCCTGGACATTATCAACAACAGCTATGATTTAGATTTCCCCCTTCGCTCGCGAAAAGGGCATCTTGGGTGGACGGCCATTGCGCATTATCTACGGTGAGTCCCGGGGTGATGCCACCGAGGGTATGGCCGAAACGGAACGGTTAATCACCGAAGAAGGCATTGTTGGTTTCGTCGGCGGTTACCAGAGTGCTGTGGTCCAGACTTGTAGCATGGTCACTGAACGCTACCAAATCCCCTATGTCCTCTCCGACGCTACCTCGCCGGCCTTGACCCAAAGGGGCCTGCAGTGGTTCTTCCGGGTAATCCCCCACGATGGTATTCAGGCGAAGAATGCCCTAGAGTTGCTCCGAGATATTCAGGAGCGGGAAGGGGATAAAATCGAGTCCGTCGGTATCGTTTGGGAAAACACCGAATGGGGCTCTAATGTGGCCCAGGAGATCCGGCGGTGGGCAGAACACTATGGCTTTAAGATCGTCGCCGATTTGCCCTATACCTACCGGGCTACCGACGTAACGGGCGAAGTGTTACGTCTACGGGCGGCCAGACCCGATGCCATTATCCACGCCGCCTATGTGTCTGATGCCATCCTATTCACCCAAAACTTTAAGACGATGAATGTGGAACCGAAGGTCTTTGTCGGTATGTCCGGCTATCTGGATCCCGACTACCTCAATACTGTCGGTGCCGATGGCGAGTATTTCTTCGTTCGGGGAGTATATGGCTTGGATTTGGCTAAGGAAAAGCCTGTAGTAGCTAAAATCAACGAAATGTACAAAGAAAGATATGGTCGGGACATGAGTCCCAATGCTGCCCGGAGTTTCACCGCTCCCTTCGTCATGGCCGATGCCATTACCCGGGCCGGTTCTACTGACCCTGCAGCTATTCGCCAGGCACTGTTGGAAACCAATATCCCGCCGGAGCATCTAATCTCGCCCTACGAAGGGGTCCAGTTTGATCCGGAAACCCATGATAATATCCATGCCCGATCCCTCTATCTGCAGATCCTCGATGGAAAATTCCGGGTGGTCTGGCCCTTCGATCTGGCAGCTACAGAGTACGTTTGGCCCTTCCCCGGTTGGCGTCGCTAGATAATCAGAGGCCGGCTTCGGCCGGCCTTTATCGGGAGGTGATCTATTGGCACTGCAGTTACTAGTTAGTGGTCTGCTGTTAGGGGCTGTCTACAGCCTGGTAGCCATGGGATTAAGTCTGATTTGGGGCGTGATGGGCGTGATCAATTTCGCCCATGGAGCCCAAATGATGATCGCCATGTATCTTGCCTACTGGGCCAATGTTTATCTCGGTTTTGATCCGGTAACGATGGTGCCCCTGGTCGTCTTAGCCATGTTTGTCTTCGGTATTGTTACATACAAAGTGGTCATTGCCCCCGTTCTCAGTGGGCCCTTTCTAGCTCGACTGCTAGTTACCTTTGGTTTGGGTATCTTCTTGATTTACCTGGCCCAGTTTCTCTGGAGCCCCAATTATCGGTTGCTCCGCAATCTTCCCTTCCAAGGGGTGTTCTTTCTTGATATCGGGCCCGGCTTGATCATCGAGATTCCCAAACTGGTAGCTGCCGTCGGCAGTCTAATCGTCGCCGCCTTGTTTTATTGGCTGTTGAAAATGACGAAGATGGGGCTAGCCATCCAGGCCATATCGACCAACAGGGTGGCCGCAGCTTTGATGGGTATTGAACTGGAGCGGATGTATGCTTTGTCCTTCGGTTTAGGGATTGCTTCCGCTGGGGCAGCCGGATCCCTTCTAGCCAATTATTACTACATTTTCCCCGATGTGGGCACCATGTTCGGTCTCATAGCCTTAATCGCTGTGGCTTTAGGTGGCTTCGGCAGTATCGAAGGGGCTTTTTTAGGTGCCCTGATTTTAGGAATAGTGGAGATTGCCGGGGGCTTTATGGTTGGACCGGCTTATAAATACGCACTGCTGTTTTTGCTCTATATTCTCGTCGTCTTGATCCGACCCCGGGGCTTATTGGGATGGGGGGATGAATAATGGAAAAGCGGGGTATTCACATCGTAGCTCTAATGGTCATCGCCTGTTTACTACCCTTGTTTGCCCGATCGGAGTTCCAATTGCATGTCCTGGTCATGGTCTTGCTCTATGCCCTTTTAGCCCAGGGTTGGAATGTGATGACAGGTTACACCGGCTTAATCTCCATCGGTCAGGCGGCCTTCTTCGGTTTTGGGGCCTATGTATCCAGTCTTTTGTTTGTCCGCTGGGGGATTAATCCTTGGTTAGGCATGTTGCTCGCTGCTTTTCTCACCAGCCTATTTTCCATGATTGTCTTTTATCCTGTGACCCGTTTGAAAGGGCGTTACTTCGCCATTGCCACCATCGCGGTCAGCCAGGGTCTGAAGGTTCTTTTCGAAAACTGGGAGTTTGTCGAGGCCGCCCGGGGTTTAGCGCATCCTATCGTGCCCGAAGGATTCTGGGCTTTCCAGTTCCATAGTTCTAAACTACCTTACTATTATATTCTCCTGGCCCTCGTTTCTCTGATTACCTTGGCCCTGTACTTCCTAGAAAATTCCCGGTTAGGTTACTACTTCCAGGCCATCAGGGAAAACGAAGATGTGGCTTCGGCCATGGGGATCAATAAGACGAAATACAAGCTGATTTCAGTAGCCATTAGCGGGGCCATTACCAGTATTGCCGGCAGCTTTTTGGCCCAATACAGCCTTTATGTGGAACCGGAATATGTCTTTGCCCATGAGATTTCGGTGACGACGGCTTTGACGGGTATTTTCGGTGGTATTGGCCATCTAGCGGGACCCATTTTGGGGTCTTTAATCCTTACGCCCTTATCGGAATATACCAGGGCTTGGTTAGGTGCCGGTGGAACAGGAATCGATATGATGATCTACGGTGGTTTTATTGTCATCATTTGTGTGGTCGAACCAAAGGGAGTGGTCGGTCTTTGGGGACGGATTAGGGAAAGGAAGGTGACCGGGAAGAATGTCGCCCATCTTACAGGTTGAAAACCTCAGCAAACGGTTTGGCGGGCTCCAAGCTTTAGTCGATGTCAGTTTCCAAGTGGAAGAAGGTCAAATCGTCGGTTTGATCGGGCCCAATGGCGCGGGGAAGTCCACCTTGTTCGGCTGCCTGACCGGTTTTCTACCGCCATCGGGGGGCACGGTTATCTTTGACGGCAAGAATATCACCAACTTCCCTCCCCATCAGATCTGTCAGTTGGGTATCGCCCGTACCTTCCAGATCGTACAGATTCTCCCGGCCATGACCGTCTTGAAAAATGTGGTGGTAGGCAGTTTACTCCATCATACAACCATGGGAAAAGCTTTGGCTTGGGCCAAGGAAGTATTAGCCTTAACGGAATTAGATAAGGTTGCCCAACAAATGGCCGAAGATTTAACCATGCCTGAGAAGATGCGTTTGCAAATTGCCATGGCTTTGGCCACCGAACCGCGCCTGCTCATGCTCGACGAAGCCATGGCCGGTTTAACGCCGACGGAGGTCAAGCAGGCGGTAGGTTTTCTGCAGCGGGTGCGGGATAGTGGCGTCACCCTCATCGTCGTCGAACACGTCATGGAAGCCATCATGCCCATCGCCGATCGGGTAATCGTCTTGAATTCCGGACGAAAAATCGCGGAGGGACCACCGGAACAGATCGTCAATGACAAAGCCGTCATCTCCGCTTACTTGGGGGATCGTTATGCTGAAGGTATCTGATTTAGAAGCAGGTTATCGAGGGTTTAACGTTTTGCACCAGATCTCCTTTCAGGTGGGCCAGGGTGAGATTATTAGTCTCTTGGGCTCCAATGGGGCTGGCAAGTCGACAACCTTGCGGGTGTTGTCGGGGTTGTTGCCCGCCCGGGGGGGTAGGATTGAGTTTTTGGGTCGTGACATTACTAATCTCTCGCCCCATGAGATCGTGCGCGCCGGGATTGTTCACGTCCCCGAGGGACGCCTTATATTCGGGAAGCTTTCCGTTTTGCAAAACCTGATGTTAGGAGCTTATACCTTGTCTGACCCCGATGTTATCAACCACAATCTGGAGTTAGTCTTCGACCTTTTTCCCATCCTCGGGGAACGGAAGGATGATCGGGCCGAAAACTTCAGTGGTGGCCAGCAACAAATGTTGGCCTTCGGTCGGGGATTGATGGCCAGTCCCAAATTGCTCCTCCTCGATGAACCGTCCTTAGGCCTCATGCCCAAGTTAGTCGACGAAGTATTTGAGAGCATTCTGAGGATCAAAGCCCAAGGGATCACCATTATCCTGGTAGAACAACGGGTTCGGGAAGCCTTGGATTTATGTGATCGTGGCTATGTCCTGCAGAGCGGGAACATCGTTCTTAGTGGAACGGGGCAGGAACTCCTCCAGACAGATATGGTGAAGAAAGTCTACTTAGGCCTTTAATTATCGATAGCCTTACAATTCTACCGGAATAGGCAAATCAATCCAAACAACGGGTTTTCCCGTCATCATGGGTTAGAGTTAGAGTAAAATTTTAGTAGGTGGTAGGAAAAAGGCAGATGGATGGCAAAAAAAGACCTCGCTACCCATAACCAGAGAAAGGAGCGAGGTCTTGTGAAGAACGATGGATGTAGCATCGTCTTCGATTCTAGTGTACTCGAATCGGT
>JBMNRY010000003.1:0-44247 GCA_050944915.1 Limnochordia bacterium
CACCGACGATCATCACCTTCTTGATGACCCCCTGGCCTCCACCTAATAGCCACAGTAATTTACTAGAGTTACCCCTCGGACCCAGGACGTAGATAATATCATGGGCTTTGATGTGATCTCCCCCTTGAGGGATGATCACATCATTATGGCGGGCGATAGCCACAACTAAACAATCCGGGGGAAAGGGCAAATTTTTCAGTTGAGAATCAACCAATTTCGCCCCTTCCGGAACCCGGTAACCGACCATCTCCACCTTGCCGTGGGCAAAATAGTCCACCTCCGTAGCCAAGGGGGTCTTCAGAAGTTTAAGGATCTCCGCGGCCACCAACTCCTCGGGATTGATCATTAAATCGATCCCCAATTCGTTCCTGGTAAACATATTGCCCGCGGGGAAATCATCGCTGCTAACCCGGGCCACCGTCTCCTTAACTCCAAATCTCTTGCCCAAAAGGCAAGAGATCATGTTCACTTCATCGGTTTCGGTGACGGCAATGAGCAAATCAGCCTCCTTAGCCCCCGCCCTTTCTAGAACAGAAGCATGACCACCGCTTCCCAGAACAGTCAACACATCGAGGTTTTCCCCAACCTTCTCCAGGGCCTGGGGGCACTGATCGATGACGACCACATCTTGCCCTTCTTCTGAGAGCTTGGCCGCGATAAAATATCCTACTTCCCCCGCTCCGACCACAATCACCCGCACGGTACCACTCCCTAGGTTAGTAAGGCATAATAATCCCGGGCTGGGGAGACCAACCCGGAATCAAATTTAACTCCATTAACCTCAAATAATCTACCATAGACTACATTAACCAGCAATGGGCCATTAACTCAATCTGGGCCCATAGAAGCGCTCCTTAACCTAGTTTTCCCCTTGAGACAAACTATAAGCCTCAAAGGCTTCCCTTTGGGCCTCGGCACGGATGGCGTCGATATGGTCAAAGTTCTCCACCAATAATTGGACTACTTCCCCGTCTAGGGCTCCCCCTTGGGCCATTTGATGCAAAACCCTCTGGGCCGCCTCGGCTTCCATCCCCGCCCGGTAAGGTCGATCTTCGGTGATGGCTGTAAAAACATCGGCCACAGCCATGATCCTAGATCCCAAGGGGATCCCCTCCCCCGTAATCCCGAAGGGATATCCTTGCCCATCGAGGCGTTCATGGTGAAAGGCTCCCCAGGTCTTAATCAACTCTAAGCCAGGGATCAGATCTAACACCCGATAGGTGTAGTATGTATGGCTCTTGATCAAGATGTATTCCTCATCGTTCAAGGGAGCCGGTTTGTCCAAGATTTCCTTCGGGATGGCTAATTTGCCTAAATCGTGGAGATATCCGGCGGTCTGCATCATTTCGCATTCCCAAGGGGAAAAGGACATCAGCTGGGCTAGGGCCTTGGAGGTGGCTGCTACCCCGGCGCTATGGGTGGAAGTAAAGGGGCTGCGGAAGTCGATGATATGGCTGAACAACTTAGCTAGTTTATTCAGCCCCGGTCCATCTAATAGGACGGTTCGGAAAGTCAGTTTCTTGCTTAGAATGTCGAAGATATCGGCTGAGACCATATCTAACCAGAAGACCGGTTTCTCGGCTAGTTTCTCCAGGATATCTACCACATCGGGCCTGAATAGGGTGCCTTTGCGGGCCTTGATCTTTTCCAAAATGGAGTCTACCTGACCTAAAATCGGCTGTTCCCTGTCGATTAATACATCAACCCGGTCCGATAGATGGATGATGTGACAGCCGATCGGGATCTGATCGCCGGCTTCCCCCCAAGGGGTATGATGGTCCCGAATTAAGCGAGCCGGCCCCGCAAAACGGCCAAAATCTTTATACAAGCGATAACCCATTTCCGCATGTTCCCGGGGATTCCTCAGATCGAATTCTAAAACATCGATTCTTTCCTGGGCGGACAGGGCTCCACTATCGTGGAGAAGTGCGGCGATACACAGCTCATGCCTTAAATCCCCTGGCAATCCCAAGGCTTCGGCGATGGTCAACGCCGTGTAGGCTACCCGTTTGTGGTGATTGACGACAACAGGACTAACCAAGTCCAAACAACCGGATAGGGCGATGACCATATCGAACAAAGAAACACGGTGGACACCGAACAGAGGACTCACCTACCCTACTTCAAATAAGTAACCATCTCTTTATCAACTTTGCTAATATGTTGAATGAGCCAATCGACCACCATTTTATTCACCGAGATGACGAATTGTAATTTAGGCCCCTCCTCGTCTAGCCGTCCTTTCAGATCGGACAGACTGGCCACAAAGCCGTCATGCAACTTCTTGTGGGCTTCGTAATATGGATAGGGACTGTTACGCTGTAATTCTTCCTCATCCCGAAAGTGGGTCTTAACATAGTCGGCAAGAAAATCAACTAGTCGACCGACTTCTTCCTTTCCCCGACCCTGATTGCTGGCTTCCAATAATTTGTTGATCCGAGCGAACAATTCCTGGTGCTGAGAATCGATTAAAGGTACTCCAACGGCCAAATCGGAAGTCCATTCAATAGCCACAATCATCCCTCCCTACCTTTTGGCACAGGTTTTCGGCATTGAAGCTTACTTTCCTGCCCGGCGAGGGGAAATAAAAAATCCTCGGTGGATACCGAGGACTAATTATCGATGGTGCCCGGGACGAGAGTCGAACTCGTACGGTGTTACCCACACGGCCCTCAACCGTGCGCGTCTGCCAATTCCGCCACCCGGGCTTAACAACACCAATTATACATCCACAACCTACCTTCTGTCAAGGCTAGAAATCCCGGTGAGATCCTGAAAAGTCGACAATAGGTAGCTCGAGCTCCCTTACGGCCCGAACCGAGGGAAACGGTTTCGCCAAAGCCTTTGGGATTCTAGATCTCCCCATCGAGGCTTCCATGACCCATGGGCTCCACATGGATGGAAATATGGGTCGTATTCGCGATTTCCTCAGCTAATGCCTCTTCTACTTCATGGAGGATCCGGTGGCTTTCCCCAAAGGACAGCTCCTTGGGTAGTCCGATCTTGCAGGAAATGTGTAAATCGGCCCCATGGCGGTGGGCCCTAATATCACCGATATCCTTCACCTGGGAAACACCCATGGCCGCCGAAACGATGCGTTCGATAATCTCCGGCTCCACCTGGGCATCCATAATCTCATCGACGACCCGCTGAAAAATCTCCCAGCCTACTTTGATGATAAACAAACCCACTATAAAGGCCGCGATGGGATCGAGAAAGGGGAAGCCCAACCGGGCAAAGAAAATCCCCAGGGCCGAGGCTATGGAAGTCATAGCATCGGAACGATGGTGCCAGGCATCGGAAATGAGGGCTTGGGAGTCCAGCTTCTTACCCATGGCTAAATTATAGCGGAACATGGTTTCTTGAAACAAAATGGAAAAAAGGGCGACGGCTAGGGCCGCTGGCCCCGGCACTTCCGGTACCCCTTGAAAACCGGTTCGCACTGCATTGACCATGATGCCAATTCCTGCCAGAATCAGTAGAACGGCCAAGAGTTTTGTGGCCACCGTTTCCGCCCGACCGTGACCATAGGGATGGCGTTCATCGGCCGGTTGTTTGGCAATGCCCATGCTAATGATGATAATAATGGTGGACAAAGCATCCGATGCCGAATGGATGGCATCGGCCAATAATGCAGCACTATTGGCCCACAAACCCACGGTGAGCTTCAGAAGGGTGAGGAAGGAAATCCCTAGGAGCGTATGCCTGGAGACCCTACTTGCCGCTTCATAACGGGAAACCATCTCAAATCTCCTCCTCGCCTTAGAGAAAAACGCCTGGGGAACTGGTGAGTCCCACAGGCGTATAACCTGCTGCCATAAGGCCCGGATACTTGCTGTACCCTGTCTCGCTGAATAACAAATACTGATTTTTGTTTTATTATAAGCAATGGACAAGAACGATGTCAAGGACGGGAAAACCCCGGGCCTTAGAGGCACCACCTGCCGTCGGACGAGTCTTTAGTTCAAGGTTCAAAGAAGGGGTTTTAGCCGATCCGATGGGACTAAGCCAGGGATGCGACCCCTTTTGGCGATGGGTTTGCCGTTGACCTCCTTGATATCTAAGGTCATATCCATGGGCGAAGCAGCGGAAATATAGCTGCCTACACCAAGACCATCGGCACCGGCTTCGACCAATTCCCGGATCCGTTGGGGATTTAGACCTCCGGAAACGAAAATCCCCACATGGCTGAAGCCCGCTTGGTCCAGTCGGGCACGCACTTCCCGAACTAGGCCGGGGGTAACCCCTCCCCGCTCCGCCGGTGTATCTAATCGGATGGCATCGAGATTGGAGCCGAGGGCCTCGGCCACCCGTAGGCTTTCTTCCACTTCGTCTTTAAAAGTATCGACTAAAATGGTCCGGGGTGCATCGGGGGGCATAAGGCGATGGTAGGCTTCGGCGGCGGTGACGGTGTCACCGACGATCAAGAAAAGGGCATGGGGAACAGTCCCCACCGGTTCCAAATTGGCCAATTTGGCGCCTAGAATACAGGAGGCTCCCTGGGCACCACCGATGATGGCTGCCCGTTCCATGACCGGCGCCACCGCCGGATGGACGTGGCGGGCGCCGAAACAGATGACAGGCTTGTCCCCAGCCGCGTCGACACATTCCCGGGCTGCGGTGGCCCACGCGGAAGAGCTGGCTAGAATACCTAAGAGGGCCGTTTCCAAAATCCCAAAGGCGCCGTAAGATCCCCGAATGCGCATGACTACCTCACCGCCCTCGATGGGCGCTCCTTCAGGCAGGGCTTCCACCTGGACATCTAAATGCTGCAACAGGCGGCGGCACTCCTCTATTCCACAGAGGATACCGGCCTTGCGGCTGAAGACCTCCGCGACGACGGGGGTGTTGTCCAACTTAAGGTTCTGGAGGATCTCCCTGGTCCGAATGAAATAAAGATCGCTGGTCAGACCGGTGGCTATCTCGGTTCCGTTTGCCGAAAAGGTCAAACGATCCTCCCCCACTTTGAAATCCCTTACCTGCCGTAGGCTCTTAATCTGTTCCAAAATGTGTATCCCCTTTCTCTCCCACTGCTTCGGGCCAGACTCCCCGGTAGATCATTTGGTAACGGGTCTCCATGGTCGATACCCGTCGGATAAAACCCCGGGTTTCCCGGAAGGGAATCTGGTGGATATCTTCTAATCGACCGGACCATACCTTATTATCCAGCCATTGGCGAACATTACCCCGCCCCCCGTTATAGGCGGCTAAGACCTGGGCCTTTTCCCCATCGAACTCTTCCAATAAGTTGGCTAAATACCAAGTTCCCAACTTGATGTTGACCTGGGGATTGAAGAGGGCATCGGGATGGATCGGTTCGTTAATCTGTTCCCCGATCCATTGGGCCGTTTCAGGCATGAGCTGCATTAACCCCCGGGCCCCTTTGGGGGATATGGCTTGGGGGCGAAAATTACTCTCTATTTTCACTACTGCAGCCACCAAATAGGGATCTACCCCATATTCTTCGGCATATTCCTGGATCTGCTCCTTGTAACCAATGGGATAAAGCCACCTCAAAAAATGGTTGGTTCCCAAGGAGAGGGCCAGGAACAGGATTAATCCCACCACCAGTAGGTATTTGATCACGTCCTAACCTCCGCACCTATTCATCGAGGAACAGAGATTTGATCACCAACTCCCCTGTGGCCGCGTTTGTAGCCAATGGTATGTTATGGACATCACACATCCGCAAGAGGGCCGTTATATCTGGTTCATGGGGTTGGGCCTTATGGGGGTCGCGCAAAAAGACCACCGCGTCGATTTTCCCCTCGGCGATCTCGGCACCGATCTGTTGATCTCCGCCATAGGGTCCCGAGTTTTTCTTTTCCACCGGCAAACCGGTGGCTTCCTCTACGACCTTCCCCGTGGTACCAGTGGCGACCAAATCAGCTTGTGCTAAGATATTACTATATTTCTTAACAAATAAGACCATGGCGACCTTCTTTTGGTCGTGGGCGATCAGCGCTAACCGCCTTCTTTTTCCCATTGTTCCCAAACCCTCCTTATCTGTTGCTCCGTTTCCTTCAGGGAACGGGAATTATCGATTATATCATCGGCCCGGGCCAACCGTTCTTCCCGAGATATTTGGGCCTCCAACCGCTGCTGGGCCTGGCCATGGGTCAAACCATCCCGTTCTTGCAGCCGCTGTAATTGTAATTCCACGGGCAGATCGACGACCAGGATGCGGTCAACCAAGTCGTCGGCCCCCACTTCAAACAACAGGGGGATGTCCACTACGATCACAGATGCTAGCGCCGCCCGGCAGGCGTTATCGATATCCTCCCGGAGACGGGTTAAAATAAGGGGATGCATAATCTCATTCAAACGTCGTCGAGCCTCAGGTTGGGCAAATATAGTCCGGCCGAGTTTTTTCCGATCCAAGCTGCCATCGGGATGGAAATAATCGGACCCGAAGGCCTTCTTGATCTGGTGCCAAGCCTCTCCTCCCGGGAGAACCAATTCCCGGGCGATTTCATCGCTATCGATGAGCTGGGCTCCCAGTCGGACCAACATCCTGGCCACTGTGCTTTTACCAGAGGCGATGCCGCCGGTGAGACCGACGACCAAGGGTCTTTCCATACTGACTCATCCTCTATAACAACCATAGGGTCCCAAGACCCGCCAAAATCAAACCAGGTAAGATGACAAGAATGGGTCGGCTCCCCCAAGTCGAAATCCAATTGTTGCCAACGGTCAAGCCAGTAGTTAGAAAACAGAACTTAGTCAGAATAACCAAGGGAGTCATCAGGGTTGGAGAAAGTCCAGCCATGGCCGCTCCGAACCCAGCTGCCATGGCATCCATGGCTAAAGCAGTTCCTAGGAGAATGGCTTCCCCGCAGCTTAACAACCCCGAGCGGTCCCGGTCGGCCTCCACCGGTTCCCGCATAATATGGACGATAATGCCCAAGGGTCTTAAATGAAGGGCCAACACCGTCGAGGGACCCTGGGTTTTAGAATCCCCCTGGGGTGTCCTTGGAGTCCGGAGGTTTTGGTAGACCAACCATAAACCAAAACCGATTAACAGTACAGCCCCCGCCTGCTGGGCAAAGGGGATATAGGCGGCCAACCACCCTCCGGCCATCATAGCCCCATAAAGGCTGATGCCTGAAGCTAGGCTGACGACCACCACCGACATCAAGGGCATCTTAATCTTACGCAATCCAAAGGCGACACCGGCGCCAAATCCGTCAACACTGACTGCTGCTGCTAGTAATAGAGCAGAAATGAGTTCCAAATTTCCTCTCCTCCCATAGCCGCTTATGGTCTCTACCTCCCATAATACGACTAGGAAAGAGGATTGGTGCTAAATCAACGTTGACACCGGGGACAATAATAACTACTTCTGCCGCCAATTTTGATCCTGTCAATGGATTCCTCACAGGAGGGACAGGGTTCCCCCCGTCGACCATAAACCCGCAATTGATTCTGGAACTGTCCTCGTTCTCCCCTGCTATCCCTATAATCCCTGATGGAACTGCCACCAGCCGCGACGGCCTCCTGGAGGGTGGCGATGATGGCCTGGTGGAGTCTGTCCACCTCTTCCTCAGTTAAGGAACCGGCAGGTCGCAAGGGATGAATTCCGCTGCGGAAAAGACTCTCATCGGCATAAATATTTCCCAACCCGGCGATGAAGCGTTGATCCAAAAGCCAAGACTTAAGTTTCATACGCCGCTGGGCCAGCATTTGCCCCAGTTGCTCCCTGGTAAACCCTGGTTCCAAGGGTTCGATCCCCGATGTTCGCAAGGCGGCCATGGTGCTCTCATCCCCGTCGGGTAGAAAATCGACGGTGGCAAATTTCCGTAGATCGACCAGATGGATTTCCCGCCCTCCATCGAGACCCATGCGAAAGGTGGTATGCTTTTGTAGAGGCGTCCCTTGGGGCATCACCAACAGCTGGCCGGTCATCCGTAAGTGGACCACCAGTTTGGCCCCCGAGGAAAGCTCCATGATCAAATGCTTCCCCCGGCGGCCAAAGCCAGTTAATGTCCTACCGATGAGTTGGGGGACCAATTCCCCCTCGGTGGTATTGCGTAAAGCCTTAGTCAAGTAAAGCTCAAAGCTGGTAATCTGGGCTCCCAGGATGCGGGCGCTTAAATCCCGACGAATAGTTTCTACTTCCGGTAATTCAGGCAATCAACTTTCATCCTCTGCTGTGTAGGGCTGGACATCATTCCAGTTGTCGCCCACCTTGATCTCAACTAACAAAGGTACTTTTAATTCTACCACATTTTCCATCACTTCTTGAACTACTTTTGCCAAGGACGGGATATCCTCCCGGGGTGCTTCAAAGACCAGCTCGTCGTGGACTTGCAGCAATAAATGACCGGGGTAATCCCTTTGGGCCAATTGAATCATGGCCAATTTGATGATATCGGCGGCGGTGCCTTGGATGGGGCTATTCATAGCCATCCGTTCCGCAAACTGTCGTCGGGTCCAATTACGGCTGCGGATTTCCGGCAGATAGCGGCGCCGGCCGAACATAGTTTGGACATAACCATTCTCTTTGGCCCCGGCGATGGTTTCATCGATAAAAGCCTTGACCCCGGGATAGCGGGCAAAGTATTTATCGATGTAAGCTTGGGCTTCAGTTCTGCTCAAACCGGTCCCTTTAGCTAAGCCAAAGCTGCTGATCCCATAGATGATCCCAAAATTGATGGCCTTGGCATTATTCCGTAACTCCGGTGTCACCTGATCCAAAGGCAGATCGAAAACTTCCGCAGCCGTGCGGGAGTGGATATCTTGGCCTTCGGTAAAGGCATCGATGAGATTTTCATCCCCCGACATATGGGCTAAAACCCGGAGTTCGATTTGGGAGTAGTCGGCAGTCAACAGGGCCCAATGGGGCTGGCCGGGGACGAAAGCCCGGCGGATTTGCCTACCCGCCTCGGTCCTGATGGGGATGTTTTGCAAATTAGGATCACTGGAACTTAAGCGACCCGTCGCGGTAACCGTTTGATGGAAAGTGGTATGGATCCGCCCCGTGTGGGGATTGATCAACATAGGCAGGGCATGGACATAGGTCGACAAGAGTTTCGCCGTCTGCCGATACTCCAAAAGCCCTGCAACCATAGGGTGTTTATCGGCCAACTCTTCCAGTACTTCGGCGCTGGTCGAGGGGCCTGTTTTCGTCTTTTTTATCACGGGCAAACCTAGTTTGTCAAACAGGATCCGACCCAATTGCTTGGGGGAGTTGATGTTGAAGCTCTCCCCGGCCAAAGCATAGATTTCTTCAGTAAGCTTGGCCAGCTCCCCTTCCATCTGCTTTTCCAGCCCTTGTAAATAGACTCCATCGATTTTGATCCCCCGCTCTTCCATCCCAGCCAGGATGGGCGAGAGGGGCATTTCCATCTCCTCATATAATTCATCGAGCTTCTGCTCCTGTAACTTTACAGGCAAAAGCTCATCGAGCTGAGCTAGCCCCCCCAACCAAGCCGCCGGCTCCCCTGGCAATTCCTGACCAAAATATTGGTTGTAAACATAGTCCAGATCGAGGCGGTTTTCCCCGGGATTTAACAAATAGGCGGCTAACATGGGATCGGAAGTAACCCCCTGGATGGTTAGGCCCCGCTCCCTTAAGGCGCGGATTTGATCCTTAGCCCCATAGATGATCTTCTCCCTGTGGGGATCGGCCAAAGTCTCTTGCCATCCGCGGACAAACTCATCCCAAAGGGACGTTCCCCCAGGGATATAATATCCCTTACCATCTTGGAGGAGCCCCAATCCCGGCCCTTGAGGGAAATAGTGGAGATAGATCTTCCCAACCCCAGGGGCTGGCAGCTCATCTCCTTCCTCGACAAAGGTTAGGGGAGGAAATTCCCCTTGGACGGAGACTGTTTTCTCCTGCTCTGGGGGAGAGCCGAACTGTTCCTGGACCCGCCGGTAGAGGCCTTTGAATTCCAGCTTTTGAAATATTTCATCGATGGTAGCCCAATCGGGAGGCGCGATCCGACAGGCTCCCACCGATAGATCCAGGGGCACCTCGGTACAAATAGTGGCCAATTCCTTAGACAAAAGACCCTGCTGGCCATGTTCGGCTAGGAGTTTCTGCAGCCGCTTAGTCAATCGGTCTTGATTGGCGAGGACCTCTTCCACAGTGGCGTACTCCCGCAGCAGTTTTTCCGCGGTCTTCGGCCCCACCCCAGGAATACCGGGAATGTTATCGGATTGGTCTCCCACCAATCCCTTGTAATCAGCAACTTGCCAGGGATGAACCCCCAGCTTTTCCCGCACCCCATCGGCATCCATCTCATCCATATTGGTGATGCCCCGCCGGGTTAATAAAACAGTAATCCGATCATCGACCAGCTGTAAACAATCGTTATCACCGGTGACGATGTAGACCCGAAAACCGGCCGCGGCAGCCTTTTTGGCCATAGTGCCGATTATGTCATCAGCTTCATAACCATCGAGCTGACTGGTGGTGATCCCTAAGGCGGTGACGATCTGTTCCACATAATCCAGCTGACCGGCCAATGCCTCGGGCATCTTCTCCCGATGGGCTTTGTAGTCCGCGAATCTCTCATGGCGAAAGGTTGGTGCCTTGCGATCAAAGGCGACCACAAGACAATGGGGATCCCGCTCTTGGAGCAACCGCAAGAGCATATTAACGAAGCCATAAACCGCGTTGGTATGTTCCCCTCCCGCCGTGGTCATCTCCGGCAGTGCATAGAAAGCCCGATGGACTAGACTATGGCCATCGATCAAATAAAAGGTTTCGTCCGACATCGATATCCCCCATTTCCAAAGTTACCAAAGCTGGCCAATACCGGTTACAAGTGGCTTTCCCCCCGATAATTGCTGGCAGGAAGGATGTAGCCCCTGCCGAAATCCTCACTTGGAACCGGGATCTCTAGACCCAGCGAAAGGAGCTAGCAACATGTCCTCCAGAAAATCACTAACTAAGATCATAGTCTTCATCCTTTTAACCCTTTTAACCACCAACGTAGGGCTGGCTTCCGATTTAACAGGCCATTGGGCCCAACAAGATATTCTAGAGCTAGCCGAATTAGGGGTCTTTGAAACTTACTCCGACGGCAGCTTTCGCCCCCAAGAGGCTATTACCAGAGGTGATTTCGCCATCAAGTTGGCGAAAACCTTCGATTACCAGCCTTCGACCCGGAATTCCTTCGCCGATTTGGCTGGACATCGGGCCCAAAACTACATCAACGGGCTGGTCCAAGGGGGGGTCATCCCCCAGGAGGAAGAAGCTTTCCGACCCGATGAGCCCATCACCAGGGCTGAAGCCGTCAGCATGCTCTTAGGCGGTGTCCAATTAGGTGAAGTGGTGGCTAATGTCGCTTCTTCCGAGAGCCCTTTCCAAGATGTGGAACTTGATCATCCCCACGCCGGGGCCATCGAATTGGCCGGCAGCCTAGGGATTCTTCCCCCTGCCTTTAGCGATCGTTTCCACCCCGATAGCCACCTCACCAGGGGGGAAGCAGCAGTCATGCTTAACAGCGCCCGGGCTTTGGAAGTGATCAAAGGTTCCGTCCGACAGGTCAATAATTACTTTAGTTCCATGACCATGACCACCTTATCTGGTGAAAACCATGAGATCACCTTAACACCGTCGACCATCGTTTATCGCAACAACGTTCCTTCCGGTTTGGAGAACATCCTCAATGGGGACCGGGTGGAAGTCATCGTCGCCGAGGAAGGCCCCCGCTTTATCCAAGCCCAAGGGATCGTCACCGAAGCCGATGTCTTGACGAAGGTCAGTCAGCTGACGGGTAATATCCTTAGTCCCAGTCAAATTAAGGCCCTCATGGGCGGTAATTGGAACCAAAGCGAAGATGCCCTCCGCCTTAGCCTTTATGATCAACTCTTAGTCCTCGGTTTCGAGCCCATGGAGGCCGAACTAATCATCAGCCAAGATTGGGCCGGATTGCAGAAGCTCAGCCAAGAAGCCTTCTTCGCGGCCCTCATGGAAACCATCGGGGAGATCCCCTCTTATCCCGGCGGTATTCCCCTACCGCAACTCCAAGGAGAAACCTCCCAACTGCTGCAGCAGGGCTTGGCTAACATCGATCCGAACCAATTGTACAGTTTAGCCCAAGACCTCTTTAATCGTTAGTCCCTTAGGGCCGGGCTTCCCGGCCCTTCATATTCGATCATCACCTCTAAGGAGTCGGGATCCCACCGGTAACGCCAACCGGGAATAGTTTTTTGTAAATCTTTCAAGGCTACGTAGATCCGTCCTCCCCGAATCCGGCCTTCCAATCGGTAATATCCATCGACGATAGCCGTCTGGCCGTCCCAACTGAGACGCCATCCTAACCTATCCATCAATGGTCGCAAGGGCACTAAAGGACCCTGAGGACTCAGATAAGCCTCCTCGGTGAGAAGCTGGCCTTGGAAGATAACCCGGGGTCGAGCAACCCAGGCCACGGGTGCCTCGGGTTCCCAGATACAGCGGATACCGATATAATCCTCGACGGTGGCGGTAGAAATAAAGGCTCGCCCACCGATGTTGAGATAATCGACCCTTTGGCCGTCGATAGATAACCGTCGTTCCACGGAATCCCAAGCCAGAGGCACATGATACCGCTGGGCTAGTGGGTCCGCCTCTACATACAGTTCATTATCGACTACAAAGGTGAGGACCGGCAGGAGTTCCTCCCCATCCCCTAGTCTGATCCGGTGGAAATCGGGGCTAGCCCCTAACCAGTAATAGCAAAGGCCCAACCTTTTTTTGGCCTCTGCCAAAGGTAGTAGGGTGGTGCTCCCCAACTTAATGGCACCTGTACCGGGCAAAGCCATCAGCTTTCCCCGTTCTTCCAGGGGCTCCAAAGGTACTAGGATCTCCTCCCCCCACAAGACACCGGTGGCCACCAGCTCCCCTTCCCAGTAAAGGGGAAGGGCTAAGGGGATAGGTTGGGGCTTTCCGGTGGGCCGCTGGACTATGTAGGTCAAAAAATCCCGGTGGATCGGGCCGATGCTCAGTTGGCTCAACTTCTCCCAAAGGAGGGATAGGGGATCCCCGGCCCGGCCATAGATATCGGGGTAGACAATTATGTAGGGCTTGCCCCGGAGGGGATCTAATCCAACCAGGACCGTTTCATAAAGGAACTCCACCGGGGTTCCGATGGTCACCATCTCCGTCAACTCTTCCACATCTCGATTGAGCATCCGGATACAGCCTGCCGATACGGCACTGCCGATGGAACTAGGCCGGTTGGTACCGTGGATGCCATAGCCGGGAAGGTCCAATCCCAGCCACCGGGTGCCCACGGGATTATCGGGACCTGGTGGGATGGGCTCCAAACCCTTAAGGTACCAATCGGGGGGATAATAGGTCGGATCGACGACCTTGTTAATGATTTTCCTCTCTCCAAGGAGGGATGGGGAGACGACTTGGCCGACCGCAATGGGGTAAGAACGCAGGGGGAGATGGTCTTCGTATAGATACAAGGTATAGGCGGGCAAGTTGATTAGAATCCTTCGACTACCTTGGGCTAGACCGGTAAACGCCAAGATCACGACCAAGAAGATAACGATCCATGGCCAACGACCCATGATGCCTCTCCTTTCTACCATAACAGGATCATACATATATCCCCCGTCCTTTCCTTTCTACAAGGGAAAAGCCGGGCAAGCTGCACCGGCTAGTAAAACAGAGTCCCTATTTTTGGTAAGAAGATGATGACACCCACTACGACGGCCATAATGGCGGCGATGAGGACACCTCCAGCCGCTAGATCCTTGGCCCTGGCGGCCAAGGGATGATACTCTTCGGTGGCTAAGTCAACCACCGTCTCGATGACGGTATTAAAAATCTCAGCTATGATCACCAACCCGATACACAGGATCACCACCACCAGCTCCGGCCTCGACAACGGTAGGATGTAACCGGCCATCAAGACTAACAAGGCGCATCCCAAGTGAATCCGCATATTCCGTTGGGTTTGTACTGCCGTACGCAGACCTGACCAGGCATCCCGAAAACTGTCTTTAAGGGGCCGAACCATCGCTGCCTCCTCTAGTCATCCCGGCTCAGCTGGAAGGCGGCCAATAACTCCTCTTCCCGCTGCCGCATAGCTTCTTTTTCCGCCGGAGTCTCATGATCATAGCCCAACAGGTGAAAAATTCCGTGGGTTGTCAAATAGGCTAGTTCCCGCTGGAGGGAATGGCCGTAGGCGCCAGCCTGCTCTTGGGCCCGGGCCACATTGATGATGATCTCTCCCACCAGGGGATTGGGTTCCAAAGGGAAGGATAGGACATCGGTGGGCCGGGGTTGCCCCCTGAACCGTTGATTCAGTTCCTGAATAGTCGGCCCATCGACAAAGACGATATTGACTTCCTCGATGGAGACATCATGATCAGCGGCCGCCCTTTGCACCAGGTCCACCAAGATCCTTTCTAGTTCAGCCGCCAATGGGATATCTTGTTGGTTGATTACGGTAATGCCCACCAGATCAACTCCGTTTCCCTTGGAGCTCCGAGAGCAATTTCTCGGGATACTCAACCCGATTGTGGAAGATCCCCGAAAGAACCTTAGTAAAGGCGGCAGCCACCTTATCCAGATCCTTCAAGGTTAGATCGCTTTCATCGAGCTGACCGTCATTTAACCGTTCCTTAATGATCTTATGAACTAAGGCTTCGATCCGGTCCGGGGTAGGCCGGGCCAAAGACCGAACAGCGGCTTCTACAGCATCGGCCAACATAATCAAAGCTGCTTCCTTAGTCTGGGGTCGGGGCCCGCCGTAGCGAAAATCAGTCTCTTGGACCCCGTCATCTTTATTGAGTTCCGTCGCCTTATGGTAGAAGAATTTCACCAGATCGGTGCCATGGTGCTGCTGAATCAAAGCGACGATATCCTCCGGCAGCCTCGATTCCCGGGCCAGCTCTACCCCTTCCTTCACATGGGAAATGATGATCAAGGTGCTCAAACTAGGCGATATTTTCTCATGGGGATTCTCATCACCAAATTGATTCTCCACGAAGAAATTGGGCCGTTTCAGCTTGCCGATATCGTGGTAGTAAGCCCCCACCCTGGCTAAGAGGGGATCGCCATGGACCACCTCCGCAGCCGCCTCCGCCAAATTACCGACGACGATACTATGGTGATAGGTTCCCGGTGTTTCGATTAACAACCTCCGCAGCAGAGGTTGGTTAGGGTTGGCCAACTCCAACAAGCGGATGGGAGAAGTGATCCCAAAAATACTCTCCAGATAGGGCAAAAAGCCGATGGTCAACACTGCGGACACCAATCCATTACCCAAACCTAGAAAGGAATAGGTCAGGGCAAAATAGTCGGAACTGATGGTACCGCTGGCCACCATAGCTAAGAAACTGGCAGCTCCAGCGAAAAAACCAGCCCGCATCACGTCGCTCCGCTGGCTGACCTTGGAGACACTGAACACCCCGGAAAAACCGCCGATGAGGGCTACAAAGACCATACCGAAGTCGTTACCCATTAACAGCCCGGTGATGACCCCTAAGACCAACACGACCATTAGAGCTAAACGGGAATCGAGAAGCAAGGCAACCAGCATTCCCCCGAAGGCTACGGGGATTAAATAACCCATCCCGATCCAAGGAATGAGGCTTAGGATCTTGGCGATAAAGGTCATGACGACGAGAATGAGGCCTAGGAGGGCCGTCAGCCGCTCTTCTTGCAGATTTCGCGGTAGGAACTGGAAAATATAGACGCCGATTAACCCCAGTAACAACAAGACGACGAGGACGATGCCCAACAAAGCGAGATAATTTGGTCGACGGCGTAACATACCTAAATCGCTAAGGATCTGCAATTGTTCTTGACTGACCACATCGCCTTTCCGGACGATGATCTGGTCCTTCAAGATGACCACCGGTTCAACGGAATCGCTGGCCTGCTGGCGAATGAGGGCCATCTTTTCTTCGTTGAGGACCAAATTGGGCCGTAGCACTTCCGCTAGACAGGAAGCCAACGCGGCCCGCAACTCGGTGCGCACGGGAAGCTCGCCAACGACCTCCGTCATTTCATTACGCACCTGCCGGAGGTTCTCTTCGGAAATGCGTCGATGGAGGAGAAATTGATCGCTGATCTCCAATCCATATTGGCGCAGTTGGACCAATTCCTCCTGGTCGGCCAAAAGGAGACGCCTTAAGGTATTCTCATCGATGATCAGACTGCGGGAGACCCGCAGCTCCTCTTGGAGAAGGCCCACGGCCCGGTCCAGGGATTCCCCCCCAGGGCTGGGGCTGACTTCCGCTTGGTAAGCACCAGGGAAAAATTCATGGCGAAAGAGATCGACCATTTCAAAGATCTGTTCTAAATCCTGCCTGGCCACCGTCGCCCCTTGGGGAGAAATCTCATAATTAGCCGGATTGGCTTCCCCTTCCTGCTGGGCCTTATGGACCGCATCCTCCTTCAAGCGCTGGGTGCGGTAGCGGTTGACAACGGTCCTAGGGGCCTGGATATCTTCCCGGGCCACCTGACCGGGCGCGATATCGATGGCGTTGGGTACAAAATCGGCCAAAAGGATGCCTGCCATGGCGACGAAGACGATACTGGCTAAAAGCCATTGGCGAACGGCCAGGTTGTCCAGTAGGCCGTGACGAAAGACCCTACCTGTTAGTTTTTTTACCCGTTCCCATACAGCCATACCTAATCACTCCAGTTAAGCTATGCTAGCTTCGGCTCCTGTTCCATTGGGACACGGGAATTCCCTTGGGAAACCTTATGATCCGCTTTCATCGCATCGTAACGTTCATAGGCGTTAATAATCCGCTGAACTAAGGGATGGCGGACCACATCCCGCTCCGATAGATAGACAAAATCTATACCTTCCACACCGGCCAAAATGTTTTGCACTTCGATCAGCCCCGATTCCTTACCGTTGGGCAAGTCCCGTTGGGTGATATCACCGGTGATGACCGCCTTAGAACCGAAGCCTAATCGGGTGAGGAACATCTTCATTTGTTCCGGCGTAGTGTTTTGAGCCTCATCGAGGATGATGAAGGAATCTTCCAAGGTGCGACCCCGCATATAGGCTAGGGGGGCGACTTCGATGATCCCCCGTTCCACCGCCTTTTGATAGGCATCTACCCCTAAGATCTCGTATAATGCATCATATAAAGGCCGCAAATAGGGGTCAACCTTATCCTGGAGATCGCCGGGCAAAAAGCCTAGGTTTTCCCCGGCTTCCACCGCCGGTCTGGTGAGGATGATTCGTCCATATTCTTTGCGTTTCAGCCCAGCAATAGCCATGGCCATGGCTAGATAGGTTTTGCCGGTACCGGCAGGACCAATGCAAAAGACGATCCCGTGTTTCTTAATCGATTCGATATATCTTTTCTGTCCCAGGGTCTTCGGTCGAATTTGCTTGCCTCGGGCAGTAACTTGAATCACTTCACCGCCAATTTCCTGCCAGGAGGTTTTCTCCCCTTCCTTGATTAGGGAGATGGCGTAAGCTACCTCTTGGGGCGTGATCAAATGGCGCCCCCTTGCCCGCAGGAGCAAGCTTTCCAGGACCTGCTTGACCTTGTCCACTTTCCCTGGAGAACCGATGATGGTCAATTCATTTCCCCGGGGTACAATTTGGACAGCGAATTCCCTTTCGATGTTGAGCAGGTGTTCATCACCCCGCCCACATAGGTTCAAAGCAGTAGCATTATCTTCTACTACCAATTTGACTTTACTCGAAGTTGTGTTCAAACTTCTCCATTACCCCCCATCGAGACTATCTATCATTTTATTTTATCATAGGTTAGTATCGGCCGCTACCCCCGTTTCCCGGGGTATGGGCCGGAATTGGCCGATCTTCTCCCGGGTTTCCCGCACGAGGCGCACACCGATTTTGCCCGATTCTTCCAACACCGTCTCCATTTCGCTGAGGATGGTGCTCATCTCCGGCAAACGGCGATCGAGGCTTTCCTTAGCCGCCCGGCGGGCCTGCTGCAAAGCTTCCCTTCTAGTGAGACGCATCTGGTTGGCCGCCAACTCTTCGTAAAGGACGTGGTGCCATTCCACGGGGAGATAGGCCAAAGGACCAGGTAAGCGTTTAACCTGTCGTTCTTCTTCAAAGTAACGAAAGGGATTCTCCTTCCCCCGGGACCACACCCAACGGTGGATATATAATTCATAGTCCTCTATTCGATTACCGGTGAGGGCGAATTCAATCCGATTTAGCGGTAACATAACGGTTTCTTCATACCAAACCCGGGCTTCCACGATTCCTTCGGCCCGCAGGTAAGGCGGACGTCCCTCCCTTAGCAATCGATAGTAATCGGGGTGCCACCGCCCCAAGGCTCCGCTGATAAGGAGCTGACCCTCCCGCACTGTATCGCCCGGGCGGACCAGGGGGGTCCCGCTAAAGGCCATGATATTGACAATCAAACCATCTCGGGTAGCCACGATATCCCCGGGGAGGGCTAATGCTTCGTCGGAGAAGGTCTTTTCCACCACTTGCACCCGGGCCAGGGTTCCCTGAATGGTGATCCCGGCCCAAGCCACCCGGGGCAGGCGGTTAACCAGATTTCTTTCCAACCGCCCCGTTTCCAAACCGAGGCGGGAGATGCCGGGACGCAAACCTTCTTCAGCCAATATTTCTAATATTTCTTTGTTATCCAAATATTCATTTCCTTCAATTTCAATGAACCAGACAAAGGTAGATAAATAAATAATTAGCCCGCAACAGGCAAGACCACCGAGAATTAATCCCGCTCTGCTCCCCAGTCGAGCTAATAGAAAGGGCAGACCCCCCCGCTCCATGATTTCCACCCGGACGCCGGCCTGGCGACAACTGCTTCGAACCCGGCGAAAATGGGCAACGGTAGTTTTGGCCACCAAAAAGTCGGGGCGGAGTTTCTCCACATCCCAGAACTGCAATCCCCTTCGGGATGCTGCATTCAGAAATTTTTCGGGGTGTTTGCCTTGTATTTTGATTATAACATAGCCGAAAGCATTAAGCCATAAATCCCGTAATGCCATCTAATTTTCCCCCTTCCCGTCACTGAAAATAGATGGCATTAATCCGACCATCGATGATGATTTCCTCCCGATAAAGGGTTGTTAAGGTCAATCCTTCGCCGCAGATGACCATCTGGCCCTCGTGGAATGCGATCCGGATTTCCTCCGGACTATATTCCACGATCCCTTTATGGTTCTCCACCGCCAATTGGAGGTCTCCCATGATGGTCGTCCGGGGCAAATCTAAGGCCACATCTTTCGGCAGCTCCAGCGCTTCCGTTAACCGAAATAAAAGGCCCCTTTTCCTGGCAGCTGTCATCCCCCGCTCAACTCCCTCGATTTACCCTGGTTCTACATAAGCCTATGCGGGAACTAGGGGGGACATTACTCCTGAAAGGAGCCGAGTCAAGACCCTGGCAGGAGGCCTTTCGTCTCCCTTTTAAAGGGAAAAATACCCCCTGTCCGAAAGGGACAGAGGGCTATAGAGTTACAAATCACCAAACCGGATAGGTCTTTGGGCCCGGGGCCTTTGCAAAACCTGGGCCATGATGAACCCCTGTAAAAGGGGGTTACGGCTCCAACGCACCCTCGAAACGGGCCTCTCCTCCATCGGCAGCGAGAAATCATCCTCTTTCAAATCTTCAGCTTGAAATTCTTCGTCCCACCGGCTGTCATCGAGGGTCTCCACCTGCAACCGGGGAATGGCCGGTCTTTCCTCGGCCTCCGGCACCCATTCCGGCAGACCTGCCTCAGGAGGTTGGTCAGGAGGAACCGGTCTGCCCTGGAGGCCTTTTAGAACCGCCGACAGGACGGCCATAACCACATAGGTGATAAATAGCGCCCAAAGGGAACCCATCTGCTCACCACCCTACTTTTTCCTTTCTTCCGGGCCCTCCTGTCCCTCCGTCTGACTCAAACCGGCGATGGAGCGCCGCATTTCTGTATCGGCGATTACATTCCGCATGTTGTAGTAATCGAGGACACCGAGATTTCCTTGACGGAGGGCTTCAGCCAAGGCCTTGGGCACTTCCGCTTCCGCTTCCACAACCCGGGCCCGCATTTCTTCCACATAGGCCCGCATTTCCTGTTCCCGGGCCATGGCAGCAAAGCGCCGTTCGGAAGCTTTCGCTTGGGCGATGTTCTTATCGGCTTCCGCTTGGTCGGTCTGAAGTTGAGCCCCGATATTCCTACCCACATCGACGTCCGCGATATCGATGGAGAGGATCTCAAAGGCCGTCCCTGCATCTAACCCCCTATTTAACACCAAGTTGGAAATGGTATCGGGGTTTTCTAAGACTTCCTTATGGGATTCCGCGGAACCGACGGAAGAGACAACACCTTCCCCTACCCGGGCGATGATGGTCGGTTCACCGGCACCACCAACTAAGCGGTCGATATTGGCCCGCACCGTCACCCGAGCCTTGGTTTTCAATTCGATACCATCCTTAGCCACTGCAGAGATCAGGGGCGTTTCAATGACCTTTGGGTTGACACTCATCTGGACGGCTTCTAGGACATCCCGGCCCGCCAAATCAATGGCCGCCGCCCGCTCGAAGGTCAAGGCAATTTCAGCCCGATGGGCAGCGATCAAAGCATCGATTACCCGGTCCACGTTCCCTCCCGCGAGATAATGGGCTTCCAGCTTATCGATAGCTACCGGCAAGCCGGCTTTCATACCTTTGATCAAGGGCATGATGATCTGGGCTGGGGGCACTCGGCGCAACCGCATCCCCACGAGGGTGATGATACTGACCTTCACCCCCGCAGCCAAGGCCGAAATCCACAACCCCACGGGGATGATATTCAACAAGAAACCGACCGCAATAAGGATTAACAAAAAGGGAAAGAACAGGATCACCAATTCCATGTCATCGCCTCCTATTGATCTTCCTTGACCTTGACTATGATCTTACTTCCCTCCACCCTGATGACTACTATCGGCGACTGGGCAGGAATGTAGCGTCCTTCCGAAAGGGCATCTAATCTTTCTCCCTCGATCTCGATAACCCCTGAAGGACGTAAAGGAGTTAGGGTTTGACCCTCCTTCCCGGCGTAATGGGCCATGGACGGCGGTGCTACATAACCTTCTTCCTTGGTGGCACTGGTGCTCAATACCAATCGGTCCCACGCACCGATGCGACCGGCGTAGCGAATAAGTAAATAGCCGAAGAAAATAGTGCTGACCAAAGTCACCGCCATCACCCCTAAGGCTGCCTGGGGAGTGGGGAAACTGCTGTAAATGCTGTAGAAAATGGCCACTAGACCCCCGATCCCCACGAAGCCAAAACCAGGGATCAAAAAGATTTCAACCAGCAGCAGGACTAAACCGACGATGAAAAGGAAGATGGAACCTACACCCGCTAGACCCACTAGATAACGGCCCCCGAAAAAAACACTTAAGGCGGTGATGCCTACGGTCCCCGGGATCCCCCAACCGGGGGTGGTCACCTCGGCGATCAACCCTAAAAAGCCGATGGTTAACAGCAAGGAGCTCACGGTGGGGGTGGTGAAGAAACGGGCCATCCGTTCCGCCCAATTGGGCTCCATCTCGATGATCTCCGCCCCTGTAAGGCCCAATTCGGCCAAGACTTCTTGGCGGCTGGTGAGGATCAGATCGGCAAATCCCCTCCGGGCCGCTTCCTGGGCCGATAGGGTTAGGATTTTGTCCTGGGCCACTAAACCTTCAATCACCAGATCCCGATCGACCATCGCTGCAGCGATTAACGGATCCCGCTGATTTCTTTCGGCCATGCTCTCGAATTCAGCCCGCAGCGCGGAAACGGTTTTTTCTTCCGCCGGTCGAGGTTCCGCGGCCCCGATGGAAGAGCCGGGGCTCATGATTAGGGTATCGGTCGCGATGGCGATTAAAGCCCCCGCCGACCAGGCCCGTCCCCGCACATGGGCGATGATAGGGATGGGAAATTCGATGATCATATCGGCGATCTCCGTAGCCGCGTCCACCCGTCCCCCAAAGGTATCAATCTCCATGATCACCGCCTGGACGCCTTCCCTTTGGGCTGTTCTCAATGAACGCTGGACAAACTCAGCCAAACCCGTTTCAATATCACCTCGGATGGGGATGACTAAGACCCGTTCGGAACCGGCGGCCTGCCCAACTAGGGCGGAGATCAACAGCAAGGAGAGCAGGATTATCTTCAACCAATGTCCGCGCATAGACATACCTCCTGACCCCTAATTCTCCCTCTAGATTGAAATCCCTTGCCTTAGCTTACAGCACTTTCCACCCAAACATGTATTTAGATAAAGAAAACCCGGTACCTGTCGATACCGGGGTCCATGCTTATCTATAGCGCCTTTTGCGCGCGGCTTCCGATTTCTTTTTCCGCCTTACACTAGGTTTCTCGTAATGCTCATGTCGGCGAGCATCCCTCAACACACCGCTCCGCTGGCATGAACGCTTAAAACGTCGCAGTGCTCTATCTAAAGGCTCATTTTTGCCAACCCTTACCTCCGCCAACCGTCTTCCCTCCCCCCTAGGACACTAAACGGGGAAATCTTCACATTTCCGGGGGCGGGCCCACGAAAATGCCCCTTTCATTAGCACACGTCCAATTATACACCGGTTCTTTCCCCGCTGTCAAACCCTCATCAGCCCGGAGGCCAAGTCAATTTTCGACCACCGAGCAAATGGAAGTGCAGGTGAAAGACCGTTTGACCTGCCCCTTCATTACAATTGACGACCAACCGGAATCCCTCTTCTGAAACACCCTCCCGCGCGGCTAGTTCTTTGGCCACCAGGTGGAGATGTCCAATTACATCCCGATCCTCCTCACCAAGGGCCGCCAAACTGGGGATGTGCTTTTTGGGGATGAGTAAAAGGTGCACCGGTGCTTGGGGATTAATATCCCGAAAGGCTAGTACTAGATCATCTTCGTAAAGGATTTCCGTATCTAATTCCCGATTGACGAATTTACAAAAGAGACAATCAGCCATGACTGGCACCTCCCCTCATTGGTCTTTGGGGCCTGAACACAAATCCTATCTTCGACGTGTCGGGGTTGAATCCTGCCACATTAGACTAGTTTCCCAACCACATACTCCCTATGGGCTTCAGCGATCTCGACCAGCACCATTTGTCCGATCAATTCTTGGCTTCCAGGCAGGAGGACCCGCACATATTGGTCGGTTAAACCTTCGTAGCCCTGCCCCTGGACCCCTTCCACAATCACCTGCTGCTTGGTGCCTACCAAACTGCGATGGAAGGCATGTTGGAGCTCTTTGCCCAAGGCGATCAACCGCCGACTTCGCTCCTCTTTGACGGCCTTGGGCAGCTGCCCTTGGAGCTTGGCCGCGGGGGTGCCGGCCCGGGGGGAATAGGTAAAAACGTGAAGACGGCTGAATCCCACCTCTTCCACCAACTGGATAGTCTCTTGAAAGTCCCCTTCCCCTTCCCCAGGGAAGCCGACAATAATATCGGTGGTCACCGCTAGGCGGGGGATGGCCCCTTTAGCCTCAGCGATAATGTCCAGATATTCTTCCCTGGTATACCGCCGTCCCATAGCCTTTAAGATCCGATTACTACCGCTTTGCAGGGGTATGTGGAGATGGGGACAAATATTGTGGGAATCGGCTATGACGGCCAACAATTGGGGGGTAACTTCCTGGGGATCGACGGAGCTGATCCGCAATCGATCCAGCCCCGGGATGGAAGCTAAATCCTTTAACAGCCTGGCCAAGTCCCAACGGCCATCTAAATCACGACCATAACCTCCCAAATGGACCCCGGTGAGGACGATCTCCCGGTAGCCCCCGTCCACCAGGGTCTCCACTTCCCTGAAAACTGAAGCAGGCGAGCGGCTGCGGCTGGGGCCCCGGGCCAACCGCACTTTGCAATAGGTACAATAGTTATCACAACCATCTTGCACCTTCAAAAAAGCCCTGGTCCGTTCCCGTTGGGTACCAAAGGGCAATTCTTCAAAGACAGAATCCTTCAAGGAAAGGATAAGTTCTTGTCTTTGACCCTCCATGGCTTCTTCCACCAAATCGACGATCCGATCCCGTCCGGCAACGCCCACCAGGACATCGACCTCGGGGATTTGGCGCACCTCTTCGGTTTCTTCCTGGACATAACACCCCATAGCCGCCACAATACCTTGGGGGTTGTCCCGCTTAAAACGGCGGATAGCCTGCCGGGATTTCCGATCGCTGGCCGAAGTGACGGTACATGTGTTGAGGATGTAAATATCGGCCTCTTCCCTGGTGGAGACGATCTCATAGCCCCGCTGCCGGAACAACTGGGCCACCGCCTCGGTTTCGTACTGATTCACTTTACAACCGATGGTCTCTAAGACTACCTTCTTAGCCACTGCCCTCACCTGCCTTCCGGGGCGGCCCCCCTAAATCACCCCATTGGTACAAAACCATGGTGATCACCGCCATCCCCGCGGTCTCGGTGCGGAGAATGCGGGGTCCCAAAGATACGGACAATAATCCCTTTTCCTGGGCTAGGGCCGCCTCCTCAGGATCAAAACCACCTTCAGGGCCGATCAAAATATTAACCTCCGGGGGTGGATCGACTCCTTGGAGGACATCCTTTAAGCTCCGACCTTCTTCCCCTTCATAGGCCAGCAAACCTAAGGCATCGGGCTTTTTGCTGTCCAACAAGGCCGGTAAAGAGCTTACTTCTTCCACCTGCAGGGGTATGGGCCGACCCGATTGTTTCGATGCCTCATCGGCGATCCGCTGCCACCGGGCAACTTTCTGCTGGGCCTTTTGACCCTCGAGGCGGACGATGGAACGCCGACAAGAAAAGGGGGTCAAGGTAGTCGCCCCCAACTCTGCGGCCTTCTGGACGATGAAATCCATCTTCTGACCTTTAGCCAGCCCCTGCCATAAATGGACTTGTAAGGGCGGTCCTTCCACCTCTTGGCGGCTCAGGAGATCTATGTAAACCATTTGATTATCGATTTCCCTGATCTTTCCCTGGCAAACGGTACCTTGGCCATCATAAAGCTGAACCAGGTCCCCAGGGCCTAAACGCAAGACATTGATCAGGTGGTGGGCTTCGGGGCCCTTAATGATCCCTTGCTCATCGGTAAGATCCTCCCCGGCCACGATAAAGCGATGCATATTAACACCTACCCAAGGTAAAGCTGACCCATTCACCGATGGTCTGTTCCCGGAGGATCTGAAATCCTGCCCCTTGGAGGGCTGCCTTGGTCTTGTCCCCCTTGACCACATTGATCCCCGCCGTGATCAAGGATCCCCCTTCCTTTAACTGTTCCTTCACCGCCGGGGCCAACTCGATGATGACATGGGGTAAGATGTTCATGAGGATAATATCGGCTGGATCCGCCGGCAGCTCTTCGATACTGCCGTGGGCCACGGTGACCACATCTTCTAATCCATTCAAAGCGATATTCCGCCGACAGACATCTACTGCTAAAGGATCGTTATCAACGGCAAAAACCCGGGCCGCACCTAGACGGGCGGCGGCCAAGGCCAAAATACCGGAACCACATCCCACATCGTAGACGACCATCCCGGGATTCACCAGCCTGTCCAATTCCAAGAGACAAGCAAAGGTGGTGGGATGATCGCCGGTACCAAAGGCCATGCCGGGGTCAAGATAGACAACTTGACGCCCGGCATCTGCTTCTTCCCAAGAAGGGCAAATCAGCAACCGCTCTCCCACCGGGAGGGGTTTATAATATTTTTTCCAACCATGGGCCCAATCTTCCTCGGTGACCCTTTCTTTCTGACAGCTAATGGGGCCGGCCCAGTCCTCGACGATCCTTAGTCCTTCTTCGATCTCAAGGCAGTCCCGTCCGGCGGGGAAATAACCGATGACACCGGTAGGGGTGACTTCTACCCCTGGGCTGCCGGCTTCGATGAGGATATGGCTGACGGCTTCCCGACCGGCTGGGTCTACTTGGATGTGGATCTTTGTCCATTCCATGGGACGAACCCCCTTTTTATTGGGCACTGCGGCCACCGAAGGCATCTTTCACCCGTTCAAAAAAGCCTTTCTCTGAGGTCGGCGTTTCCTCTTCCACTCCGGCGAATTCCCGCAGCAATTCCTTTTGTCTTGGGGTCAGCTTGGTCGGTGTGACCACCTTGACCCGGACATGTTCATCACCCCGCCCAAAACGATGGGGGATCCCTTGGCCCCGGAGGCGGAATGTGGTCCCCGTCTGGGTTCCCGGGGGAATCCGCAGTTTTACCTGCCCCTCTAAGGTAGGCGCTTCAATTTCATCCCCCAGGGCCGCCTGGACGAAGGTGATGGGGACTTCGCAGAAGACATCATTACCTTGGCGCTGGAAGATCTCATGGGGTCGGACGGAAACAAAAATGTATAAGTCCCCGGGAGGCCCGCCGTTGACACCTGCTTCCCCTTCACCGGCCACCCGCACCCGATACCCGTCATCGACCCCGGCGGGGATTTTTACTTTAATGGTCCGCTGGCGTTGGACGCGACCGGCTCCCTGACATTCACTACAGGGGGTTTCGGCCCATTTACCTTCTCCTCGGCAGCGGCCACAGGTAGTCACATTAACAAAACGGCCGAAGGCCGTCGTCTGGACTTGTCGTACCTGACCGGTACCATTACAATCGGGACAAGTGCGGATGGGTGTGCCCGGCTCCGCGCCATTGCCGTGGCAGTGGGGACATGTTTCCAAACGGGGAATGCTGATTTCCTTCTCGGTGCCAAAGGCCGCATCGAGGAAATCTAGTTCTAAATCATAGCGTAAGTCGGCCCCCCGCTGGGGTCCCCTCCGGGGGCGGCTACTTCGCCCCATAAAGTCGCCGAAGAAGGTTTCGAAGATATCTTCAAAACCACCGAAACCGCCGAAATCACCAAATCCCCCTTGACCATTAGCACCCTCAAAGGCTCCATGGCCAAATTGGTCATAGCGTTGGCGCAACTCCGGCGTGCTTAAGACCCGATAAGCTTCGTTGATCTCCTTAAATTTCTCTTCGGCATCTGGATCATCTTTATTGACATCGGGATGGTACCGGCGGGCCAGCCGGCGATAAGCCTTTTTGATCTCCGCCTCGCTGGCCCCCCGCTCGACTCCCAAGATTTCATAATAATCCCGTTTTGCCATTCCCACACCGCCCTAAGGGATTATTGCCCCTCTTCATCTTTTACTTCCGTGTACTCTGCGTCGACCACATCGTCCTGGGGTGGACTCTGCTGAGCCCCGGAAGTCTCCTGTCCCTGGTACATCTTAGTCGACACCTGGTAAAGTTCCTTGCTCAACTCATCGATTTTGGCCTTCATATCGGCCACATCGTTATTTTCCATCGCCTTCTGCAAAGCTTCCTTAGCCTTTTCAACCCTGGCCTTGTCGAAATCGCTGATCTTATCTCCCGCATCCTTTAAAGTCTTATCCACATTGTAAATCAGGGCGTCGGCTTGGTTGCGGGTTTCCACCTCTTCTTGCCGCTTTTTATCTTGTTCAGCATGGGCCTCGGCTTCTTTGACCATCCGTTGGATATCTTCTTCCGATAGACCAGTATTAGAAGTGATGGTAATACTTTGTTCTTTGCCGGTACCCAAATCTTTGGCCGAAACATTAACGATGCCGTTCACATCGATATCGAAGCTCACTTCGATTTGGGGCACACCCCGGGGTGCCGGCGGAATACCGGTCAACTGGAAGCGCCCTAAAGTGACATTATCGGCAGCCATGGGCCGTTCGCCCTGGAGGACATGGATATCGACGGCCGTCTGCCCATCGGCAGCCGTGGTAAAGACCTGCTTTTTGCTGGTCGGAATGGTGGTATTCCGGTCGATCAGTCTGGTGAAGACACCGCCTAGGGTTTCGATCCCTAAAGATAAGGGTGTTACGTCGAGTAGGACGATATCCTTCACTTCTCCCGAGAGGACTCCCCCTTGAATGGCGGCACCGATGGCCACACACTCATCGGGGTTGATCCCCCGGTGGGGTTCTTTACCCAATTCTTTGCGGATGGCCTCTTGGACGGCGGGAATGCGGGTCGAACCGCCGACCAAAATAACCTTATGGATATCGCTGGGGGATAAACCCGCATCGGATAAGGCCCTGCGGGTAGGACCCATGGTGGCTTCCACCAGATCGGCCGTCAATTCATTGAATTTGGCCCGGGTAATATCCATATCTAAATGCAGTGGCCCCGCGGGACCAGCGCTAATAAAGGGCAGATTGATATTGGTCGATTGGATGCCGGAAAGCTCAATTTTAGCCTTTTCCGCCGCTTCCTTTAACCGCTGCATGGCCATCCGATCCTGGCGTAGATCGATGCCGTGCTGCCGTTGAAACTCGTCCGCGATATGGTTCATCAGCCGTTCGTCGAAATCGTCACCACCGAGGCGGTTGTTACCACTGGTGGCTTTGACTTCGAAGACACCATCACCTAATTCCAAGATGGAAACGTCAAAGGTACCGCCCCCTAAGTCGAAGACCAGGATGGTTTGATCTTCTTCCTTTTCCAACCCGTAGGCCAGGGAAGCAGCCGTCGGTTCGTTGATGATCCGCAAGACATCTAATCCAGCGATCCGTCCGGCATCCTTAGTGGCCTGGCGTTGGGCATCGGTGAAATAGGCGGGTACCGTAATCACCGCTTTGGTAACCTGCTCCCCGAGGTAACTTTCCGCTGTTTCCTTGAGCTTTTGCAGGACCATCGCGGAAATCTCTTGGGGTGTATAAGTCTTATCCTCGATTTGTATCTTCCGATCGGTCCCCATATATCGTTTAATGGACATCACCGTCCGGTCAGGATTAGTCACCGCTTGTCGCTTGGCTACCTCACCGACCAGAAGTTCTCCATTTTTCGTGAAGGCTACTACCGAAGGAATGGTGCGGTTACCTTCTGAGCTGGGAATGACTACCGGCTCTCCACCTTCGATAACGGCAACCACGGAATTGGTAGTCCCTAAGTCGATCCCAATGACTTTAGCCATTACTCTTCATCTCCTTCCCGTGCCTGTTCCCCTTGGGAACCAACTCTAACCATACTGGGTCTTAATAATCGTTCTTTAAATAAGTAACCCCGGCGAAACTCCTCCAAGACCATTTCACCAGTTCCGTCGGTGCTCACCGCCTCATGGAGGTTGGGATCGAAGGGCTGGCCCACCGCGTCGATGGGCTGCAGACCCTTTTGCTCCAGGGTTTGCATTAACCGGCGATAGACCATCTGCACCCCGGTATGTAGTGCTTCATCGGTTGCCTCAGCCGCTAAAGCCCGTTCCAAATCATCGATGATGGGCAGCAGATCGGCCATAATGGTCGCGGCTACAGTATCGCCTAAACTCTCCTTTTCTTGGCGAGTCCGCCGCCGGAAATTCTCAAAATCGGCCCGGAGACGCAGATAGTTCCCTTCCAACTCTTCGATTCTCTCCTGTAAATTCTGGGTTTCCGAGACTTCTTCCCCTTCTACCAGTTCATCCTCCACGGTGACTTCTTGTTTTTGTTCCTCCTCATGGGGCAAACCAAATACCTCCTCCTGTTGAAGACAAACAGAAATTCCCTGCGAGAGGACCCTCCCCGGGAATTCTGCTGAAACTTAGGGATGACTAAAATCTATTTCCCCGACCAGCGTCGGGACATGTCGGTTAAGATTTCGCTGAGATGGGCCGCCATATAATCCACAACAGATACGGCCCGGGCGTATTCCATCCTCGTGGGACCGATGACACCGACAACACCGATCACCTGGCCGTGTAAAGTATAAGTGGCTGTGATCAATGAACAATCCTGCATTTCTGTCCAGTTGTTTTCCTCTCCGATGCGGACCACAACACCGCTATCCCGGGATACTTCGCTACAGATATTTAGTAGCCGCTCCCTCTCTTCTAGGGCCTCTAACAAAAGTCTTGCCCGATCAACATCTTTGAATTCCGGCTGATCGAAGAGGTGGATAGCACCATCGAGATAAACCTTTTCCGTGCTGGTATTCTGTAAACCCTTTTGCAGTAATTCTATGGCTTCTTGGAAAAGACGACCATCGGCCAGTTCATCTTTGATTTCCGTCAAGGTCACCAAATCTAAATCATTGAGGGTTAGACCCTGCAATTTGCCGTTCAGAAAGGCTGACAGTCGGGACGCCTTTTCCGCCGATAAGGGTTGATTAACTTCCACCAATCGGGTTTGGACAAAGCCCGGTTCGGTGACTAAGATTACTAATACATATGCTTCCGAAAGGGGTAATAGCTGCAGATAGCGGACGACACTATTCTTAATCCCTGGGGCAACGGCGATGGATGTATAATTGGTGAGTAGGGCTAGGAGATGGGTCGTCCGGTAGATGATTTCTTCCAGTTCCACCCTTTGTTGCTGCAGTTCCTTGGCGATGCGCTTTTTCTCAGCGGGGGTGACCTCCAACGGATCCATTAGGGCATCGACATAAAACCGATATCCCTTATCGGAAGGAATCCGTCCGGCCGAAGTATGGGGTTGACGCAGATAGCCCCCTTCTTCTAAATCGGCCATCTCATTGCGAATGGTCGCTGGACTAACGCCCAAATCATATTTCCGGGCGATGGTCCGAGAACCCACAGGCTCCGCCGTAGAAATATAGTCCTTGGTGACAGCCCGCAGGATCTCCCTTTTCCTTTCATTCATCATTGCCCTCACCCCCCCTTTTAGCACTCCCAGGCAAAGAGTGCTAAATGTGCTATCTTCAAGATACCACCTGACCCCCCTTTTGTCAAGAACTAACCCCTAATGAAAGCGGCAAAAACCTGATTGGCAATAGGTAAGGCTTGCCTCGTCAAGCGAACATGGGTCGCTGTCTCTTCGATGAGACCTAAAGGAGATAGGGAGTCCAAAGGGAGGCGATAGAGCTCAGAAAAATCGACGCCAAAACGCTGCTTAAATCGATCTAAATCGATTCCTTCCAGAAGTCGCAAGCCCAAAAAGGCCGTATCATCCATTTCCTCATCCCGGCCTAAGAGATACTCCTCGGCCACGATGTTCCCTGTGGCTAACCCATCGATGTATTCCCGGGGATGGGCCAGGTTAGACCAGCGCCGTCTCTGATAAAAGGAATGGGCACCGGCACCAAAACCAAGGTATGGACCGTTATGCCAATAGTTGAGATTGTGGCGACCCCGGCGGCCCTGGCGGGCGAAGTTCGCCAGCTCATAATGGTCCCAACCTTGGGCTTTGAGGAAATCCCCGGTGAGATAAATCATCGCCCGTTGAATTTCCTCATCGGGCAAGGCTACTAAGCCCTTCTGGACCCAGCGGGCCAAAGGTGTCCCCTCTTCCACCTGGAGGCTGTAACAGGAGAGGTGATCCAGATCATAACGACAGGCTTCTTTGAGGGTCCCCTCCCAATGGGCTAGATCCTGGCCGGGGAGATTATAAATCAAATCGATCCCTACGTTAGGCCAAGAGACTTCCTCTACCCAACGGAGGACTTCCGGGATCCGTTCTCGCCCATAGGTACGTCCTAACATCTTTAAATAACGATCATCAAAGCTTTGGATCCCGAGGGTAAGGCGGTTAAAGCCGCCGGCCAACAAATCCCGGAGTACCCCCGGGTTTAGGGTGTCGGGATTAGCTTCCACGCTTATTTCACAATCGGCAGCTAAAGAAAAACGCCGGGCACAAGCTTCCAAAACCTTATTTAACTCCCTAGGGGGAAAGACCGTCGGTGTGCCACCGCCGAAATAGATGCTGGTCACCCTCTGGTCTAGATGGATACCGTTGATTTCCAAAAGCAAAGCTTCCAGGTAACGAGCCTGGAAGCCTGAGGCCACCGGATAGGAATTAAAATCGCAGTAATGGCATTTGGCCAGACAGAATGGCCAATGGATATAGATCCCGAACTCAGTCTTCATCGGCCCGCAGCACAGCCAGGAAGGCTTCTTGGGGCACTTCCACATTCCCCAACTGTTTCATCCGCTTTTTACCTTCCTTCTGCTTCTCCAATAGTTTACGTTTTCTGGTGACATCCCCACCGTAACATTTGGCCAAGACATCCTTCCTCAAGGCCCGGACCGTCTCCCGGGCGATGATCTTATTGCCCAGGGCGGCCTGGATGGGCACCTCGAACATCTGGCGGGGAATGACGGCCTTCAATTTGGTCGCCAATTGACGTCCCAACTTTTCCGCCCGGGTCCGGTGGGCGATATGGGACAGGGCATCAACGGCCTTGCCGTTTAAGAGGATATCTAATTTGACCATATCGGAAGGCCGGTAGCCGATCATTTTGTAATCTAAGGAAGCATAACCTTTGGTTCGGCTCTTTAGACGATCGAAGAAGTCCATTAATATTTCACCAAGGGGCAGCTGGTAGCGTAAAACCACCCTTTGGGGTGTCGCGTATTCCATATCGGCAAATTCTCCCCGCCGCTCTTGGCAAAGTTCCATCACCGGACCGACAAAATCATGGGGAACGATGATGGTCGCTTCCACAAAGGGTTCTTCCACCGTAGCGATGACGTTAGGGACGGGGAAATCCGCCGGGTTTTCGACATCAATCTCTTCGCCATCGGTCTTAGTCACTTTATAAACAACGCTGGGGGCCGTAGCGATCAAATCCAGCCCAAACTGGCGTTCCAATCGTTCCTGGACGATCTCCATATGGAGCAATCCTAGAAATCCGCAGCGGAAACCGAACCCTAAGGCCACCGATGTCTCCGGTTCAAATTGGAGGGCCGCATCATTTAACTGCAGCTTTTGCAGAGCCTCCCGCAGTTCTTCGAAGTTCTCGTTTTCCACAGGATACAACCCACAATAAACCATAGGTTTGGCAGGCTGATAACCGGGCAACGGTTCCTCGGCGGGGTTTTGGGCAGAGGTGATGGTATCTCCCACCCTGGTATCCCGCACTTCCTTCATGCTGGCATACAAGCAGCCGACTTCTCCCGCCTGCAGCTTCTCCTGTCTGACTAGATGGGGCCGGAAGACTCCTAATTCCGTTACTTCGAACTCCCGCCTTGAAGACATCATCCGGATCTTTTCCCCGACGGAGACTTGTCCCTCCACAATCCGGATATAAGCAGCAGCACCCCGGTAAGGATCGTAATGGGAATCAAATATTAAAGCCCGCAGCGGTGCTTCTACATCCCCCTGGGGTGGCGGGATCCGTTGGACAACCGCTTCTAAGATTTCCCCAACCCCTTCCCCCGTCTTGGCGCTGGCCAAAATGACTTCATCGGCGCTAAAGCCAATGGTTTCCTCTAGCTCCTGGAGGACCATCTGGGGATCGGCGTTAGGTAGATCCACCTTGTTAATCACCGGGATGATCTCTAAACCGGCATCGAGAGCCATATATAAGTTAGCCAGGGTTTGGGCCTGAATCCCTTGGGTGGCATCGATGACCAACAAAGCCCCTTCACAGGCATTGAGGCTGCGGGAGACTTCGTAGGCGAAGTCCACGTGTCCAGGGGTATCAATAAGATTGAGGAGGTAATCTTGGCCGTCTTGGGCCTTGTACTCCATGCGAACGGCCTGGAGCTTAATGGTGATACCCCGCTCCCGCTCCAGATCCATTTGGTCCAATAGTTGATCGACCATTTCCCGATCACTGACCGTCTCGGTGTGTTGCAACAGTCGATCGGCCAAGGTAGATTTACCGTGATCGATATGGGCGATGATGCAGAAATTGCGAATTCTATCTTGACGCAAAAGGTACTCCCTCTCTTAATAGTTTCTCGTCGCTATTATACTATATTTGCCGTCGGTGGCAAAGCGGGCCTAGTCTTCCCGGTTATGCTGGAACAGCCAACAGCGCAAATGGGGCAGCTCTTCGCCATCGGGATAGCGGGGTTGTTGTTGAATCTCCTCCAACTCCTTTAGCCGCTGCGGGTTGGAGCTGAAATACTCCACCAGATTCCTGATCAGGCTCATAGTATGGGGTGTAATGTAATGCTCGATCCCTTCCACTTGATCATCGACACCACCGGGAGCCTTCAATAGATTCAAAAAATCGGCCAACATCTGGTCCCGCCAAACGAGGAACCGGCCGATCTTGCGTCCCCGCTCATTTAAGGCTATGTTACGGTATTTCACATAAGACAAAAATCCCGCTTCATCTAGTTTTTGGATCATCCGCGTCACCGAGGAGGAATTAACATGCAAGGCTTCGGCCAAGTCGATAACTTTCACGTAGCCCTTTTCCTGCTCCAAGCGGTAGACCATCTCTAAGTAGTCCTCCATGCTTTCCGTTAACAAAACCAACCCCCCCTCCAAGGTTCACTACCCAGTCTATGCTAATCCTGGGGTATGTGAGCCATCCACCAGGGGGCTATCCCCTCTGCAGGCGCCCTTTGACCCGGTTGCCCACGTATTCTAATTCCTCCATGCGCAGCAAGAAGATCAGAACAGCGTACAAAAGGACCCCAACGGCGATCCCCCCACCGACTTGAATGAGGCGACCAGCCGTCCTTTGCAAATCGACCACCAGGCCGATGTACTCTCCCGCGTAATAGGCTCCAAATCCCATGACCGCCGCCGCCAGGGCCGACTTGGCCATCGTCTTGAGGATTAACGGTCCGCCAATGCCCCCTAATTTGTTCCGGAGTAGATACAAGGAAGCGGCCAGATTGATGATGCTGGTCAGGGAGAAGGCTAGGGCTAACCCACCGTGGCCCAGACCGGTGAATTGCAAAAAGAAGATGCTTAATAGGGTGTTAAATAGGATGTTTAGCAGACCGATTTTAACCGGTGTCCGGGCATCCTGAAGGGAGTAAAAGGCTTTGGTGGTCAGTTGAATGCCCCCTTGGGCAAAGAGACCGAAGGAGTAAAACAAAAGGGCGAAGGCCGTGGCCTGGGTATCCTGGGCGGTGAACTGGCCCGATTGGAATAAGAGGCGCACGATAGGTACCCGCAAGGCCAACAACCCTACCCCTGAAGGGATGGTGATCATAAATACAGTCCTGATAGCCAAGGAGAAATTACTTTTGAATTCATCCCACCGCTCCGTCGCGGCCAAGCGGGTCAAGGAGGGAAACAAAGCCGTGGAAATGCCCATGGCAAACACACCCAAGGGAAACTGCATCAAGCGGTTGGCCAAGCGCAAGGCGGTGATCCCCCCCGTTAAGCCCGAGGCCAGATTTTGACTGATGATCAAATTGATCTGGCCGATGGATAGCCCTACTAAAGCCGGCAGCATCAAAGAAAGCATGCGCCGAATCCCTTCATGGTGGATATCGATGATGGGCCGGTAGCCGCCGTTTCGTCCCCAGGCAGCCGGCAGCTGGAGGACGAAATTACCTACTGCACCGATGACGACCCCCACGGCCATCCCGGTAATCCCCAGCCGGGGGCCTAAGAGGTAGGCGGAGCCAATGATGGCCACATTATAGACGATGGGGCCTAGAGCTGGGGTGAGAAAGTATTGATAGGACTGGAGGATACCGATGGTCAAACCGGCCAAAGCGGTGAATAAGACGGCGGGAAACATAACCCGCATGAGAAAGACCAACAATTCCAGCTGTTCCCCTGAAAATTGATAAGCCACTAAGGGGGCTAGCCCCGGAGCAAAAATCATCCCTAAGAGGGTAAAGGAAATCAGTAAGATGACGGTGACATTGATAAAAGTTGAAGCTACATACCAACCTTCCCCTTCCCTGTCTTGGGCTAAATAGCTGGTGAAAACAGGGATGAAGGCCGCCCCGAGGGCACCGCCGACTAATATGTAATACATGAGATCGGGGATGGCAAAGGCGGCAAAAAAAGCATCGGTTTCGCCGGTGCGGCCGAAAACTTCCGCGATGGCCCGCTCCCGCACAAAACCGAGGACTCGACTCACGAAGATACCAGTCATCATGATCCCGGCGTTTCGGGCTACCTGCCCCATACAACTTCCTCCATTCTCACAAAAAGGACAGGCTACCACCGGTCAGGCAGCCCCTTGGTTTTCCAAAACAGTCCTACTCCGAGTTAAATTCGATTTTGGACCGGTGAAAACCTGCTTTAGATCTTGTAAGAGGGAATGGGATGGAGCCAACCTTTCGCTTTGCCGAATTTAATGAAATCCTCGTAAAAACCGATCTCTTTAATGATCATATCCCGAAAGGTTTGGCGAATCCGGTCATTAAAGATCACCTGTTTAATGGCCTCGGAATGGAGCAGAGTGGCCCCCTGTAGACCGATCAGAATATCTCGATACATAAAATCATCACAGAAGAAATCACTCGAATTCGAGGCGGCGATGACTTCCGCCGGCCTTTTGGGCAGAGGAATACCGAAATTAATGCATTCCCGCTCGAGCTTCTCGATTTGTTCTTCAACGACCTTCATACCGTGACTGAGAATAGCCCGAAAATCTAAATCATGGGTTAAGGCCCGATAATACTTGGTTTTGCGCAGACTGTCGTAGCGGAATGTCGTATGATCCCACAAATGGGCGGCGGTGGCGCAATCGATCCGCTCGTGGTTCTCCGGCGGCGTGTTGGGGTAGATGGGCACATTTTCCAACCATCCTTTGACCTTCAAATATTTGGTCAGGGATTCTAAGTCGGTGAGGGTTTTGATCATGAGTTTCATCATGACATGGCGCACTTCATCGTTGGTCACCGACGTACGGACGGTCCGCAGGAGGTTGTCCACATGTTCTTGCATGTAGATAAATAGGTCGCCGGCGATGGTTTCATCCCTCAAAGCTTCGGTGTTGCCAGCCCAATTGGAAGCCAATCGCCCCTGATCGGGACCGCTTATTTGATATTTTTCCATGAGTCTTTCTAGAACCCGCTTGTTGTCATCGAGCTCCTTCACATAACCCCTGATCAATAACTGCAGGTCAGGATCGTGGACAAAGACTAACCACGAGCGGGAAAGTTCTAGAATATTGTATTTTGACTTGAGGATCTCCCACAGATTGAAGGTTTCTCGGACATCAACCAGTCCTTGTCGGGTTTCAGGCTTCTTAAAGAATGTAAAGACCACGGCTACACCTCCCGCCCATAGTCTGCCCAGAATAGTCCAGGCTCATCATACCTTTTACGGCGAAGAATTTCCCCGGGGAACATCAGGCATGTTATAACCAAGGTCTATTTCCAGTCGAGGAGGATATTCCCCCCTCCCTGCTGAAATAGGCTGGGGTAGACAAGTGCAAGAATTGGAGGCATGTGCAGATGGTAGAACGATTTCCCAGCATTATCTGTGATGTTGACGGCTGCCTCGTCCCACCGAGGAAAGAGCCGTGGGATTTCCAAGGATTAGCCCGTTTAGCCGATAAAATCGCGGAAAAACGTTTTTCCTTCACTTTGTGTTCCGGCCGGCCGGCTACCTTCCTAGAGGCCCTAGCCCGCCAGCTGATCCTGGAGCAGCATTGTATCTGTGAAAACGGAGCCCTTTTGTTCCATCCCCTAACGAAACAAGCCTTGATTCATCCCAACATCCCGAAAGAGTACTTAGCGGAACAGGGCAATATTAGGGCCATCTTGCAGGAGCTAATCGCCGGCACACCCATGGTCATCGAATTGGGTAAAGATATCATGTTCAGCGTTAATTCCAGCGATAAGAGCATCTTGGATGAGCTCTGTGAGCAAGTCCAAGAAAAGCTGGCCGGCGCTCCCGTGGTCGTCGTCAACTCCAGCCGTTCTGTAGAAGTGATCCCTAAAGGGGTAAACAAAGCGGCGGGATTAGAGTTCTGGGCCGAGGTGGAAGGGATCGACATCGCCAACACCCTCTCCATCGGCGATGCCGATAATGACCTGGAGATCCTGCGGGCCGCCGGGCGGGCAGCAGCACCGGGCAACTGTACCGATAACGTCCGCCAAACCGTCGACTACGTCGCCCAAGAACCCATGGTGCAAGGGGTCTTAGAAATCTGCGATAAAGCCCAGGAACTGGTATTTGGGAACTAAATAGCGATTCCTTAAGCTCAATTAAGGATCAGAATTCCCCTGGTTCAAACCAGGGGAATTTTTCATTAGGGAAGATCTTGGAGGGCCGCCGCCAAAACGTCGGCAAATAGGCGGGCCGCCCTAAGGGCCGGTTCTTCCCAGTGGTTGTAATTGCCGATTTCTAATAATAGGGCCCGGGGATGGACATGTTGATTGTAGCGGGCGGTGTCCACGATGCGTACCCCCCGGGACAGACCGGGATACATAGTTTCCATCCGGTCGTGGAGAACCCGGGCAAAGGCTAGATTCTCCCGCCACCGGGGGTGGGGCAAACCATAGGCATCGGTGGTGACGATAATGAGGATCCGGGCCACCGGCTGACCGCCGATTTCCGTTAACAGATCCAAATCGGGGATCCCATCCCGATGGATGTCCAGGATGACTTCCAGTTGGGGATTCTCCCGAACCATCCCCTCCGCGGTCCGCAAAGAATTAACATAGCTATGGAGGAATCCATCCTGATCATGGAGGGCACGGGAGTGGAGCACCGGGATGCCATGCTTTTCTTCCAAGGTCCGTGCCAGCTCCCCGCCCACCCGCATAATCCCCGTATCGGTCGTATTATGGAGGTGGTAATCGCTGAACCGGCGGGGATCGAGACCCTCTCGATGGTAGGTTTCCGAATTATGGGTGTGGTAAAGACCGACGATAGGTTCCTGGCCCCAGCGGGGAACCCCCGGGGATGGACTAGGTTCTGGGGGAGGCAGTGTCGGTGGAGGGGGTGCGGGCCTTTGGGGAGGCACTTCAATCTCCACTTGGGGCCTCGTCGGGACCGTCCCCCGGGGCAGACCGGCGGCAATGAAGGTTCTGGGATCCCCAGGATCGAAACGGGCAACCACTTTGATCAATTCCCGCAAGATGCGGTAGCCATCCATGGCCGTATTAGGTTCGGGACCCGATTCGAGGATGGGCAACGCCTGCTGGAGTAAGGTTTTCGGCAAATCACCCTGGGGGACCAAACGGGCCATGGCCGGCACCACCATCTCTTCCCTGCCCTGGACCATGGAGGTCACACCTCGAGCAGCTAGCTGGGAAAAATTATGGAGCGCTCCCGGGTTGTTCCTGGCACCGCTAACCAGCAAGGTGAATAAGAGAAGGACGCCGTAAAAGGCAGCCAAATTACGAAAAAAAGAACGGGGCAAGCGCCGACTGAGAAGGAGTACCCGCCGCCTGACCCGTAAGGATGTAATCCTTAATTGATAGCGGAACTGCCGGAACATGTCCAAGACCACCCCTTCCCCCTTGCTACCAAAATATGAGGGGAAGGGGTGAATTATGCTAAAGCTCTGGCAGTTCGATCTCGTGTAAAACCGCGATCTCGTCACAATTGGGAAACTCGGGACAGTTGATACATTCCCGCCAAACCTTATGGGGGAGGAGATCCTTAGAAACGACGGTAAAGCCGCATTTGGCGAAGAACTCCGGTCGATAAGTCAAGGCAAAAACCCGGGCGATCCGCAGTTCCTTGGCTTCTTCCAACAAGCGATTGACCAATTCTTTACCTAAGCCCCGGCCCAGGGCTTCTTCCACTAAGGCTAAAGCTCGAATCTCGGCCAAATCCTCCCAAGTAATATGGAGGGCTCCGGCACCGAGAAACCGACCATCCTCCTCGACGACGGTGAATTCCCGCAAGGTTTCATAAAGGAGACTGCGGGACCGAGGCAGCATCAAACCTTGGCTAGCATAATGATTTATTAATCCATGGATTTTTTCCACATCGGGCATCAACGCCTTGCGGAAAATAATCATAGCATCCTCTCCTTGCAAAAAATTCCTTTGTCTATTATGGAAAGGGAATCAGTGAAAAGGTGCTACCCTCTGGGTGCCAAACCGGCTGTTGAGCATGGCGCCGATCCCGAAGATGCCGATGAGTATTCCGCCAAACCAGCCAAGAATCGGCACATAACGGAGCAAATTCAAGAGAATGATCCCGATGAGGATTTGGGCCATGGGGGCTACTTGGGCTTCCCCGGTGATCCGACTGCCGATGAACAAAGCGATGGCTAAATAGCCTATCACCCAGGCCAAGAAAAGGCCGCTGATCAAAAGGAAAACCAAAGGGATCCCGATTATCGTCAAGATCAACAGTATGGTCGCCGGCATGACGGCTGCCAGGCCAAGGAAACCGAGCAAGGCACAACGGCCGGGCTGAACCTCCAGGGCGTAGGAAATATTGTGCATGGCTTTGGGGAAGAGGGCCGTCACAATTAAGGCCAAGGCGATGGTGGCCAGCAAAGGCAAAACCTGAAAGGGTCCGGTCCACAGGGGCCAGGCAAAATGAAAACGTCGGAAATTCAGATCAAGGCCGCCGATGCCTACATCATTCATCTTCCCCCGTACGCGGGCTTCGGGATAAAGTCGAATGCCGCCCCCAATTCCCGTCACATCACCATCGACCCGGGCCCCGGAAAGCAAAACCACCCGGCCGCCAACGGCCACCACATCACCGGCCACAGGGCCATCGATCATATTGCTACCGCCGATGACTACTACATCACCTAAGACACTACCTTCCACTCGCGCACTGCCGCCGATGACGACCACAGAACCATCGACGACCAGATCCTGGGGTATATGAACCGAAGCACCAAAACGGATCAGGTCTCCCTGCCGGTGCTCAATGGCCGCCCCAGCCGGTACCGCCAATAAAAGGATGAGGAATAAAAGGATGAGGCTCCTGCGCAACATAACCACTCACCTCCGTTAGCTGCGGAAGTCAATCAGTTCCGCATCGGTGATCAACATGTCCAGGGGTTGATCGTACTCCTCAGTGGGGACTTTCTCCACCACCTGTTCCTGGAAAGCCAAACCGATCTTGAGGGTTTCATCGGGCAGTCGAGCCAAGAACCGATCGTAGAATCCACCACCATAACCGATTCGATAGCCCCTCCGATCGAAGGCTAGTCCCGGGACGATGACCAGGTCCAAATCCCCTAGGTATACCCAGCGCAAACGGGAGGGATCCGGTTCTTTGATCCCCCAGACCCCGGCCACTAGATCGTCCTCCCCCCTGACCCAGCCGGGGATGAGCTGCCATAGCTGTCGATGGGTGTGGGGCAAGGCCACCCTTTTCCCCGCTCGCCAGGCTTCTTCTAGAAGCCCTTTGGTTTGCACCTCATCGGGCAGACTATGATAAAACATGATACCCCGGGCTTTCTTGAAGGCCGGAAGGTTTTGTAGTCGGTGGGCAATGAGAGCGTTTTTTTGTTCCTTAGCTTCCAACTCTCGGCGCCGGGCCAGCATCCTTTGGCGCAAGGTCTTTTTGTCCAAATCCATCCGACTCCAATACAATTATAGTTTTCTTGTACCCAATTGTACCACAATTAGTTGAAAGGGGGGCAAAAAAAGGCCCCCCGGGCCTAAGAACCGGAGGGCCGCACAATGGACACCGCGGCTGCTTCCATATTCAAATGCCGCCAACGTTCTTCCACATCGGCTAAAGCCACATCTTGAAGGACTTCAAAATAGTCGTCGAGGGAATGACCGCGAAAATGATACGCGAGGATATTGTTCGCCACTCGATCGGAGGAGTTTAGGGAACCAACGAATTGACCGATGGCCTTCTTGCGGACCCGCTCCAAATCGGAGGAAGGGATGGTCTTCTCCTTGCAAGCCTGCAGACCAGCCCGGAGTTGTTCTTCCAAGCGGGCGGGGTCTTCCGTTTCGCCCCCGATGAGGGTGAAACCAAAATGTTCGTTGGCGTAGTAGACATGGCTGAAGTTATCGTCGATGATGCCCTGTTCATAGAGACTGTTGTAAAGATCGGAGCTACGTCCTAAAAGGAGTTCTAAAAGGAGGTTGGTGGCGATTTCCCGTCGCAAAAGCTCCTTACCTTTCAGCGATGGTCCCGTCTCCTTAAAACCCAAGGCGAAACGGGGTCGGGAGACTAACAGCTTCGATTCCACTCGGGCCTCTTTGATCTCCGCCGGTTCCGCGGGCATGATCCGTTGGATCTCCCCTTGTTCCCCATAATCCCGGGAACGGAGATTTGCTTCTACCCGCTCCATGATCGATTGGGGATCCACATCCCCCACGACACACAGGGCCATATTGCTGGGATGGTAGAAGGTTTTGTGACAATCATAAAGGAGCTCGGGAGTGATCTCTTCGATGGATTCCACGGTACCCCCGATTTCGATGCGCACCGGGTTCTTATGGAAGAGGGCTTTGAGCAAGGAACTGACTAATCTATGGTCGGGATCATCTTCGATCATCATTAATTCCTGTTGGATGATCCCCTTTTCCTTGGCCACACTTTCAGGGGTGAAGTAGGGGTTTTGCACAAAATCCAATAGGAGATCGAAGCTTTCCCAAAAACCATCGGTCGCCGAGAAAAGATAAGCGGTCAAAGCGTAGCTGGTGTAGGCATTGGCTGAAGCCCCCAACTCGCCGAAACGTTCAAAGGCATTACCCCATTCTTCGTCGAAGAGCTTATGTTCTAAAAAATGGGCGATCCCGGCCGGCACGGCAGTCGGCCCGTCATGACCGGGTACAACAAACTCATTATCGATGGAACCATACTTCGTCCCGATGACAGCGTATAGTTTGTTGTATTTCCGGGGCAGGACAAAGGCCTCCAGACCATGGGACAATGTCTGATGATGGATTTTTTCCAACGGAGTGATGGCCATTTACTTCCCCTCCCCTCGGTAATTACGCAGGAAATAGGTGACATCGAGTTTTACATTCTGGGCCACCTGGATGATTTGGTCTTTATCCACCTTTTCGAAGGCTTCGATCAATTCCCGGTTACCCCAGGGGCGGTCATTAATCAAACCCCGGAGCCGATGATCGATGAGGGAATGGCCGCTATCTTCCATGACCAGTTGGCGGTGGATCAAACCCCGTCGCGTTGCGGAAATCTCCTCATCGCTGATTTGGCCCGCGGCCATCGCGTCGATCTGGGCCTGGATAATCTCCCGGGCCTGTTGATATTTCTCCACATCGATGCCGGCGCTGGCCACCACCAGCCCCTTGGTCGCCTCGAGGCGCGAATAGGCAAAATAGGCTAGACTAGCCCGTTCCCGCACTTCGATGAACATCTTGGAGTGGGGGAAGCCCCCTAAAATCCCGTTATAAAAAGCTAGGGCAGGATATCCTGGATGGCCGTAGGTGACATCGGTTCGCAAACCCATGGCGATAATACCTTGGCGGACATCTTGCTCCTCCACCACCTCGATCCCCTTGGCCTGACCTTCAGTGACCGGGGGAAACTCCGCCGGCTGCCAGCCCTTGGGGAAGATCTTTTCCACCGCCGCCTGGAGCTCCGCCGTGGGTACCGGACCGACCACAAAGAGATCCGCTGGACCAGCCAGCAGCTCTCGATAATGGGCATAAAGCTCCCCGTTTGTTAAGCCTTGCACCCTCTGCCGATCCCCATAGCGGGAAATGCCGAAGGGTTCTTGCGGACACATTTCCTCGAACAGCCGCTGAAGGGCATAACGGGGTTTGTCGTTGATCAAACCGTCAATTTTACGTAACAAAATGTTCTTTTCCTGTTGAAAATAATCTTCCCGAAAGGCTTCCCCTTCCTGTAAAGGAGCGGTGATGATCTGCCCCAGGATTTCCAAGCCTTGGCGAACTAAGCCCGGCTCATGGACCAGATCTTCCCGGGGTAATTCTAAGGTGAATTGGATGAGTTGGCGTTCCCCAATTTTGCTTACATCGGCGTCAAAATAGGCGCCATAGAGCTCTTCCAGCCTTTGGGCTAAAGCCTGGCTAGTGGGATAGCGGGCACAACCCCGCCGTAAGACAAAGGGCAGCAAGGCCGTCAGCCCCGCCTGCTCATCTAAAGGGCGTTGCAGAAAGAACTTGAAAAGAACCGTCTTAAACCGATGGGTATAATAATGATGTAATCGGATTCCATTGGCCAAAGATAGGTTCTGGAACTCCCTTTCCAAACAGCAGCTCTCCTTCCCTGTTTAGCTTACATCCTCTGTTAGTCTACCTTTTCTATGCCAGATTAATCCTTGTGCCATAAATAAACCCGGCCGAAGGCCGGGCTTCTATTCGACCCGGATTAAATCCAGTAGTCCTGCCAGCTTTTTGGCACCGATACCGCTGACGTTGATCAGCTCCTCAGGCTCCTTAAACTCCCCTTGTTCCTCCCGGTAAGCGATGATCCGCTCCGCCAAGACGGGACCGATCCCCGGTAAGGTGCACAGCAGTTCCACATTAGCCCGATTGATATTGATTCGGGGGTCGAATTGCCCCTCTCCTGGAGTCAATTCCAAGGATTCTATGGGCTGGACCTCTTCCATGTAGAATTGGACTTCTTCACCGGCTGACCAGACTGCGGCTCGAATCCACAGCCCTGAACCTAAGGTCAAAGAAAAAATCACCAGCGCCACTAGGATTTGTTCCCTCTTCTGCATCGATGGCCCCCCTAATCTTCTGGGCAAGGCCGTCGGGAAAAGGATAAGCCGGTGGCATTTTCTTCGCCACCGGCCTGGGGATTCCTCCCTTATTTGACGACGATATTCACCAACTTACCGGGAACGACGATCACCCGTAGGGGGTCTTTGCCCTCGGTGAATTCCTGGATCCG
>JBMNRY010000004.1:0-36418 GCA_050944915.1 Limnochordia bacterium
ACATCTCCCTTATACAACAGGGAACCTTCTTTACGCCAAGGGCCGGGCAGCTCCCGATCGATGAGTTCATACATCAAAGCAAGGTCCGAGTGGACCTTGTGCAGGGCCATGTTTTTGGCTTGATGGGCGATTATGTACTGGGAGACAAAAAAAATAGTCCCCCCAAGGATGAAAAGGGCGACTATCACCGGCAAAAGGACCTTCGCTTTGAGGGACAACCGATTCAATGACCAACACCTCTTTTGTTTCGTCTTCTGCAGCATTCTGTGCCAGTAATTACGTTCACTAATCCAATAAAACATTAGCCCCTTTGGAACAGATTCCTGCTTCAAAGGGGCCGGGGTTCCCTAATTTTGAATTTCCACCCGATTGCGGCCCCGCTCTTTGGCCAGATACAGGGCGACATCGGCCCGACGGAAAAGCTCATCGGGTGTATCCTCCCGTTGGAATTGGGACAAACCGATGCTGATGGTCACCGAGCCGACCTTGGGGAAGGAGGCGGAAGCGACAGCGAGCCGCAGCCGCTCTGCCAAGGCCTTAGCCTGTTCTAGATCGGTCTCCGGGGCGATGACGGCAAACTCCTCACCGCCCACCCGGGCCAAGAGATCGCTGCCGCGGATATTCCTCTGCACCACCGCGGCCAACTGTCCCAGGACTAGATCGCCCACACTATGGCCGTAGGTATCGTTGACCCTTTTAAACCGGTCGATATCAAGGATCAGCAAGCTTAAAGGCCGATCATAACGCAGGGCCCGCTGACATTCCTCCTCTAGAACCTGGGTATACAAACTCTTATTAGCCGCCCTGGTCAAATCATCGTAATGGGCCAGATACTCTAAAGAATCCCGCACATAACGTTTGAGCCAGATGAGAATTAAACCGGTCAGCAACCAAATGATGATGAAGGAGGCGAGGATAAACACATATTGCCTTAGTTTAGCCTCCGCCAACTGCTGGGCGTATAGTACCGTTTCATTGGAAACGACCCAAAAGGTCTCCGCCCTCCGGAACAAAGCCTGCAAATTGGTTTCGGAAGGTACCTCCCGGTAATATAGCAGGTGGGCTTTGAAATCCTGCCAACAGCTCCACAACCGGGGCCAGACCGGATGTAATGCCCCGACTTGGGAAAACTCCAGCAAGCGCCTTTCCAGATCTTCAACGTGCCGCTCATCGGCCAAGCCCATCATCTCTAGATGGACTACACGCTGAACCAAACCCCGGATGAAACCCAGTTTATTGACGACTTCCGCATCATCCCGCATGGCCAGATAGGTATGACCGGCATACATCCCGGTGACCCCGATTAAAACCAACAGCAGCAGGGTAATGATGATCATCGATGATGAACGGCGGGCTTGCCTGACTGTTTCCATAGGAACACCTGCCTTCTACCCAAGAATTCCCCATGAATCAATGGATCCCAACCTACACGAAAAAACCCCACTTTCCCCATCTCCACCGGTAAGGACCGGCGTCCATGCTGCCATGGTCCGGTAATCGCCATCCGTCGGATAGGGACAAGGGAGGTAGGAACATTCTCTGCCGGGGCTTTATAGCCCCGGCCTTAGGGTGGGTTGTCAAGCATCGTTAACCATTTTTCCCCTGGCATAGGTTCGGTAGACTTTCGTCACCTGGACTTGAACCTCCTGCCCGATAAGATGACCGGCTCCTTCCACATTGATTACATATCCGTCCAGCCGGGCGATCCCATCTTGGGGATGGGAGGTATGGGGTTCTTCCAACAGGACCGTTAAGTGTTGGCCTTCCTTAACGGGGAGGGCAAAATTTTCGATGGCCCCTTGATTGGCCGCCAAACGAATTTGGATCTCCTCCACATGAAGCTCGTGGGAACCTTTCACATAGATCGGCTTGCCGACCCGTTCCTCCAACTTTTTCAAGTTAGAACCGTTGGGGCCGATGACCAGGGCTGCCACCCCGGGATGGAGGGTCACCAAGACCCCTGGGCAATCTTCGCCGTGGACCGTTTTGAGGATCTCCCGCTCCACTTGCAAAGCGACGGTTTCCTCCGAAAGAACCATACCGTCCCCGTGGCAGTAGGGACAGGGTTTTTGCATTTCGGCCCTTAAGGTCTGGTTGACCTTTTTCCTCGTTAACTCCACCAAACCCAGGTTAGTAAAGCCTAAGATATGGACTTTGGTCTTATCCTTTTTTGTTTCCTCTTCTAACCGGGCTAAAACCAAATCCTTATGTTCCTGGCTCTCCATATCGATGAAGTCGATAATGACAATGCCGCCGATATTCCGCAACCGCAATTGGCGGGCGATCTCGGTGGCGGCATCTAAATTGGTCTTCAAAACCGTTGTGGCCAGGTTTTTCGACCCGGTGAACTTCCCCGTATTCACATCGATGCTGACCAAGGCCTCCGTCTGATCGATGACTACATAACCCCCACAATCTAACCAGACCTTCCGCTGGAGGGCCTTTTCGATCTCCTTTTCGATACCATAATGCTCAAAAATCGGTGTCGAACCCCGGTACAACTTCACCTTCTCTTTAAGGGGCGGAGCTAAGGAGTCCAACATCTCCATGACCTTTTCATATTCCCCAGGGCAATCGATGATAAATTGACCGGCCTCCGCGGTGAATAGATCCCGCAGGACCCGATAGACCAAATCGTAATCCCGATACAACAACGCGGGAGCCGAATATTTCCGGGCATTGCGCTCCAGTTTATTCCATAACTGCAGGAGAAACAGGCAGTCTTGTTCGATTTCTTCTTTGGACCTTTCGTAGGCCGCGGTGCGGACGATTAAACCCATGCCTTCCGGCTTAATCTCCTGGGCGATGGCTTTAAGCCGCTCCCTTTCTTCTCCCTCTTCGATCCGGCGGGAGATCCCGATGTATTCCACCGTCGGCATAAGGACCAAGTAGCGACCGGGAATGGACAGATGACCGATGACCCGGGCCCCTTTGGTGCCCATGGCCGCCTTGGTCACTTGGACCACGATCTGCTGACCGACCTGGAGCATATCTTTAATCGAACGATAATGAACGCCTTCCAAGGGTTTGTCGGATCCATTGCCGTTGTCGAGGAGGATATCGTCCACATACAAAAAGGCGTTCCGTTCTAAACCGATATCGACGAAGGCGGCTTCCATCCCCGGTAGGACGTTTTCGACCCGCCCTTTGTAAATATTGCCCACGATCCGCTTATCATGGTCCCGCTCTACATATAAATCGACCAAACGTCGGTCTTCCCTAATGGCCACTCGGGTTTCGGCCCGGCCGACGTTGACGATGATTTCTTTCATGAATAACCAACTCCCATCCCATGATCACCGATCAACATCCATGGGAGACTTCAATTGACCATCCCGGGTCACATAAAGACCTTGGCGGTGGATCTGCCAGACCCGATGGTCCGTACCTAACAGACGCAATAATTCCTCCGGCCGTAAGTTCCCCTTACTACCGGTCCGGGCTAAGAGTTTCAACTGCCCATCTTGGACCTGTAAATCGAGGAGCAAAGGTCGAACATCGACTTCATTGGTACCCCTTTTCGTCGTCCGCTGGATCGGTAATGTACGGGCTTCCAAAAGCTCGGGGACCCTGGCCAAGGCATCCTCTTCCCCAGGGGTCATTACATAGGCTGCCGTATCAACGATGGCCATCAAGGGCCGGGCCTGCAGGGAAACCTCCCGACAGGCGAGGATCTTCAAGTCCCCAGGTAAGACGGCGTTTAATCGTTCTTTGATTTCTTCCGGCTCCATAGGAGCCGTCAACTCCACATCGAAATACTCATCACTACTGCTAATTCCTACGGCTAAGGCGGAAGCAAAATTAAGTTTCGGTCGGGGATGAAAACCTTGGGTTAAAGCTAAGGGCAAGTTGGCCCGCCGCATGGCCCGCTCGATGGTGCGCATGAGATCTAAATGGGACAAAAAACGTAACAGACCGGTGATCGCGAAACGGAAACGATAGCGGGTCATCCTTCATCCCCCCGTCGGTTGGCCACACCTAACCGGTTACAGACACCACAACCGGGACAATCTTCCCAGCGGCAGTCGAGGGTCTGTTCGCCCCCTAGGGCCCGTTGATGTTCCAATTTAAGAAAGGCTTTAGTCAAGCCGGTATCAATATGCTCCCAAGGCAGTACCTCATCGTATTCTATCCTCCGGTGGGCATAAAAACCTGGATCGAGATCACAATCCTGGAAGGCCGTCAGCCATTTATCGAAGGCAAACTCCTCGGACCAACCATCGAAACGACATCCTAAGGCCACCCCCCGGGCTAGGACGGCACCCAGCCTCCGGTCTCCCTTGGCAAAAACTGCTTCCAGAAAGCTCATCCGGGTATCATGCCAGCTGAAATTGACCCGCCGGGGTAGATTTTTGCTTAAGAGGGCTTGTTTCTGCTCCAACAGCTCCATCGGGTCTTGGGGTTCCCACTGGAAGGGTGTATGGCTTTTGGGAACAAAGGAGGAGACTCCCACATTGATCTTCAATCGGCCCCTGGCTCCCCGATGTTTTTGGCGGGCCAGCTGCCAGACCCGTTCCACCAGCTGGGCGATCCCTAAAACATCTTCTTCCGTTTCCGTGGGCAAACCGATCATGAAATAGAGCTTTACCCCATCCCAACCGGCGGCCAAGGCGGCGCTGATTCCCTCCATTAGGTCTTCTTCATCGAGGTTCTTATTGATCACCGCCCGCAAACGGGCCGTTCCTGCCTCGGGGGCAAAGGTTAAACCGGTCTTGCGCATCTTGGCGATTTCCTCGGCCAATTGACCGGTGAAACTGTCCACCCGCAGGGAGGGCAAGGAGAGGGAAATGCCGCAATGGCCACAATGGGCCATCAAAGAGCTTACCAACTCTTCCACCTGGGAGTGATCGCTGGTGCTTAAAGAGGTCAGGGCCAGCTCTTCGTAACCGGTGGTCTCTAACAGTTGTCGGGCTTGCTTAAGGAGTACATCCCTAGAGCGCTCCCGAACAGGCCGGTAGACCATCCCCGCTTGACAGAAGCGGCAGCCCCGGGTACATCCCCGCAGCACTTCTACTGTGGCCCGGTCCTGAATGGTATCGGTATAGGGGACCACAAATTCCCTGGGATAGGGAGCCTGGTTTAAATCAGCGATGACCCGTTTTTTGATCCTGGAAGGAACCCCCGGTCGATTAGGACGGATAGCTTTGATGGGACCGTGGTCGTAGTATTCCACATCGTAAAAGGCCGGGACATAAACCCCTGGGATTTGGGCCGCCCGTTCTAAGAAGGTTTCCTTAGGCAGGGGGCCTAGATCGAGGAGCTCATTGATGAGTTCCTCCCCTTCCCCCAAGGCAAAAAGATCGATGAAGTCGGCTAAGGGTTCTGGGTTGTAAGCACAAGGACCGCCGGCGATAATCAAAGGATAGCGATCATCCCGGTCTCGACTATAGATGGGAATGTGGGCCAGATCCAACATATTGATGAGATTAGAATAGCTCAGCTCATACTGGAGGGTAAAGCCGATGAAATCAAACTCGGCCAAAGGGCGATGGTTCTCCAGGCTGATCAAGGGTAGACCAGCTTCCCGCAAACGCTCTTCCATATCGACCCAAGGGGCAAAGACCCGCTCCGCCAAGGCATCGGGTCGCTGATTAATGATTTGGTAAAGGATCTTAAACCCTAAATGGCCCATGCCCACATCGTAGACATCGGGGAAGGCTAAGGCTACCTTCAAAGGGGTGGACTCCCAATCCTTTTGGACCGCGTTATATTCACCGCCTAAATAGCGGACCGGTTTGGCCACGAAGGGTAGTAACCGCTCATAACTTTTCTCCACAGGTACACTCCTCAACATTAATTTCTAGTAATATTATAACAATTTATGGCGGAAGTTAACACAGCTAGAACCGGGACCGGAGAATTTGGCCGATGGGGGTCCCTCCACCCCCCTCTAAGAGGCCTTCTAAAACCTCTCCTTCGCTCACCAAACCCATGACCTTCCCTTCTTCATCGACGACGGTCAGCAGGCTGTATCGGGGAGGGGTGAAATACTTAACCACGTCTTTCAGGGGCGTATGGGCGCCGACGATGAGTTGCTGGGCGGGCAGAACCCCCTTAGCCCGCAATTCCCCCTGTTTGCGGGCCAAGGATGTCAGTAGGACATAGATGGCCATCCCCTGTTCTCGACCAGCGTTGATATATAAAAAAAAGGCGATGATGAGCAAACCGGGATAACGGCCCCGGTACCAAAAATCTACTAAGCCTAAACAGGCTAAGATCAAAGCTAAAAACCGGCCCAGGCGGGCCCCTTGGGCCGCGGCTTGCCGGTAACCTATATGTTTCACCAACCAAGCCCGGTAAAGCCTCCCCCCATCGAGGGGCATGGCCGGCAGCAGATTCAAGGTTCCCACAGCCAAATTAGTCCGCAGGGCTATATGCAGCCAGGGGATGGGGAATGCTTCCACCTGGAGGAGGTAATATGTAAGGCCGGCTAAGAAAAAGCTGGTCAAGGGTCCCGCCAGGGCGATGGCCCCTTCGATGAGGGGATCTGCTTCCAAAAGGCCGTCGATCCTGGCCACACCGCCGAAGGGCAAAAGTTCCACTTCCCGCACTTGTAAACCAAAACTGCGGGCCGCCAGGATATGGCCCAGCTCGTGGAGGAGGACTAAGGCGAAGATCAGGGCCAAATGGAAAAAATAGCCAAGGAAGGCCATGGCCAACACGATGATCAAAAAGGCGGGGTGAACAAGGAGCCTAATCCCGCCGATGACCGCTATGTTCATGGAAACCTATTCCTGTCCCTGGGGGGAAACGACCTCGACGGTCCAAGGCAGAGGGGCCAGTCGACCGGTGAAAACCTCCAAGGAAGGCAGTGAAGATGTAAGCAGGGAAAAATCGAACTCGGTGTTGAGGACGAAAACCAAATATTCCTCCACATGTTGGGTCCCTGGGAGTTCCAACCGGACTAATAGGGCAACCAGGGCCAATAAGACCAAGGCAAAGGCTAAATTACGAAAAAAAGCAGGCCACATCTAGTGTCCCCCCTCGGGTGGTCTGGACACTAGCATCATATTAGCCCTGCTCCTGGATTATGCCTTCTAGAAAAGAATCTTCTGCCGCCGCATATGGATGTTCAACAGCAAACCGATCCCCATCATATTAGTCAACAGGGAGCTTCCCCCGTAACTGATGAAGGGTAGGGGGATCCCGGTGACGGGAGCTAAGCCTATAGTCATGGCCACATTGATAGCGATATGGAAGAAAAACATGGAGAGGATACCGGCAGCTACCAACCGACCGAAGTCATCCTTAGCCCGATGGATGACCTTCATCCCCCGCATCAACAGCAAAAAGAACAGCCCCAACAAGGCCGTCGCGCCCACAAAGCCCAGCTCTTCCCCCACCACGGAAAAAATGAAATCGGTATGGTGGGCGGGCAGGAAATTGAGCTGGACCTGGGATCCAGCCAATAAACCCTTACCCAAGAGGCCGCCGGAGCCGATGGCGATCATCGACTGGATGACATTCCAGCCGGAACCCATCCGGTCGGCATAGGGATTCACAAAGGCCACCAGACGGCGGATTTGGTATTCCTTCAGCAGGGGATAATAGCCTTGGCTGGCCAACAAAAGAAGAACCCCAACGGCGAGACCGCCTAGGGCCACGATGCCCGCTAAGTGTTTACCGGGGACCCCGGCGATGAACAACATCCCGAATAGAATGCCGATGAAAATCAGAGCCGTCCCCAAGTCCGGCTGGGCCAAGACTAAAATCATCGGTAAAGACACATGGAGGAAGGGACCGAGCAAAGCCCGGGGAGAATCCCATGCTTCCTCCTTTTCGCTTAAATAGCGGGCAAGGGTGATGATCAACGCGATTTTGGCCAGTTCTGACGGTTGGAAAGTCACAAAACCCATCCGAAACCAACGTTGGGAACCGCCGGCCACCCGGCCTAAGAATAAGACGAAACCCAAAGAGAGCAGATTGAGGGTATAAATCACCCGGGCATATTTGGCCAAAATCCGATAATCGAGCCCGATGACCACCATCATGACTAGCCAGCCCAGAAGGGCGCTTAACCCTTGGCGTTTGGCCAAAGCCAAGGGATCATCGGGATTGTAATTGATACCGCTTTGGGTCGCCGCATAGACGATAACCAACCCGAAGATGGTTAACAGGGCGACGATGAGCAGTAACGACCAATCTAGTTTGCGTAGTAGCTTCCTATCGATCAACTTACCACCTCTAGGGCTAAGCCTCGGCCAGCTTCCGTTTCACTTCCCTGATGGGGATATTGGCCACTAGGGCCATGGAGTCGTCTCCCTGCTCCAGACTGACCTCAAAGCCGCTTTCCTCGATCTCCATGTATTTCGAAATAACTTCGATCAATTCTTCCCGCAATGTCTCCAGTAAATGGGGCGCCATACAGGCCCGATCGTGGACTAGAATCAGTCGCAATCGTTCCTTAGCGGCATTTTTGCTTTTTTCCTCTTCCCTGCCGAATAACCTGCTCAGGAATTCCAGCATGATTGCCCCTCCTTGGTCCTAACGATTTAGACCCACCATCTTTTTGAGCCGCTCGAAAAACCCTTCACCGTCTAGATTCAGCCAGGGAACATCTTCGCCTTCGAGACGGCGGACGATGTTGCCGAAGGCTTGACCGGCTCTGCTCCGCTCATTTAAAACAACGGGTTCGCCCCGGTTTGTAGAAACGATAATATTCTCATCATCGGGGATGATGCCCAGCAAGGGTATAGCCAAGATCTCAATGATATCATCGATATCCATCATATCGCCCCGTTTAACCATGCTGGGGCGGATCCGGTTGATGATCAGCTGATGATCGTGGAGGTCGGCCGCCTCCAGCTTACCGATGATCCGGTCGGCATCCCGCACAGCAGCTACTTCCGGTGTGGTGACGATCAAGGCTGCATCGGCCCCGGCGATGGCGTTGCGAAAACCGTGTTCGATCCCCGCGGGGCAGTCGACTAAAACGTAATCGAACTCCTCCCTTAGATTGTCCATTAATCCTTTCATCTCTTCGGGAGTAACGGCATCTTTCTCCTTGGTCTGGGCCGTGGGAAGGAGGGCTAGATTGCGTGACCGCTTGTCCCTAATCAAAGCTTGGGCCAAGCGGCAGTTTCCCTGGATGACGTCGACCAAATCGTAGACGATCCGGTTTTCCAGACCGAGGACCACATCTAAATTGCGCAAGCCCGTATCCGCGTCGACTAAAGCTACTGTATGTCCCCGCAGGCTTAATCCTAAACCGATGTTTGCCGTAGCAGTAGTCTTGCCGACGCCACCTTTACCACTTGTTATCGTTATGACCTTCCCTGGCATACGCCTACCTCCTTCGACCTACTACTCCTGGCCCTTGGCCAGGTTCATAACCTTTGATGACGATATGGCCTTCTTGGACATAAGCAAGCTCCGGACCGGGAGGGCGGGCGGCCATTTGGCCGTCGGGAGAACGGGAAATATAATTGGCGATCCGCACTTGGGTGGGCTCTAACTGCAAACCGATGATCACCGCCTTATCATCGCCGGCAGCGCCGGCATGGGCCACTCCCCTTAAGGTCCCTAAAACAACGATATCCCCGGTAGCAACGATTTCAGCGCCGGGATTGACATCACCGAGGATGACCAAATGTCCAGAATAGACAATCCGCTGACCAGAACGCAAAGTCCGCCGTACCATAAGAGTCTGTTCATCATCAATGGACGTATCGTCGGTTTCGATCTCTTCTTCCTCCGCCAAAGTCAAACCGTATTCACCGACAAGGTCAGCCACAGCCCTGCGCTGATCCTCGGAAAGCTGACGCCCGCCCGTTTGCAGTTGGACGGCGGCCCCAGCAAAGAAGTTACGGGCGAGTTTAAGTTTTTTCCGTAGGTCGGCTAAAGCCTGTTTAAACTCGACCTCCTCATCGATTTGGATGGAAATACCACCCCGTGTACCTTTAAAGACTACGGTATCACGAGCCAAAACAATAACCTCCCTAAGGCCCCAATTCACCAAGTTTAGAGGTAATTCCTGCCCCTGCTGCCCAACTATTCCTCCTCCAGTTGCCCGGCGAAATAGGCCTCTAGGACCTGACGGGCCACCGGTGCCGCCACCGAGGCGCCGCCGCCGGCATTGGCGGCCATGACCATGACTACCACTTCTGGATCCTTGGCCGGAGCCCAAGCGCCGAACCAAGCGTGGGGCTGTCCGCCGCTGGCTTGGGCGCTGCCGGTCTTGCCGGCAACGGGAATGGGGAATCCCTGAAAGGCTCGGCGGGCGGTCCCCTCGGTAATCACAGCCTCCATCCCTTGGTGGACCATCTGCCAAATCCTTTCGGGTAGGTCGATTCGATCGACCAGGTGGGGCGGAAATTCTTTCTCTATTTCACCCCGGGGTGATGTGATCCTTTGGACCAAACGGGGCTGATATAATTCACCTTTGGTAGCTAAAGCTCCATAAAAGACGGCCATTTGCAATGGTGTTACCTGCACCACCTGACCGATGGCCACATTAAGGGTATCACCGGGATACCAGCCCTGCTCCTCGGGCTGGAGCCGATATTGGCGGTGTTTCCATAAAGGATCGGGGACGAGTCCACCAGGCTCCGCCGGGTGAAGATCGATCCCCGTCGGCCGTTCCAAACCGAAGGCCCGGGCCGTGTTAGCGATAGGTCCGATCCCCATCTCCTCGGCAATCGACCAAAAATAGACGTTACACGAATCGGCCATAGCCTTCACATAATCGACACTGCCGTGGGGGGCCAGTGGAGGATTATTAGTCACCGTCCAACACCGACGACCGTATTTATAATATCCGGTACAGACATGCCTGGTCTGCTTGTTGACAATGCCTTCCTGCAAAGCGGCCAGCATGGTAATGGGCTTAAAGGCCGAACCGGGATGGTATAATCCCGCAGTCGCATAATTGTTCAAAGCCGATGGCGCGGCCTGAATTTCTTCGTAATAGGAAGTAGGCACACTGACCAAGAAGCGGTTTGGATCATAACCCGGTTCGATAAACCGGTTGGGATCATACCGAGGTTGACTAACTAAGGCCAAAACATCGCCGGTGCGGGGATCGAGGACGATGACGGCCCCTGTAAAGGCTCCTTTAGCTTCCGTCGTCTCCCGGACCAAAGCCAGCTGCTCTTCGAGGGCTGTTTCCGCAGCCAACTGGAGATCCCAGTCGATGGTCAAAATCAAATTGGAACCAGGTACCGGTTCTTGGGCTTCCAAGACTCGAACGGGCCGGTTTAAGGCATTGACTTCCACCTGCTGGCTGCCGTCTACCCCCCGCAGATAGGCTTCGTAGTAGCGTTCAAGGCCCGTCCGTCCGATGAGGTCGGTACCGCTGTAGCCTTCTAGGCGGCGTAGTTCCTCGGAAGAAATCATGGACAGATAACCGAAAATGTGGCTGCCTAAATCACCGTATAAATAGTCCCGCATCGGTGTTTCTTCCACGATGACACCGGGTAAAGCTAAGCGGCTCTCTTCGATGGTGACCACCGTTTGGGGGTCCACATCCCGCCTGATGCGCACCGGCTCATAGGCCGAGGGTCCTCCCCGTTGGATGAACCGCCGGATCTCGTCTTCCTCCATGGCCAAGATTTCGCTTAAACGGGGGAGCACCTCATGGGCCATCTTTAAGCCCTCGGGCACGACGGAAACAGTAAAAGCCGGCCGGTTAGTGACTAACACCCGGCCATGGCGATCGTAAATCAGACCCCGGGGTGCCATCAAGCGCACCATCCGCAAGCGGTTGCCGTCGGCCAACCGCACATAGGTCTCTCCTTGATAAATTTGTAAGTACCAGAGTCGGCCGGCGAGGATCAGAAAAACGGCGACAACTACTGCCGTCAACCAACGCAGCCGCCTTTCCAGCTGCTTAGCGGCCATTCAACCGCCTCCTATGACGCTAAGGGATACCTGGATTCCAACTCCCGCAGATAATGGTCCAGATGTACCAATCGGAAATAAATGAACAGGGTCAAGATCGAATTGTAAAAGGCGGCGGGTAAAATGACTTCGGTGAGGGCTTCCGGCCTAAAGACCACCAAACCAAAGAAACTGGCTAGGGTTAAGTAAACCCCCTGGTCGATGACGGTGCCGATAAAGGTGGCTACAAAGGGTACGAAATAGTTCTCTTTATAAACATATTCCCTTACGGCACCGATCCCAAAGGCGACGATCATTTTGCTGAAGATATGCAAGCCTAAATACCGCCCGGAAAACAAATCGAGGAGCAAGCCCCCCATCATGCCCAACCAAAGGCCCTGGCGAAAGGGCCGCAATAGCGCCATCGCGACTACGAAAATGAGGACCAAATCGGGCTTGATGCGGAAGAAGGTCCAAAACTGAAAAAGACTAGCTTGTAATAAGCCCAATAGAAGGATCAATCCCCCGAGGATCAACCACTGGCCATAATTCTTGGGGCTGCGCTTAGCCATCGTTTATTTCCTCCGTCAAGACGACAAAAACATATTCCAGCCGGGACAAATCAGCCATGGAACGCAAATAAGCCCGTTGAATCTGGCCGTATTCTCCCTTTTCCACCTGGGTGACACAACCTAGAGCTAATCCCTTGGGGAAAATGGTCGATAACCCCGAAGTGACAATAATATCGCCGGGCTGCAGATCGGCATCCCGGACTAATGGTTTAACTTGGGCTAAGCTATTGGATTCAGGGGTACCCTCCACCAAGACCAGATCCCCCGTCCTTTGGTTCAATCCCCCAACGGCACTGGTGGGATCGATGATGGAAATGATGCGAGCCGTCGATTTGGTCACCGCCCGGACCTGTCCAACGACACCGGCGGGACTCACGACAGCCATCCCCTGCCGTAAGCCTTGGTTCTCTCCCACATCGATGACAAAGCTATTCAACCAGTGGCCGGGGTCCCTAGCCACCACTTGAGCGGGAAGGAGTTCCCACTCCTGCTTTTCCTGGAAGGCCAAGGCTTCCCGGAGCCACTGATTCTCCCGGCGGTACTCCCGCAGGCGAATATTCTCCGCTATCAACAGTTCTAATTGGGTTTTCAGGCGGGCATTTTCGTTTTTCATCTCCCGCCAAGACACTACGGCTTCCCAGTTGGAAGCGGTCCAGGCCCCCACCCTGGCCAATCCCCTCTGGATAGGCACTAAGCCATCGCTTAAGACTGATTCCAGCCAGGTAATCTCTTGTCTTTGCCCAGTGACATATAACATGGCGACCAGGGCGAGGACCAAGGCGATGAGGGCCCAAGCTTTTTGTCCCTCTGGGCGCACCGACATCACAACCTTATGACCTCAATTTCCGAGCATTCACCAGCACCTTGTTTAACAAATCAAAATGCTCCAGGGCATCCCCTGTCCCCAGGGCTACGGCCCCTAAACAATCTTCTGTTTTATGGGTAGGCATCCCCGTTTCTTCACTTAGCAGCCGATCGATTCCCTTCAGCAGGGATCCGCCACCGGCTAAGACGATTCCCTTATCCATGATATCGGCAGCCAACTCCGGCGGTGTCCGCTCCAAGGTAACTTTGACACCTTCGACGATGGCGGCCACCGGCTCGGCCAAAGCCTCCCGGATTTCTCCCGCGGTGATGGTGACCGTCTTCGGTAGGCCCGTGACCAAGTCCCGTCCCCGGACATCCATGGATTTATCATCATCCATAGGATAGGCGGAACCGATTTCCTGTTTTACCAACTCGGCCGTCCGTTCACCGATTAGCAGATTGTAATGACGACGAATATGTTGAACAATAGCTTCATCCATCTCATCGCCGGCGATGCGAATGGAGCGGTGGGCTACAATCCCCCCTAAGGAGATAACCGCCACTTCCGTCGTCCCGCCGCCGATATCGACGATCATGCTTCCCGTCGGCTCTTGCACAGGCAGACCGGCGCCGATGGCGGCAGCCATCGGTTCTTCGATGAGCCGGGCTTCCTTGGCACCGGCGGAGATGGTGGCCTCGATGACGGCCCGTTTTTCTACTTCCGTTACCCCTGAGGGCACCGCCACGACCACCCGGGGCCGGAAAATCGACCGCCGCCGGTTGGCCCTAGCGATAAAATGGCGTAACATCCGTTCGGTGATATCAAAGTCGGCGATCACCCCATCTTTCATCGGGCGAATAGCGACGATGTTCCCCGGTGTCCGACCGACCATTTGCTTAGCCTCTTCACCGACGGCCAAGACTTGCTTCGTTTCCCGGTCGATGGCTACCACCGATGGTTCCCGGAGGACAACCCCTTTGCCCCGCACATGTACCAGGGTGTTCGCAGTTCCCAAATCGATCCCCATGTCTTTTGAAAAGCGCCCAAACATGTCCCGCTTCCCCTTTCTCACTGGCTGCCAAAAAAACCATTAACTTTCCAGCACTCCCAATTCCTTCAAACTCCTAAAGCTATTATCCCCAATGATAATATGGTCTAACACCTCGATCCCCAGCAAACGACCGGCTTCCCGAAGCCTTTTGGTCACCCGGATGTCGTCTTGGCTGGGCTGGGGATCACCACTAGGATGGTTATGAACGAGGATGACGGCTGCACAACTGGCTCGAATACATTCCTTAAACAGTTCCCGGGGATGGACTAGGGAAGAATTCAATCCCCCCACCGAGATGTTCCGGGTGGCGATAACCCGATGCTTGGTGTTCAACAGCAAAGCCCGAAAATGTTCCCGGTCGAGATGCCGCATCTCTTCCATCACCAACTGGGCAGCATCCCGGGGGCACCGAATGTAGGGCCGCTCTCCATAGCTAGTCCCTACCAACCGGCGTCCCAACTCGCAGGCAGCCTTTATTTGGGCCGCCTTGGCCAAACCAATCCCCTTATGGGCACACAGTTCCTCAACACTGGCCCGGGCCAGTTCCGCCAGGTTACCGTAGGTAGCCAACAAACGGTCGGCCAAGGTCAGAGCCGAATCTTCCTGCGTACCCATCCGCAGTACGATGGCCAACAAATCCCGCAGACTTAAGTTCTCCACTCCTACCCTGAGGAGTTTTTCCCGGGGACGCTCCTCCCGGGGTAAATCTTTAACCCTGACCATCGAACTCCTTTGAGACATTTATCGACCCTCCAGGCCCCTGGGCATGGCTGGGGTCGTCTAACAAGTTGCAGCCAAAATGGCCCAACATTTCATACAAACGAGCTAAGGGCAAACCGACCACGTTGAAATAGCAGCCGTGGATCCCGGCGACCAGCACCGCTCCCCGGCCTTGAATACCGTAGGCACCCGCCTTATCTAAAGGCTCGCCCGTGGCCACATAGGCCCGGATCTCCTCGGGGGATAAGGAGCGGAAGGTCACCTCGGTGATGACATGGTCGGCCAAACTAGCTCCCGTAGACCCATCGATGAGGGCTAAACCGGTAATCACCCGGTGTACCCGGCCCGACAACTTGGTCAGCATCGCTACCGCTTCCCTTTCATCCCGGGGTTTGCCTAAAACCTCCCCCTCGAGGACGACAACGGTATCGGCGCCGATGATCAAGCCTTTTTGGCCCTGCTGGTAAATAAATCGGGCTTTAGTCAAAGCACAAGCTTGGGCCGTCTCCTCCGGTGTTTCGCCCACTACTTGATCCTCATCGATTTGGGCCGGCAAAACCAGGGGTTTAAGGCCTAGATTCTCTAATAAATCAAGGCGTCGGGGAGAAGCCGACGCCAGGATGATCCTTGCCAACATTACCACCCCATTCGGCATGTCGATCTTTGAGTATAGTTTGAGCTAATTGAGGTCGGAAAACCTACCCCGAGATGGAGTGGCCCTTGACTCCCCCCATAAATGGGATTCTAAAGAGTAGTAATTCACCAAGGGCGGAATGATCTCCTTGTCCTAGAAAATCTTTTCTAGGGCAGAACTTCATTCATACTGCCGCTGCGAAAACCGGCTAGATCTAGGGCCACGTAGGTAAAACCTAAGGCCTTTAGTTCCTCCACAATCCCTTCCCGGGCTTCGATGATCTTTGCCATATCCTCAGGTAAGACTTCAATCCTGGCCGTTTCCCCATGATGGCGGACCCTTAATTGACCAAAACCTAACCGGCGTAAATAGCCTTCGGCTTCTTCCACCTGGGCTAAGCCCTCTTCGGTGATGGGCCTCCCATAGGGGAAACGGGAAGCTAAACAAGCCATCGATGGCTTGTCCCAATTGGGAAGACCTAACTGGCGGGCTAAGGTCCTGATTTCTCCCTTGGTTAAGCCTACCTCTTGCAAGGGACTGCGGATCCCTAATTCCCTCGTAGCCCGGGCACCAGGCCGGTAATCCTGCAGATCGTCCACATTGGCCCCATCGACCACATGGGCTAAACCCAACTCCCTTGCCAATTCCTGGAAGGTAGAAAAAATCTCCCGCTTACAATGGTAACAGCGATCGGCCGGGTTAGCGGTAAAGACAGGGCTATCTAATACTCCGATGGGCACCATCCGGTGATTCAAACCTAACTCCTGGGCTAAGGCAACAGCCTCCTGCCGCTCTTCCTTGGTGGCTATCGGTCCATCGGCGGTGACGGCAAGGCAAGCATCACCCAGCTCCTGGGTGGCCACATAGGCTAAAAGGGTGCTGTCAACTCCCCCTGAATAGCCCACCAGCACACTGCCCAGCTCCCTCAGCAACTCCCGTAATCTTATCAATTTATCCTGCACCGGAACTCACTCCCGACGACGGTAGAAGGCAGACCCCTACCGGTATACCCCCGGAACAAAGCCAAGAGGTTAAGGTTAGTTTACCAAGGGACTAATTTTTGTCAATAGGCCCGCTCCAGCCGGGCCCCGCGGTAGTAATGGCTTAAGATCTCCCGGTAGTTGTAACCGAGACGGGCCATCCCATCGGCCCCATATTGGGACATGCCCACACCATGGCCGTTGCCCCGCAAATTGAAGCGGATGATGCCATCAACAACGGCGATATCGAACCAGTTGGACCGCAAACCCAACTTTTCCCTGATTTCCCTGCCGGTGAAGCTATAGTTCCCAACGGCAACCCTACGAACCCGACCGCCGGGGTAACGGCTGATCACCTCTATCTTCGGCAGGGGACCATCCTTGATCCCCAAGGCTTTGGCCATATCGGCCCACGTCAATTCCTGGTAGGAGCGGTAATGGGGGGAGTGTTCTTCATAGGGACTCGGGACACTGCGTAAATAGGGTAAGGGCGAGCTCCAGTAGTTCTCCGAGTTTTCTGTCCGCCCGCCGCTGGTGGAGTGATAAGCGGGAAAGATCAATTCCCCTTGGTAAGTGAGGACTTCCCCTTCAGTGGCCGCTACCGCCTGGGCGATGCGGTGCCAATACATGTAAAACCCGGCATTACCCCATTTCCTCTGTAGGGCTTCCCGAGAAGCCCAGGCCTGATCCGTCCGAAAATCGCTAGATAGATGGGGACCATGGGCGGGGCCGCTAGCCTCAATGGCCCGCAGAGCATAGGTCCGGGCAGCCACCGCTTGGGCCTTCAAAGCCTCCATGTTGAAGCGGGCCGGCATTTCCGCGGCTACCACACCGATCAGGTATTCCTCAAGATCTAAATGGACCAATTGCCCCGTATCATGGCGATACAGACGAACCCGGGGTCTACCCGCGGGTTGAGGTTGACGATAGAAACCTGATACAAGGAAGGCCGGCACCGCGATGATGCTCAAGAGCAAAAAGAGGACGATGTACTGAAAAGAACGCATATGATCCCCTCCCCCTCCAAAGGAACGATAACATCTTATGGCGGGGTGGGGTGGAATATGACCTAAAACCTAGGGTTCATAAAAAAATGCTCTTCCATTAAAGGATTAGCTTGCACCCTTAGATTTCCGTACCATCAACCAAGGCTCCCCCTGAGTAGAGATTGGCTAAGGATTAGACTATAAGTCCTGGAGCCTTAGATGAGCTTATCATTGTCCCCGCAATGGGGGTCAACAACTTAGAGGCCACCATTGAAATTCTATTCTTACCATGATGCCGATTTGGTCTCCGATCAAAAAAAGTGGACTGCCGCAACAGTCCACTCTGCCAATCTCCCTGTTATGCCTTAACGATAGCCTCCGTTGGGCAAGCTTCTACACACTCATCACAGCCCGTGCACAGTTCGGCATCGATGACAAAAATGTCGTCGCCTTCACTGATGGCATTTTCCGGACATTCTGCTTCACAGGCACCACAAGCGATACAATCATCGGTAATCTTGTTTACATGATCGGCCACTTTGAAAACCTCCTCCAGTTTGTTACGCCTTTCGCGATATAAATCCGTTTTCAATATAACAAGCTTTTCATGAGGTGTCAACTACTTCCAACCAGGATCCTGCCCCTACCCTAGTCTTTTTTTCTTAGGGCGGGCAGTCCAAACCCCAGGCCAACGGGCTTTGCTTGGAGTATCGATTAGCCGGGAATAAAATAACCCAAGCACCGATGGGCTTGGGCAGAAATCTTGATCCTTTACTGCACTAAAATAGTCTCGTATCCTTTGGCCTGGAGATCTTCCTGGAGCCGAAGGGCATTTTCCCTTTGGGAGAAGGCGCCCACTTGGACCCGATAAGGAGGACCGGGGGTGACGTAGACCGGTAGATTTTCCTCGCTGCCCAACTTCTCCCCTAGGGCCTTGGCGTTCTCCTCACTGGAAAAGGCGCCGATCTGAACCCGGAACAAGCCCCCCGATGATGGCGGTTGGGTTTCCCGGACAGGAGCCTCCGGTTCCTTTGTTTCTTCCGGTTGAGCCACTGCTACTTGGACGGCCACATCCCGTTCGACGGCTGCCGGCATCGGTTGCCGGAAGGGTTCGGCGACGATGTTGATAGCATATTGACCCATGGCATAACCGAGGAAAATGGCGATGATTCCCACGCTGACTAATGTGGCAGCCAAGGAAATTTTTTCCCGCAAGGCACTCTTCTTGTCCGCCATGGCAGCCCACCTCCTTCTTTCTCTGCCATAATATTACTTCAACCAAGGGGAAATTCCTCTACCCGAGGCTTTTTTTCCTAACCCCGCAATTCCCCCACCAAATAGAGGGAACCGCAAATACAAACCAATCCTTCCCCCGCTTCCCGACGGGCAGTTTGGTAAGCCTGGTGGGGATCATCGACGACCCAGATGGGTAAATCATAACCTCCTGCCAGGCGAGCCAATTCCGCCGGTTCCACCGGGGGGGTGCGAGCCTCCGTCGGTTTAGTAAAAACAACGCCCCGGGCTGCAGGAAGCAAACTGGCCAACATGGCCTGAGCATCCTTGGAGGTCAAAATGCCGATGACCATCAGGGGTTTCTCCCCAGGGAAAAGGCCAGTTAGGGCCCTGGCCAAGGCTTGGGCTCCATGGGGATTATGGGCACCGTCAAAAAGGACCGGTCCATCCCGTTCGACTAGTTCTAACCGCCCGGGCCACTGGACGGTGTCTAAGGCCTTCTCTACCGTTTCTTTCTCCACCTGCCAACCTAACTGACCTAAGGTCTCCACTACGGCGATGGCACAGGCAGCATTGGTTCCCTGGTGGGGACCGAGAAGATTAATCCGCAGTCGGGGCCAGGCCCACTCCCTCCCCCGATAACTAATATAAGTCCCACCCCGATGCCATTCTTCCAACTGGAAGGAGACATCACGGCCGACCTCCACCAGCGGGGCCTTGAGGCTTTGGGCTTGCTTTTTGATCACCGCCAGGGCAGCAGGCTGTTGGGGATGGATCACTACGGGACGTCCCTCCTTGATGATCCCCGCCTTCTCCCCCGCGATCTCTTGTAAGGTTTCACCTAACACATCCTGGTGATCCAAGGCGATCTCGGTGATGACAGACACTAGGGGATGGATCACATTGGTGGCATCTAAACGTCCCCCCAAACCTGTCTCCAGGACTACTAGATCGGCTTTCGTAGAAAAATACTGGAAGGCGATGGCGGTAGCCACTTCAAATTCCGTAGGATGTCCCAAGGCTTCCACCAGTTGGGGATCTTCGGCCACCGAGCGGACCCTGGCCATGATGGGCTCCAAATCCGTGGAGCTGGCTGGAGATCCGTTGAGCATAAAACGCTCCCCATAGTCTGTTAAATGGGGTGAGGTGAACAAACCTACTCGATAACCGGCATGGCCGAGGATGTGGGCCGTCATGGCCGCGACGGAGCCTTTGCCGTTAGTACCGGCGATATGGATGACCGGCACAGCGTCTTGGGGATCCCCCAAGGCTTCTAGAATGGCTTGAATGCGATCTAAGCCCGGTTTACTGCCAAACCGGGCTAGACCTTGTAAATAGTTGAAGTCCATAGGCACTACCTCAAAGGTCGGCCAGTTCCGCCAAACGGGCGGTCAAGATGGCCACCTTCTCCGTTAGGGCTTCCTTCTTTTGTTTCTCCTTCTCGACTACCTGGGCCGGAGCCTTCGTGACGAAACCTTGGTTACCCAGCTTCTTGACACAAGCCTCCAACTCCAGTTTCGTCTTGGTCAGTTCCTTATGCAGCCTTTGCCTTTCTTCCCCGAGATCGACCAGCTCTTCTAAGGGGATGTAGACTTCCACGCCCCCAACGACGGCGGCCACTGAACGGGGCGGCTGTTGGGAACCGGCGGGGCGCAATTCCAAATTGCTCACTCCGGCCAGGTTTAGAATATAGGATTGGCTGGCTTCGACGATCCGCTGGCGTCCTTCGTCGACCAACAGGATAGCCTGGATCTTCTTGCCTGGGCCCACACCCTTTTCACTGCGAATATTGCGGATGGCCCTGACGATTTCCATGACCAGATCCATTTCTTCTTCAGCCCGTGCATCTTCCAACCCCGTCGGTTGGGGCCAAGCTTCCAACATGATGGTGGTGCTGGCCGCCGGCAGATGCTGCCAGATGGCTTCCGTTAGATAAGGCATGAAGGGATGGAGCAGTTTCAGAGTCCCGCTTAACACATAATAGAGTACATCTTGGGCCCTCCGTCGGCTGTCTTCCCCCTCTTTGCCGTAGAGGCGGGATTTGCTAATTTCGATGTACCAGTCACAGAATTCGCTCCAGATGAAATCATAGAGACTCCGGGCCGCTTCACCCAGATCGAAGCGCTCCAGATGGCGGGTCACTTCGCTGGCCGTCCATTGGAACCGGCTTAAAATCCAGCGGTCAGCCAAAGTCAATTCCGAGGGCAAACTAGAGGGCTCAAAATCGGACAGATTCATCAAAGCGAACCGGGAAGCATTCCAAACCTTATTCGCGAAATTCCGGCTGGCTTCTACCTTTTCCGGATGATAGCGCAAATCGTTGCCCGGGGCCACACCGGTGACTAACATATACCGTAAGGCGTCGGCCCCATATTGGTCGATGACCTCTAGGGGATCGACCCCATTGCCTAAAGACTTGCTCATCTTGCGGCCCTGGCTGTCCCGAACCAAACCGTGGATAAGGACATGGGGGAAGGGAACATCGCCCATGAACTCAAGCCCCATGACGATCATCCTGGCCACCCAGAAGAAGATGATATCAAAACCGGTGACTAAGACCGATGTGGGGTAGAAACGATCGAGCTCAGGCGTTTTCTCAGGCCAGCCTAAGGTGGAGAAGGGCCACAGGGCCGAGCTAAACCAGGTATCTAATACATCGGGATCTTGCTGCACGGACCCGCCGCATTTGGTACACCCGGTTAAGTCTTCCTTGGATACCAGAACCTCGCCGCACTCATCGCAATACCAGACGGGGATCCGGTGGCCCCACCACAGCTGGCGGGAAATACACCAATCCCTGATGTTCTCCATCCAGTTCAAGTAGGTCTTAGCAAAGCGTTCGGGCACGAAGGTGATCCGCCCGTCTTTGACCGCTTCGATGGCCGCTTGGGCTAAGGGTTTCATCTTCACAAACCACTGTTTGGAAACTAAAGGTTCGACGATGGTGCCGCATCGGTAACAATGGCCGACAGCATGGTCGTGGTCTTCGATCTTGATCAATAAACCGGCCTTTTCCAAATCGGCGACCAGATTGCGCCGGGCTTCTACCACCGTCTGACCGGCGTAGGGACCGGCGGCTTTCGTCATGCGGCCATGGGTGTCGATGACGGTCACCTGTTCTAAATCATGACGTTGGCCGATATCAAAGTCATTAGGGTCATGGGCAGGGGTAACCTTGACCATCCCCGTCCCAAAGGCAGGATCGACGAAGGCATCGGCGATGATGGGAATGGGCCTTTCGATGATGGGTAAGATGACCTCTTGACCGACCAAGGAAGTATACCGCTCATCATCGGGGTTGACCGCGACCGCCGTATCCCCCAGCATAGTTTCGGGCCTGGTGGTGGCAACGACGATATAGCCTTGTCCATGGGCAAAGGGATAGCGGATATGGTAGAGCTTACCGGCCACATCGTTATGCTCCACTTCGATATCCGACAAGGCCGTATTACACTGGGCACACCAGTTGGTGATGTAATGGCCTTGATAGATTAACCCTTTGTTATAAAGCTCGACGAAAACTTCCCGCACCGCCCGGGAACAACCTTCATCGAGGGTGAAACGCTCCCGCTGCCAATCACAGGAAGCTCCAAGCCGTTTCAACTGGTTGATGATCTGCCCACCGTATTTTTCCTTCCAGTCCCAGACCCGCTCTAAAAAGGCTTCCCGTCCCAAATCGTGGCGGGTCAAACCTTCTTCTTCCCGCAGGTGGGCTTCCACCCGGATTTGGGTGGCGATACCGGCATGGTCCATCCCCGGGACCCAAGTGGTCACATCGCCCTTCATCCGGTGCCAACGGACCAGGATATCCTGAAGGGTGTTGTTTAGGGCATGTCCCATATGGAGCTGCCCCGTTACGTTGGGCGGAGGGATCACAACACTGAAGGCAGGCCCTTCCTTTTCCACATGGCCGTGGAAAAAGCCTCCCTCCTCCCAGAATCTATACAGCTTGCCTTCGACCTCTTGCGGGTCATAAACGGAAGGTAGCTTTGTTTCCGACATCATCATTCCTCCCAGCATAATTTTCCCAGAAATATAAAAATCTTTCATCCTCAAGGACGAAAGATCTTCCGCGGTACCACCTTAATTCCCAATGGTTGGGCTCTCGAAGCTGTAACGGGCTACCCGGTTAGGCTTTTGGTCCTAACGGCTCCAGGGCGACCTTCCACTCCCCCTTTTCCAGAGACCTTCCAGCCTATGGGTCCCCTCTCTGTGGGATGGTCGGAGTGTACTCCTCCCCTTCAACGCCTTTTTGTTATGCTCATCTAAGTATACCAGTCTTGTTCCCTTTGGGGAAGACCTAAGGAGCTAAATTTTCCCCAAACCGGGAGAGCTATCTAGACCTCTTCTTTTGACAATCGGCACAATACCCAAAGAAACGCAGGCAATGGTCGCTGATGGTAAAACCGCTGCGGGCGGAGATGGTCTCTTCCAAGACCTCCAGGAGATCTTCATTAAATTCACTTATCTTTCCGCAACTGAGGCAGATGAGATGGTGATGATAATGGTCGTCGGAATCGACAAACTCATAACGACCCTGGCCGACTCCCGCTTCTAATTTGCGCACTATGCCTAGTTTCTCAAACAGCTCTAACGTTCTATAAATCGTTGCTAACCCGACTTCGGCAGCTTTCTCCTTTGTGGCCAGATAGATCTCTTCAGCGCTCAGATGACCGTTGGTGGTTAGCAACACCTTCAGGACCGCTTCCCGCTGGGGAGTCAACCGCAAATCCCGCTCTTTCAACTGGTCGCGGATTTCACCGACAATCTTCTGCATGGCTCTGCCTCCAAGGTTGGAATAGCCCCTAAGGCCTGGCCCTGATCCCTCTGCTAGCTTGGCCCCGGCGTGGCACTTCTATTCCCCGGTGCCATTTCCTGCCGGACAAAAAGGGCCCTTCACTTAATAAGTATATAAGAAAAGATGATGAATGCCAAACCGATGGACCACTGGGCGGCCTCTTTTCCGTTAAAGGGCCGTTGGCCGTATACGGGAGGGCTGGGGGATAAATCACCGCCCCAAATCCGGCGCAGATAAAAGCCAAAGCCCATCAAAAGAAGGCTGCCCCATTGGGCCAGGCTCAAGGGTCCCAAGAGCTTCCCGTAGCGGGTGAACTCGATGGCAAAGCGGCTTCCTCCGTAGAGGATCAGGTATAGACTAAACAGTTCCCCCCGGAAGGCGGCCCGAGGCCGCCACTTCCAGAGGATAATGAATAACAAATAATTAGCTATACTGGCGTAGAGCCCCTGGGGATGGACTAGGATCCCGTTGAGGGAGAGCCCCCAAGGCCAATAGGTCGGTTTGCCGATCACATTACATCCCAACCGGGCGATGGTATAGCCTAAGGCCAATCCCGGCGCGGCGGCATCGGCCAAATCTGGGAAATACCAACCCCGGGCTGTAGCTAAAACCCAAGCCACAGCCCCTCCCACGGCCAAACCCCCGTGGTAGGAAAGACCGCCGGCGGTCAGAAGCAAGATTTCCCCCGGCACGTCCTTGTAGTAGTCCCAGTTGGCCAGGACGTACAAGAACCGACCACCGACTAGGGCGGCGAGCATGACCCATAGGGCCACATCGACCACTTCCCCTTCCCGCAGGCCCCGCCGGCGGGCTTCACCGGTAGTCAACAACAGACCGAGGGCAAAACCTAAAGCTAGTGTTACCCCGAAGGGATGGATACTGAAGGGCAAGACTCTCCCCATCTTACCTCTCCATAGCGTTGATGATGGCATCGGCCATCTGGCTGGTACCTACTGCCGTCGGATCATCCCGGTGGGTTTTCAAGTCATAGGTCACATCTTTCCCCTCGGCGATGACCTGGGCCACCGCCCGTTCCAACCGGTCGGCCGCCTCCTTCTCCCCTAGATGGTGGAGCATCATGACTCCCGAGAGGATGAGGGCCACTGGATTAGCCTTATTCAATCCCTTATATTTAGGAGCCGAACCGTGGGTCGGTTCAAAAACAGCGACCTCAGCGCCGATATTGGCTCCCGGAGCTAAACCTAGGCCGCCGATGAGACCGGCACAAACATCGGAGACGATATCACCATAAAGGTTAGGCATGACTAGCACATCGAAGGTTTCCGGCCTTTGGACCAGCTGCATACAAATGGCATCGACTAAGACTTCATCGTATTCGATCTGGCCTTCGTATTTAGCCGCGACTTCCCGGGCCACCCGGTAGAACAAACCATCGGTATATTTCATAATGTTGGCCTTACAGACTGCAGTGACCTTTTTCCTGTTGTGGGCTAAGGCATACTGGAAGGCATACTCCACGATCCGCCGACTGGCGGAGATGGAAATGGGTTTAATGGAGATGGCGGCATCTTCGTTAATCCGGTCGGGAGCTAAGGCCCGAATCTGGGCTGCCTCCGGTGAGCCCACATCGAATTCCACCCCGGCGTATAAATCCTCGGTGTTTTCCCTGACGACCACCACATCGACCTGGTCGTACTTGGAGCGGACTCCGGGATAATATTTACAAGGGCGGACACAGGCGTATAGATCTAAGGACTGGCGTAAAGCCACATTCACACTGCGAAAACCGGTCCCGATAGGGGTGGTGATGGGACCCTTGATAGCCACCTTATTCCTCCGAATGGATTCTAGGACATGGTCGGGCAAAGGTGTCCCGTACTTGTCCATCACATCAGCCCCGGCCTCCTGGATATCCCATTGGATGTTTACTCCCGTAGCATCGATACAACGCCGGGCTGCTTCGGAGATTTCAGGACCGATCCCATCCCCTGGGATCATGGTAATACGATAGCTCATGCAGAACCCTCCCCATCTAGGCGTAGATCACCATGTTTAGCCACATGGGCCGCTAAACCACCGTCGTTAAGGATGCGAAGCATCACATCGGGCAGTGGTGTAAAGCGAAGTTCCACACCGGTGGTCAAATTCTTAACAATACCCCCGGCCAAATCTACTTCCAACTCATCGCCGGCGTTGATCTGATCTGTATCACAAATGAGGACCGGCAGTCCCACGTTGATGGCGTTGCGGAAGAAAATCCGGGCGAAGGATTTGGCTAAAACGGCGCTGACACCGGCCAACTTAATGATGGTCGGTGCGTGTTCCCGACTGGAACCTAAGCCGAAGTTGTTGCCGCCGACGACAAAATCCCCCTTCTGCACCGCCGAGGCGAAGTTGGGATCGGCATCTTCCAAAACGTGCTTAGCCAGCTCCGGCAAGTTGGAACGTAGGTGGAACAACCGACCGGGTGCGATATGGTCCGTAGAGATATTATCACCGAATTTCCATGATTTTCCCCTTAAGATCATGCCCACACCTCCCGTGGATCGGCAAGGACGCCCTGCAAGGAACTGGCGGCCGCGACGGCCGGCGAGGCCAAGTAGATTTCTCCTTCGGGGTTACCTAACCGACCTTTAAAGTTGCGGTTGGAAGTATTCAGGGAGACTTCCCCATCACCTAGGATACCTTCATGGACACCGACACAAGGTCCGCATCCTGGGGCTAAGATTGTCGCCCCCGCGGCGACCAGAGTCCTGATGTAGCCGGCATCTAAAGCTTCCAGGAAAACCTTGCGGGAAGCAGGGACGACGATCAACCGGACATCGGGGTGGATTTGACGATCCTTTAGGATCCTGGCCGCGATGGCCAAATCCTCCACCCGACCGTTGGTACAAGAGCCGAGGAAAACCTGGTCAATTTTCCGTCCCTTAACTTGGCTGATGGGGTAGGTATTATCTACCGTATGGGGGGCGGCCACCATGGGCTCTAAATCGGTGACATCGATTTCGATGACCCGCTCGTAGACAGCATCGGCATCGGGAGCCAATGGTTTCCACTGCTCACCTCGCCCCATCTGTTCCAGATACTCCTTGGTCACCCCATCGGAGGGGATCAAACCGACCTTGGCCCCTGCTTCTACCGCCATATTGGCCAGGGTCAACCGATCGGTCATCGGCATCTTCTCGATGGTTTCGCCCACAAACTCCAAAGCTTTATAAGTCGCCCCATCGGCACCGATCTCTCCGATGAGATATAGAATCAAGTCTTTAGCGCCAACCCCCGGTTGGAAGGTCCCGCTGACCTTGATCTGGAAGGTCTCCGGCACCCGGAACCAGGTTTTTCCTAAGGCGATGCCCATGGCCACGTCGGTGGAGCCCATGCCGGTGGCAAAGGCAGCCAAGGCACCGGCGGTCACCGTATGGGAATCGGCACCGATGACGATATCCCCCGGGCCCGCGTATTCTTCAGCGATGATTTGGTGACAAACACCAGCTCCCACATCGGAGAGCTGACTGCCCGTCTCCCGGGCAAACTCCCGCAAGAGCATATGGTCATTAGACAACTCTTTGCGGGGACTAGGAGCAGCATGATCGATGAACAAGACGGTCCTTTCCGGATTGGCGGCCCGGACCATATTTAATTTTTGCAATTGGCGCACCGCCAAAGGTCCGGTGCCATCCTGGGTGAGGGCCACATCCACAGGACAGACGATAAGCTCGTCCGCCCGGACGGGCCGGCCGACCCGTTGGCTTAAAATCTTCTCTGCCAAAGTTTGGCCCATCTATCGACACCTCGTTTCTTTAGAAGACAATAATAGTTGACAGAACAATATTCGGCATCCACATCGGTTTTTCCCCCTGGGTTTTTCCCCTTGGTGGAAAATGATATAATATCTTCAAAGGAGGGAGGATTATGCAGAATATCGACCTACCCTTATTAGCTGGACAAGCTGGGCTGGGGGCCGTCTTAGGGGTAGCCGTAGGCTACACGACGAAAAAGGCCCTTAAATTGAGCCTCATCCTCATCGCCCTCGCCCTCGTTGCCGCCCTCATCCTTAATGAACGGGGTTTCATCACCATCCATTGGGAAACCCTAGAACAAATGTATAATCAACACATCCAGGGCAAAGCCGACTCCTGGACAAAGGAACTGATCCACTGGTTCAGCAGCAGCATCGCCGTAGCCGGCAGCTTCGCCGGCGGTTTTTTCATCGGTTTCCGTTATGGTTGATCCTCCCTGGGAGATCCACATCGTTGGCTCTCCCCGTGACAGCAATAAAACCTGAACAATTCCAATTAACCAGGAGGTTTATCCATGAAGGATCCATCGCCCTGGAAAGCTTTAGCCCACGTCTATATCTCCATGCTGGCCTTCGCCTTAACCTTCCAAGCCATCCCACCCCTGCTGAGCTTCATCATCCCCTCCTTGGGCATTTCCAGCACCCAAGCCGGTGCTTTAATGAGCTTTTTTGCCCTCCCAGGGATCCTCATTTCCATCCCCGGCGGTATCTTAACCGATATCTACGGTCCCCGACCGGTGGGGATCGTCGCGTTGATCCTAGCCTTAATCGGCTCGATACTGGTGGCCCTGGGCAACAGTTTCTCCCTCCTGGCCATGGGCCGCATCATCGCTGGGATCGGCAGTTTAACCATCGCCATCATCGCTCCCCAGACTATTTCCCGTTGGGTTGCCCCCCAGGATTTAGGCAAAGCCATGGGGATCTTCAATACGGCCATGCCCGTAGGCACCATCGTCACCTTAAATGTCTTCGGCCGTCTAGCCCTCGCTTGGAACTGGCGAATCCCGATCCTCTTGACGGTCCTCTACACCCTCTTCGTCCTGGCCCTATTCTACTTCCAGCACCCCGGTTTGCCCCAGGGAGAAGAACCGAAGGGAGAAAGACGGGCCTTAGGCCCAAAACTAGCCCAGATTGGCCATACGGGATGGCCCATTTGGTTGGTGGCCTTTATCTGGATGATGTATAACGCCGCGGCCATTTCTTATTTGACCTTCGCCGCTGAACACTACATAGCCGCAGGTTTTAACGTGGCCTTTGCCGGTTTTCTCACCAGCCTCTTCATGATGGGCTCGCTGGTCTTTAGCCCCTTAGTCGGCTATCTGACCGACAAAATAGGTCGCGGGGAATATTTCATCATCGGCGCTGCGACCATCTTGGCGGTCCTGCTCTTCCTAGTCCCCCGCACCGCCTTAAATCCCATGCTCCTGGGGACGGTCATCGGTCTGGTGGCCGCCTTCATCCCCGCCCCGGTCTTTTCCCTGGTCTCCCGCTGTTTGCCCCCCGCCCAAGCGGGCTTGGGCTACGGCATCTTATCGACCTGTTTAAACGTGGGGGTCCTTCTAGGACCATTATTAGTCGGCCTCTCCTATGATCGAAGGGGAGACTATCTGATGGGCTTCAGCCTCATGGCCCTCTTCGCCCTAGCTGCTGGAGCTATAGCCCTGCTTCTCTTGTTTGTCCAGGGGAAAGAATCCTCCCCCTCATCGACCTAAGAGCTCTAGGAAGGCCCCTTCATCGATGATGGTAATGCCCAACTCTTGGGCTTTGGTTAGCTTGCTACCGGGATCGTCTCCGACCACCACATAATCGGTTTTCCTGCTCACGCTGCCGGTGACCTTCCCGCCCCGGGCGTTGATCGCCTCCGTCGCTTCCCGGCGGCTCATCCCCTCCAGGGTGCCCGTCAAGACAAAGGTCTTTCCTTGGAGGGAGCCCTCCGTTCTTCCTACCTGCTCTTCACCCCGAAGATTAAGGCCTAAACGTGCCAAACGGTCCACCAGCTCCATGTTATGCTCCTCAGCAGCAAAATCTTTGATGCTGGCAGCGATTTTATCCCCGATGGAAGGCACTTGGACCAACTCCTCGGCCGATGCCGCCAATAAGGTGGGCACATCGGGGAAATGGGTCATCAATTCCCGGGCCACCTCTGAGCCCACATGGCGGATTCCCAGGGCGTAGAGGAGCCGATGGCCGGGCCGATCCTTGCTGGCGGCGATGGCCCCGAGCAACTTTGCGGCCGATTTGGGACCCACCCGATTCAAGGTAAGCAACTGCTCTTCTGTGACCGTATATAAATCCCCTGGGTCGGAGACATAGCCCTTATCGATCAGCTGACTAATCACCGCCGGCCCTAACCCTTCGATATCCATGGCCTCCCGGGAGGCGAAATGGATGAGCCGTTCCAAGACCTGGGCGGGACAGGCGGTATTGACACACCGCCGGACCACCTCTTCGGGCAGCCGGAACACCCGTCCCCCGCAGGCGGGACAATGGGCAGGCATTTGGAAAGGTCTCTCCTGACCTGTCCTCTCGTTCGGTAAAACTTTAACGATTTCGGGGATGATATCCCCCGCCTTATGGATGACGACGGTATCACCGATGCGCACATCCTTTTGGGCCACGATATCTTCGTTATGGAGAGAAGCCCGGCTGACGGTAGACCCGTCCACCTCCACCGGCTCCAGAATGGCTAAGGGTGTCAAAGCCCCGGTCCGCCCCACCTGAACGATGATATCTAAGACCTTGGTGGTGGCCTCCTGGGGAGGAAATTTATAAGCTATGGCCCAACGGGGGCTTTTGGCCGTAGATCCCAGGATCTCCCGCTGGTCCAAGGCATCGACTTTGATCACGATCCCATCGATATCGTAGGGCAGCTCACCCCGGGCAGCGGTCCAATGGCGGCAGTAGTCGATGACCTCATCGATATTCTGGCAAACCTTGATGTGGGGATTAACCCGCAGCCCCCACTGGGCCATCAACTCTAGGCTTTCCCTGTGGGTGGCCGGCCCCTCCCCTTCCAGGTAACCGAGGCCGTAGAGGAAAATGTTTAAGTGGCGTCGGGCGGTCACCCGGGGATCCAGCTGGCGCAAAGAGCCGGCCGCGGCGTTGCGGGGATTGGCGAAGGGAGCTTCCCCTTGGGCCTGACGCTCTTGGTTGATCCGCTGAAACTCCCGACGGTCTAAATAGACCTCCCCCCGTACTTCCACCGCGGAAGGTACGTTACCCCGAAGCTTTAAGGGGACCGAACGGATAGTCCGCAAGTTGGAAGTGATATCCTCACCCTGGGAGCCATCGCCCCTGGTGGCGCCCCAACGGAGACGGCCTTCCTCGTAAAGGAGGGAGACGGCCAAACCGTCGATTTTCAACTCGGCTAGATAGGTAACATCATCGGTCCCTAGATTCCTTCGGATTCGGCCGTCCCAGGCCTTCAGTTCTTCATCATCAAAGGCGTTGGCTAAACTTAACAAGGGGACCCGGTGGGTGATGACACCGAAACCCTCACCGGGAGCTCCCCCTACCCGTTGGGTGGGGGAATCGGGGGTAATTAAATGGGGATATTTTTCTTCCAGCTCCACCAATTCCCGGTACAAACGATCGTATTCAGCATCGGAGATGAGGGGAGCATCTAGGACGTGATAGTGATAATCGTGTTGGCTGATGAGCTCCCGCAGCTCTTCAATCCTTTTCCCTTCCGACATGACCCTATTCCCCCTTAAACCTTCTCTAAGGGCGCGTAGGCCGCCAGCAAAACCTTCAATCCCAAGTCGGGAAAGGCGACGGTCACCTGTTGATCGGAGCCGCTGCCCTGGACGGCCACCACCGTCCCCGGGCCGAACTTGGCGTGGAGGACCCGATCCCCCGCTTGATAATCGCCGTTAGCTCCCAGAGCCGCACTGGGCCTTTTCCTGGGGCGATCCCTTTCCTCCCCTTCCGATCCCTGGAGGAGCTCCGGCGGGATTTCGTTGACGAACTGGGATAAGCGGGAGGGTGTAGTCCGCCCGTATAATGTCCTAGTCATGGTATAAGTAAAATAAAGCCGTTCTTGGGCTCTGGTGATGCCCACATAACAAAGGCGCCGCTCCTCCTCCAGTTGATCCGGTTCGTAAAAACAACGGTTATGGGGGAAGAGGCCGTCTTCCATCCCGATCAAAAAGACTACTGGAAATTCCAAACCTTTAGCGGCATGGAGGCTCATCAAGGTCACCGCGTCGGCGTTCTCATCATAAGTATCCACATCGGCTACCAAAGCCAGATGTTCCAGGAAGGCCGTTAAATCCTGTCCTGGATTTTCCTGCTCAAATTGGTTGACTACCGTCATAAATTCCTGGAGGTTCTCCACCCGGGCCCGGGCCTCAGGGGTGGGATCCTTTTCCCACTGGGCTAGGTAATTGGTTTTGACCAGGACCTCCTGGGTCAAGAAAGACAGACTTAATGACCCCACGGCAGCCAGTAGTTCCTGCACCAACTCCCGGAAGGCCACTAGGGCATTGCGGGCCCTAGTTCCCAGCTCCGGGATAGCTTCGGCCCCCAGGATGGCGCCCCACAAGGTTATATTCTCCCCAAAGGCGTACTCTTCCACCCGGGCCAAAGTGGCTTCACCGATCCCCCGGGTTGGCGTATTGATGATCCGCCGCAGGCTGAAGGAATCATCTTGGTTGGCCAAAAAGCGCAGGTAGGCCATCAAATCTTTGACTTCCTTCCGTTCGTAGAAACGCAAGCCCGCGACGATGCGGTAGGGAATATTCCGCTGGATTAATTCCTCTTCCACCGCCCGGGAAAGGGCATGGGTCCGGTACAAAACGGCCATCTCCCGCAGGGATCGCCCTTGGTTCGTTAGGCGATTGATCTCCCCGGCGATGAAGGCTGCTTCCCCCCGTTCATCGGGGGCTTGGTGCAAGATGATGGGATCCCCTGGGGGGTTTTCCGTCCATAAAGATTTATGCTTTCGCTCCAGGTTGTTGGAAATAACGCTGTTGGCTGCATCTAAAATCCTTTGGGTGGAGCGATAGTTTAACTCCAGCTTGATCACCCGACTGTTGGGATAATCCCGTTCGAAATTCAAGATATTGCGGATATCGGCTCCCCGGAAACCGTAGATGCCCTGATCTTCATCACCGACGACAAAGAGATTGCCGTGGGCCTGGGCCAAGAGATTGACTAAAACATATTGGGCGTGGTTGGTATCTTGATATTCATCGACTAAGATATGGCGAAAACGCCCCTGATATTTCTCCAAAACCTCCCCTTGCTGGCGGAAGAGGTTCACCGTCTCCATGATCAGATCATCGAAATCAAGGCCGCCATTGGCCTTGAGCTTCTCCTGGTAAAGGACATAAACCCGGGCGACCACCTTATCCCAATAATCGGTGGCCCCTTGGCTGAAATCGGCGGGGGAGACTAGCTCATTCTTGGCATTGCTTATGGTGCGCAAAATAGACCGGGGTTCGTGACGCTTGGGATCTAGATTGAGCTCTCCCAGGCAGTCTTTGATCACTTGGAGCTGATCTGCAGAATCATAGATCAAAAAATCCCGGGGGATGCCGATGTAATGACCTTCCCAGCGGAGGAAACGTACACAAATAGAGTGAAAGGTGCCGATCCATAAATCCTGGGCCCGGGGGCCGACCAAATTCAGCAGCCGTTCCTTCATCTCCCGGGCCGCCTTATTGGTAAAGGTCACCGCCAGGATCTCCCCCGGGGCCACCCCTCGCTCCCGTAATAGATAACCGATCCGATAGGTTAAGACCCTGGTCTTGCCGCTGCCGGCTCCAGCCAGGATCAATAAAGGTCCTTCTCCATGGAGCACCGCTTCCCGTTGGGCGGTATTCAACTGGCTGAGATCCATTAGTTACCCTCCCGTCGGGACCGCAATTCCGCCCAGATTTCCTCCAGATCGATTCCCCGCTGGGCTAAAACCACCAACAGGTGGTAGAGGAGATCTGCGGTCTCGGACACCAAGGGCTCCCGTTCCTCGTTCTTAGCCGCGATGACTACTTCCACCGCCTCTTCCCCCAGCTTTTTGACCATCTGGTCTAAACCCCGGGCCCACAGCTTAGCTGTATAAGATCCAGAAGGCGGGTTGTCCTTTCGATCTAAAATCACTTGGTACAACTCGGCCAAGATGGCCGCCGGCTGTCCGTAGACTTCCCCCGGTCGGAAGGTTTGACTGGTTTCTTCTTCCCCTTGGAGGGGGTAATGGAAACAGGAACGATAGCCTTCATGGCAGGCGCCGGGACCTAGCTGTTCCGCCTTGATGAGGAGACAGTCCCCATCACAATCGGCAGTGATGGAGTGGACCAGCTGGTAATGGCCGGAAGTAGCCCCCTTATGCCAGAGGGTCTGGCGGCTGCGGCTGTAAAACCAGGTCTGACCAGTCTCTAAGGTTTTCTGCAGCGATTCCCGGTTCATATAGGCCACCATGAGGACTTGACCGTCTTTGTGATCCTGGATGATGGCCGGGATCAATCCCTGAGCATCGAATTTCAGATTTTCCAAGGTAATCATGACAACACCACCTATTCTAAAGCCGGACGGGGATGCCCTGGGAGTGGAGATAGGCCTTCACTTCCCCGATGGTATACTCCCCATAATGGAAGATGGACGCGGCCAAGACGGCATCGGCCCCACCTTCGATGATGGCATCCCGGAGATGCTCTAGTTTTCCCGCACCGCCCGAGGCGATGATGGGGATATCTAAGGCCTGGGAGACAGCCCGGTTTAACCGATTATCGTAACCATCCTTGGTGCCGTCGCCATCCATACTGGTCAAAAGGATCTCCCCGGCGCCCAATTGGGCCACCCGCTGGGCCCAAGCTACAGCATCTAAGCCGGTGGCCCGCCGACCTCCGTGGGAATAGACTTCCCAGCCCGACTCTCCCCGGCGGGCATCGATGGCGACGACGATACAACCTTGACCGAATTTTTCAGCTCCCCACTTAATGAGGTCGGGCTCGGCTAAGGCCGCGGTGCTGATGGACACCTTCTGGGCCCCGGCCCCTAAGATAGCCTCCATATCCTCTAGAGATCCGATGCCACCGCCGACGATCAAGGGAATGGAGATGGTCTCGGCGGTCCGCCGGACCAAATCGACGATAGTCTTCCTTTTCTCCGCGGAGGCGGTGATATCGAGGAACACCAACTCATCGGCCCCTGCTTCATCATAATAGGCCGCTAGTTCCACAGGATCGCCGGCATCCCGCAATCCGACGAATTGGGTGCCTTTGACCACCCGACCGTCTTTCACATCTAAACAAGGAATGATTCTCTTGTAGGACATCACGCCATCTCCTTCGTCAACGCGATGGCCTCTTCCAAAGTGAAGGCCCCTGCATACAAAGCCTTCCCGGAGATGACCCCCGTGAGGTTGGGATGTTTCAAGGCGGCCAATTTCTTAAGATCATCTAACGAAGCGATGCCCCCCGCGGCGATGACCTTCAAGCCCAAGGCCAGGATTTCTTCGATGCTGGCCACATTAGGTCCCGTTAACATGCCGTCCCGGGCGATATCGGTGACGATGACTTCTTCGACCCCTAGATCCTGCATCCGTCGGGCCAGCTCCACCGCGGTGACGGAAGTGCTCTCCTGCCAACCCTTCACCGCCACATAGCCGTCCCGGGCATCGATGCCTACTAGAACCCGAGGTCCGAAGGCTTGGACACATTGACCGACAAAGGCGGGATCTTCCCAGGCGATGGTGCCTAAGATAACCCTTTCGGCTCCCGCTTCGAACACAGCCTCTATGATCTCCCGGCTGCGCATCCCACCGCCTACTTGGAGGCGGGCCCCAGTCCCTTCCGCGATGGCCTTGATGATCTCCAAGTGGTGGGAGCGGCCGGTGAAGGCCCCGTCTAAATCTATAATATGGATTAATTCCGCCCCGGCATCGACCCAATCCTGGGCCACTGCTACGGGATCACCGCTATAAATCGTTTCTTGATCGGGGTCTCCCTGGCGCAGACGGACGCATTTTCCGTTTTTTAAATCGATGGCTGGAATAATTAACATGGCCTGCCCCTCCTAAATCAATAAAGTTAGCCCTATTGGGTGAGGGTGCCCTTGGTGGAAGGTACCCATTGAACCCGGGGATCGATACTGCAGGCGCTGCTTAAAGCTCTCGCGAGAGCTTTCACCGCCCCTTCTAGAATATGGTGGGGGTCTTCTCCCGCACGCTGTTCCAGATGGAGATTGAACTTACCTTCCATGGCTAGTGCTCGGCAAAACTCGACCCACAATCCGGTGTAAAAGCCGCCGACCATCACCAAAGGTAAATCTAAATCACAGCGGGTGTAGGCCCGTCCTCCCAAATCGATGGCGGCTAGGATACAGGCTTCATCCATGGGCAAAGCCGCCCAACCGTAGCGGGTAATCCCCCGCCGCTCCCCTAAAGCTTGATTGAGGGCCTGGCCTAAACAGATCCCCACATCCTCCACCGTATGGTGGCCATCGACGTGGAGATCCCCCTGGGCCTCCACTTCCAAATCAAAGTGGCCGTGGCGGGCCAGGGCATCTAAAAGATGATCAAAAAAACCGATTCCTGTATTGATCTGAGCTTGACCGGAACCATCTAAATTCCAGCGGACCCGGATCTTCGTTTCCTTCGTCTGCCTGGTGATCTCACCTACGCGGGCCATCCTACTCCTCCTCTAATCTAATCTCCACCGCCCGGGCGTGGGCCGTTAGTCCTTCCTCCCTGGCCAAAACCGCTACCTGGGGACCTAGAATCTGGAAATCCCCAGGACTGCAGGCGATGACGCTGGAGCGGCGCAAGAAATCTTCCACCCCCAGGGGTGAGAAAAACCTTGCGGTGCCGTTGGTCGGTAAAGTATGATTGGGACCGGCCAGATAGTCGCCGAAGGGTTCCGGTGATGAAGTACCTAAAAAAACGGCTCCCGCATGGCGGATTTGACTTAAATAAGACCAAGGATCGGCAACGGCTAACTCTAAGTGTTCCGGAGCGATTTCGTTGGCTAGTTCGATCCCTTCTTCTAAATCCCGACAAATGATGATCAAGCCCCAGCGCTCCAAGGACGCCTGGGCCGTCTCCCGCCTGTGCAGCTGGGCCA
>JBMNRY010000005.1:0-35744 GCA_050944915.1 Limnochordia bacterium
CGAATTATACAGGCTTACGAGGGATTAAAACTGCGTCCGTTTAGCATATTTTTATTTATCTCTATATCTATTTTTGAACACAAAAAAACCGCCAAAGGGAATGAACCCCCTGACGGTTGGCGCTTGCCATAAGCAAACTTTGTAATTGTAAACAAACTCGTGTGTAATGAAACAGTTTTTACCGTTTGGAGAATTGCGGTGCTTTGCGTGCCTTTTTCAAACCGTACTTGTGGCGTTCCTTCATCCGAGGATCCCGGGTTAGGAAGCCAGCCCTTTTCAAGGGTACCCTAAATTCGCTATCTACGGCCAGCAAGGCCCTGGCGATGCCGTGTCGGACGGCTCCAGCTTGGCCACTGAGTCCGCCGCCTTTCACATCGGCAACCACGTCATATTTATCCTCAATGCCCAATTCTTTTAAGGGCCGCATGACAAGGGTGTGTAAGACATCGCGACGGAAATATTCATCAATAGGTAGATCATTGACGATGATCTGTCCACTTCCTGGAAATACCCACACACGGGCGACCGAGCATTTGCGCCGGCCTGTTCCATAATAGCTTCCTTGGGGTATTTTGTGTGCTACAGCCAATGAAAACCCTCCTTCCCGGTCTACAGTTCTAATACTTCCGGCTGCTGAGCACCATGGGGATGCTCAGGGCCGGCGTAAATCTTCAATTTCTTTATCATCTGTCGACCTAGTCGATTACGGGGCAGCATGCCTTTCACGGCCAGTTCTAAAACCTTGGTCGGTTTCCGATCCAACAGTTGAGCGGCGGTCCGCACCCGCAAACCACCGGGATATTGGGTGTGATAGTAGTATTTCTTATCTTCCAGTTTCCGGCCTGTTAACCGGATCTTTTCTGCATTGACCACAATGACAAAATCCCCCGTGTCTACATGGGGCGTATAGGTCGGTTTATGCTTGCCACGGAGTATGGTAGCTATTTGGCTAGCCAATCTTCCGAGGGTCTTTCCGTCGGCATCGACTACATACCAACGGCGAGCGACCGTCTGTGGCTTGGCCATATAGGTCGTCCTCATCTGGGTTATCCCCCTTTAAGCTGTACCTTTTACAAGGAGTATTTTCTATTTCCCACGGAAGTCGCCACCCGATCCGGGGCTAGGGGAATCGAGAGCCTTCCGTTGAAAAAGGAGCCAAAAATTAGGCTACCCTTGGTCACTAAGTTATATTCTAATCCTTCGGGCTTATACTGTCAAGGGTAGAAAATCCGCCCTAAAAACAAGCCTTGGGGCGGTGCCGTGGGACCGGCGGCACTCCGATCCTGGCCAGCGATGATCTCCGGGATCACACCGGGAGACATCCTCCCTTGGCCGATGGCCACCAAAGTCCCCACCATATTCCTCACCTGGCGGTACAAGAATCCGTCACCATGGAAGGAGAGGATGACTAGGGGCCCCCTGGCCCTGATGAACACCTTTTTGATGGTTCGAATAGTCGATTTCACCGGGCTTCCTACGGCCTGAAAACCGCGGAAATCATGGCGCCCTTCCAAAAAACGGGCTGCCATTTCCATGGCTCTTAAATCTAAAGGGCCACCAAGCTGCCAACTGTGGTGCCTCTCAAAGGGCAAAGGCCTTTGGCGAGTGTTAATTAGATAATGATACACCTTACCTTTGGCACTATAGCGGGCATGAAATTCCTCCGGGACCCTTCGAGAATGCCTGATAACGATATCGGGGGGCAATAGACTGTTTAAAGCTGGAGCGAAGGCTGCGGGGGGAATGGTCGATTTGGTGTGAAAGTTGACCACCTGTCCCCGGGCATGGACCCCGCTGTCGGTCCTGCTTCCACCTATGATGCGAATAGACTCCCCCGTCCTTTTGGCCAAGGCCTGCTCCAGGATGCCCTGAATGGTCGGCCCATTCTTTTGGATCTGGAATCCACAATAGTTGGTACCATCATAACTTAGGATCAGTTTGATGTTCACCAACTAAATCAGGCCTCCTAGAAATAGTATGCGGTGAAGATGACGAAGATAGTACTGGCCGTCAAGGCCAGATAATCATTTCCGGTCCAAGTCAGTTGTTTCATCTTCGTCCGGCCGTTGCCCCCCCGGTAACAACGGGCTTCCATGGCCACGGCCAATTCGTCGGCCCGCCGGAAGGCACTGACGAATAGGGGGACTAACAAGGGCAGCAAGCTTTTCGCCCGTTGAACTAAGTTCCCCGATTCAAAATCGGCCCCCCGGGCCATCTGGGCTTTCATAATTTTCTCCGTTTCCTCCAGGAGGGTAGGGATAAACCTCAAGGCGATAGTCATCATCATGGCCAGTTCGTGGGCCGGCAAGCCTAACCGCCTAAAGGGGTTGAGTAACCTTTCGATCCCATCGGTCAGGGCGATGGGCGAAGTGGTCAAAGTCAACAAAGAAGCACCCAAGACCAGGAGGATTAACCGTAAGGCCATCATGCCCCCTTTGTTCAGCCCTTCTTCGGTGATTTTGATTGGACCAACCTGCCACAGCACCGTCCCCTCGGTGAGGAAGATGTGGAGGGTCAAGGTGAACAGCAAAATGACGATGATCGGCCGTAAACCACGGAGGATAAAACGGGGGGACAACTGGGATAAAAAAATTAAAGTTAAAATAAAGAGAGCGATTAGTCCGTAGCCGGCAAAGGTATTGACCAAAAAGAGGACGATGATGAGCAACATGGTAATGATGATCTTCGTCCGTGGATCTAAGCTATGCAAAAAGGAATCACCGGGCACATATTGTCCGATGGTAATACTGCGGAAATTCGCCATCATGCTCCCCCTTAAGGGTTATGCCTTCCCCATAAGCTGCAAGAGGACATCGCGGGCTTGGCAAACGGTGTAAACATCGGTAGGCACATCCTTGCCCCTGCCCTTTAATTTGTGCATCAACTGGGCGATCTGGGGGATGGATAGACCGACGTCTTCCAAAAGTCGGGCCTGGGAAAAAATCTCGGCGGGTTTGCCTTGGGCGACCAGCTCCCCTTGATGTAATACGGCGAGGCTAGTGACCAATTTGGCAACTTCCTCCATATTATGGGAAACCAGGATCACTGTTAGTCCCTGTTGTTGCATGGCCGCGATGCGGCCGAGAATTTCATCCCGCCCCCGGGGATCTAAGCCGGCCGTCGGCTCATCGAGGATCAGGTATTTGGGCTCCATGGCTAGCACCCCGGCGATGGCCACCCGCCTTTTTTGGCCGCCGCTGAGTTCAAAGGGCGAACGTTCCAGGATGGCGGGATCAGCGATCCCCACTAGACGCAGGGCTTCACGGACCCGTTGTTCTACCTCCGATTCGGCCAACCCAACATTCCGGGGTCCAAAGGCCACATCATCATAGACCGTTTCCTCAAAGAGTTGATACTCGGGGTATTGGAAGACCAGCCCTACCTGCCGACGGATATCCTTTAAGCTCACCTTCGGGGCCGTAATATCGACATCATCGATCCAGATCCGACCGGTAGTGGGTTTGATCAAACCGTTTAAGGTTTGGATAAGGGTCGATTTACCTGAACCCGTTTGCCCGATAATCCCAAAGAATTCACCTTGGTTGATTTCTAAGCTGATATTCCGGAGGGCAGGAACAGCCAAAGGGGTCCCTTGTTGGTAGGTGTAACTCACATTCTCTAAACGAATAGACATAAACAATCCACCAGTTCATCGATGGTTAAAACGTCGGAAGGGATGGGGATGCCAGCCTGACGTAGGGTTTGGGCTAGCTCCACCGTTTCGGGTACATCTAAGCCCAGCTCCGTCAATCGAGGCCCTTGGGCAAATACCTCCTGGGGGGTACCCAGGATAGCCCTTCGACCTTGTTCCATGACTAAAACCCGGTCGGCAAGGGCGGCCTCCTCCATAAAGTGGGTGACCAGGACCACCGTCATCCCCTCGGCGCGGTTTAACCTTTGAATAGTCGTCATCACTTCCCGACGCCCCATGGGATCGAGCATCGATGTCGGTTCATCTAGAACAAGGCATCGGGGTCGCATGGCGATGACGCCGGCGATGGCCACCCGCTGCTTTTGGCCACCGGAAAGGAGATGGGGAGCCCGGTGGCGATAATCTTCCATACCGACGAGACGAAGGGCCTCCTCGACCCGTTCCCGAATTTCTGCGGGGGGCAGTCCCAAGTTCTCCGGCCCAAAGGCAACATCTTCTTCTACCGTTGTGGCCACAATTTGGTTGTCAGGGTTTTGGAACACCATACCCACCTGTTGCCGCACGGACCACAGATGAGCTTCGATTTTTGTATCCAAACCGGCAACGCTTACGGTGCCCGATGTGGGAATGAGCAACGCGTTGAGCAGTTTGGCTAAGGTCGATTTTCCCGAGCCATTATGGCCGATGACGGCAAGGAATTCCCCCGGAGGGACCTCTAGGTCGATACCGTGTAGGGCTGTGGCCGACTTGTCCTCCCTTTGGTAGGTAAACCCCACGTCGGTTAAACGCAGCAAGGCCTCTGGCTTCCTTTCCACTAGAATCCCTCCCCCTTCCCTACAACAGAGAACGCAGAGGGGGTGCCTCTGCGAATTAGCCATTCAGCTAATTGTTCTCTATTAAACCAATTCTAAAATGGCGACGGAGGCCCCATCACCCCGGCGAAAACCGGCTTTAATAACCCGGCAGTAACCACCGTTTCTTTCTTGATAACGGGGAGCGACTTCGCTAAAGAGCCGCCGGACCGCCTCGGGCTTCATCAAATAAGCAGCGGCACGGCGCCGGGCAGCCAAGTCTCCCTTCTTACCCAAGGTGACTAGTTTATCGATGATGGGTTTGACAGCCTTCGCCTTCGCTTCCGTAGTCTCAATGCGGTCATTGAGAAATACGGAGGTAGCTAAGCTCCGGAACAAAGCTCGGCGGTGGGCTGAAGTCCTCCCCAGCTTGCGTTTCTTCATTGGCGACTCCTCCAATCACACTATTCGTCTGGCTGACGTAATAAGAGTCCTAAGGCCGCCAGTTTTTCTTTAACTTCTTGTAAAGACTTCTTGCCTAGGTTGCGCACTTTCATCATATCGGCTTCTGTGCGTCGAATTAACTCTTCGACGGTATTGATCCCGGCCCGTTTGAGGCAGTTGTAGCTGCGGACGGAAAGATCCAGTTCTTCGACGGTCATCTCTAGAACTCGATCCTTTTCCTCTTCTTCCTTTTCCACCATGATCTCCACATCATCGACGGGATCTGTTAAGTCGATGAACAACCGGAGATGTTCGGTGAGAATTTTGGCGGCCAAGCTGACAGCTTCATCGGGAGCTATGCTACCATCGGTCCAAACATCCAAGATCAACCGGTCGTAGTCGGTAATTTGGCCTACTCGGGTGTCTTCCACCTGGAAGTTCACCTTCCGTACCGGTGAGAACAAAGCGTCGACAGGAACGGTGCCGATGGGCTGATCCCCTTCCTTCAGCTTCTCTGCAGGTACGTAACCTCGACCCCGCCGCAGGGTCAATTCCATGTTCAACTCCGCGCCTTCATCGAGGGTAGCAATATGCAAATCGGGATTCAAGATTTCCACTTCACTGCCCACTTCAATGGCTGCCCCGGTCACTTCACCGGGTCCCGTAGCCTCAATGCGAGCCAAAACTTCCTCATCGCCGTGGATCTTGACCACTAATTCCTTCAAATTGAGGATGATATCGGTCGTATCCTCCACAACACCGGGAATGGTGGAAAACTCGTGTAAGACCCCATCGATGCGTATAGATGTGACTGCCGCTCCGGGTAAAGAGGACAGCAGGATCCGTCGAAGGGAATTGCCCAAAGTGATCCCGTAGCCCCGCTCCAAAGGCTCCACCTTGAACCGGCCGTAGCTAGTGCCCTTTTCCAGGCATTCGATCTTCGGCTTCTCGATTTCAATCATTTGCAGAACCCTCCTTATTCGCTAGGCAAATTCAGTGCCGACGGGGCCACATCAGGCCCTCCCTGGACTGAGTTGTTCGTCGAGGGTCATGGAGCCTACCGAGAGTAGTATTCAACGATTAAATGCTCCTGAATAGGTACATCGAGTTGTTCCCTAGTCGGCAGGGACAAAACGGTACCTTCCATTTTTTCCGCGTCGACTTCTAACCACTCAGGCGGTGTCCGACCTGCTTCCAAGTTTTCCTTGAAAACATCTTTCTCACGGCTCTTTTCCCGTACGGCCACTACATCGCCTACTGCCACTTGGTAGGAGGGAATGTTCACTTTCCGACCGTTAACGCTTATATGACCGTGGAGAACCAATTGTCGGGCTTCCGGCCGCGAACCGGCAAAGCCTAACCGGTAGACCACGTTATCTAAGCGGGTTTCCAAAAGGATGAGCAAGTTTTCCCCGGTGATACCCTTTTTCCGGCTGGCGACATCATAATACCGGCGGAATTGCCGTTCCAAGACTCCGTAAATGCGCCGGGCCTTCTGTTTTTCCCGTAAGTGCAGGGCATATTCCGAAGCTTTCCTGCGTCCTTGTCCGTGTTGTCCCGGGGGATAGCCCCGACGTTCCATCGGACATTTATCGGTGTAGCACCGTTCTTTTTTCAAGAATAGTTTTTCACCCTCCCGTCGGCACAGCCGACAGACGGGCCCAGTATATCTGGCCATGGACTCGATCCACCTCCATCTCTTGAGGAATCACACCCGTCGCCGTTTTGGTGGACGACAACCGTTGTGGGGAATGGGTGTTGTATCTTTAATCATGGTCACTTCTAACCCAGCAGCCTGCAGCTGACGGATAGCAGCTTCCCGGCCAGCTCCAGGACCCTTGACCAGGACTTCAATGGTCTTCATTCCGTGTTCAATAGCTGTCCTAGCCGCTGCTTCGGCAGCCATGCCGGCGGCAAAGGGAGTCCCCTTCCGGGAACCTTTAAAGCCAACATGACCTGAACTAGCCCAGGAAATCACATTACCGTGGGTATCGGTAATACTGACGATGGTATTGTTAAAGGTAGAGCGAATATGGGCTATCCCGCTCTCAATATTTTTTCGCTCTCGACGGCGTGGCCGTGCTCCTCGTCTTGCGCGCGCCATGAACTTGCCTCCTCTCTAGTGTTACTATCTATCGCTTCCTCTTCGCCCCTGGGATCCGTTTGGGACCTTTTCGAGTGCGGGCGTTAGTCTTTGTCCGCTGACCCCGGACGGGCAGGCCCCGACGGTGACGCAAACCGCGGTAACAACCGATATCGATGAGCCGCTTGATATTCATGGCCACTTCCCGCCGCAGGTCCCCTTCGACCCGGTAGTCGTGGCTGATGATTTCCCGTATGCGGTTGACTTCGTCTTCTGTCAAATCTCTAACCCGGGTGTCGGGATTAATCCCGGTTTTAGCCAGAATTTCATTGGCCCTACTGCGGCCGATACCGAAAATATAGGTAAGGGAGATCTCCACCCGCTTATCCCTAGGTAGGTCTACACCGGCTATTCTTGCCAACTTCTAAACCCTCCTCTCCAGGACACTAACCCTGCTTTTGTTTATGCTTAGGGTTTTCGCAAATAACCATTACACGGCCCTTGCGCCTAATAATCTTACATTTTTCACACATTGGTTTTACAGAAGGTCGTACCTTCAAGTCTTTCTACCCCCTTAGGGACCTATTTGAACCTGTACGTTATCCTTCCCCTGGTCAGGTCATAGGGGGAAAGTTGAACGGTGACCCTGTCGCCAGGTAGGATCCGAATAAAATTCATGCGCATTCTGCCTGAAATATGGGCGAGGACTTTATGCCCATTATCTAATTCTACTTGAAACATCGCATTAGGCAAGGGTTCAACTACTGTCCCTTGAACTTCAATTACGTCATCCTTCGCCATAAGCTGGCCAACCTCCCCGATGGCGTTGTGTCAGTCTTTCCAAAGCGGCACGCAATTCCCGATCATTCACTTCCATGCTCTTTTCCAGCTTATCAGCGATTTCTTCAGCTATCTGTTGGTGGATAATCAAATGCCGCCTACTTTTGGGTTTCGGTCGTGTTACACTTCTTTCCACACCATTGGCTACAAGCAAATAGCCTCCCGGGTCGAGCCCGACAACGAGATACTGTTTGCCCCGGTCACGTCCAGCTTTCGATGTAACCAGTTGACCAGGTCTTACTGCCAACATGGATTTTCCCTCCAACAAGCTATTCCTCTGGACAGACCCTCGCCAACTTCTCTATTATACCACAACCCGCTCCGTTGCCTAGACTTAATCGAGCCTTGTCAACACAAGGGGACCTGATTCCGTCACCGCAACGGTATCTTCGAAATGAGCGGACAAACTACCATCGAGGGTGTACACTGTCCACTGGTCTCTGCCGATGCGAACGTGATATCCTCCGGCATTGACCATTGGTTCTAAAGCCAGGACCATCCCCTCTTTAAGCAGAGGACCTCGCCCCGGAGGGCCGAAATTCGGCACTTGAGGCTCTTCATGCATGGAGCGACCGATACCATGGCCGACAAAATCCCGGACCACGTTAAAGCCAGCCTCTTCCACATGGATTTGGATCGCGTGGGATATGTCGCTGAGACGATTGCCGATAACGGCCTGTTTGATCCCTTCGTCTAAAGCTTCCTTAGTCACCGTCAGCAAACGGGCTGCCTCCGGGGTGATTTCCCCCACGGGGAAGGTCCGGGCGGCATCCCCGTAAAAACCATCGACGACGGCTCCCAAGTCCACAGCGATAATATCCCCTTCCTGGAGGGTCCGCTCTCCAGGTATTCCATGGACGACCTCCTCGTTGATCGAAGCACAAATGGTCGCTGGATATCCATGGTAACCTTTGAAGGCCGGACGGGCACCATGGCCACAGAAAAAATCTTCGACCAAGGCATCTAACTGCCTGGTGGTCACTCCGGGACCCACATGTTTTTCGACCAACTCGATGGCCTGGGCCACTAACTTACCGGCCCGCTCCATGGCTGCTATTTCGTCCTTAGATTTAAGAATGATCATCCTACTACCTCATCGGTTCCGATGTTACCCAATACAGACAACACCCTTTGGAATGTGCTTTCTACCGTTCCCATACCATCGACTTGAAGCAGCAGACCCCGTTGGCGGTAGTAGTCCACAACGGGAGCTGTCTGCTCGTTATAGACCTCGATGCGACGCCTGGCCGTAGGCTCATTATCATCCTCCCGGCGCATCAGCTGGGATTCACATGCTTGGCAAACGGCCGGTCGATGTGGGTAGGTAGCCCGACAAGCCGGACATGTTTTCCTCAGGACTATCCGTCGAATGGCTTCCTCTGGCGTGATGACGATATCTAAAGCACCGTCTAAACCCATCCCCAGTTCGTCGAGTAATTTTTCCAGCATTTCCCCTTGGCTTATAGTGCGGGGAAATCCGTCGAGGAGAAAACCCCTTTGACAGTCGGGTTGGGCGAGGCGTTGTTTTACCATGGCATACACCAGATCGTCGGGGACGAGCTCTCCCTTGTTCGCATACCGTGCGACTGCTTGGGCCAAAGGACTATCCTGCCCCTTAGTAGCCCGAAACATAGCTCCGGTGGATATATGGGGTACATTGAACCTTTCCGATATTAACAAGGCCTGGGTGCCTTTACCAGCTCCCGGTAACCCCATGATTACAAGGCGCACAGTTCACCCTCCCCCTCCGATTCTTATTTCATAAAGCCTTCATAATGGCGCATCAACAGGTGGGATTCGATTTGTTTAACGGTATCGAGGGCCACACCTACGGCGATGAGCACACTAGTACCTCCGAAATAGAGCATCCCAGGCGGCATTCTGGTTACACCAGCCATCACGTAAGGCAAGACGGCGATGAGAGCCAAAAAGATGGCCCCGGCCAGGGTTAACCTGGTGAGGATCCGATCCAAGTACTGGGCCGTCGGTCTTCCTGGACGTAAACCCGGTACGAAACCGCCCCACTTCTTCATATTATCGGCTACTTCCCTGGGATTAAATGTAACCGCGGTATAAAAGTAGGTGAAAAACATGGTTAGAGCTACATATAAAATGTTGTAACCGACGGTTCCATAACCCACAAAACGACTCAGGCCCCGTAAAGCGGGAATGAACTGGGCAATAGTTAAGGGGAAAGCTAGCACCGACGAGGCGAAGATAACTGGGATGACCCCCGCTTGGTTCACCCTTAAGGGAATATAGGTGCTTTGGCCGCCGTACTGGCGCCTGCCCACTACCCTTTTGGCGTATTGCACAGGAACCCGGCGTTGCCCCTCTTGAATCATGATTACACCGGCGACAACACCGATGGCCAAGAGGAAGAACAGCACAAGACTAATGGGACTGATGACTCCGGCGATAACACCTTGAACGGCCTGGACCACCTGGAAGGGCAAACCGGCGACGATCCCGACGAAAATGATCAGTGAGATCCCATTGCCGATGCCATTTTCCGAAATTTTCTCGCCCAGCCACATCAATAGGCTTGTTCCTGCAGTGAGGGTGACCACAATGAGGACCATGGAGAAGGTCCCGCCGGTAAGCAATACATTGTAGTTGCGTGCTAACATGGTGATCCCAAGACCTTGGATCACAGCCAGGACTACCGTTGCGTAGCGGGTGTAGTCGGCGATTTTGCGCCGACCCTCCACTCCACCTTCTTTCGCCAATTCCTCCAACTGCGGAATGACGACAGTCAGTAACTGCATGATGATCGATGCGGTAATATAGGGGCCCACGCCCATAGCAAAAATACTAAAGCGGCTGAGGGCTCCTCCGGCGAAAAGGTCTAAGAATCCAAAGATGTTTCCTCCATCCAAGCCCAATTGGGATGCCAAAGCGGCGGCATCGACACCGGGCACAGGTACATAGGCCCCAACCCTAAAGACCAGAAGCAAGCCTATGGTGTAGAGGATTTTTTTCCGAAGTTCGGGAATGTTGAATGCATTCCTTACGGGTTCAAACAACTATATCACCTCTACCTTGCCACCGGCAGCCTCGATCTTCTTCCGGGCTCCTTCGGTAAACTTATGGGCTTGCACGGTGAGGCTCTGATTTAGTTCTCCATCACCCAGGATTTTGACGCCATCTTTTACTTTCTTGACCAAGCCAGATTCCAGCATCAGTTCCAGCGAAACGACGGTGTCGCTGGGGAACCGATTCAGATCTCTAATATTGACCTCGGCATATTCCTTCTGCATGGGATTTTTGAATCCCCGTTTGGGCAAGCGTCGTTGGAGGGGAGTTTGGCCCCCTTCAAATCCGGGCCCCTTGCCACCGCCGGAACGGGACCCCAAACCGCCATGGCCCCGCCCGGAGGTCTTACCGTGACCGGAACCTATGCCCCTTCCTACCCGCCGTCGCCGGTGGGCGCTGCCGGGGTTCGGTCGCAGATCGTGGAGTTGCATCTCTTTCACCTCCCAGGCCTTTAATTTTCCTCTACGATTTCTACTTTCACCAGATGCCGTACCTTATGAATCATCCCCCGAATGACAGGGGTATCTTCATGTTGGACCGATTGGTTGAGTTTTCGTAAGCCCAGGGCGGCAATGGTCGCTTTTTGACTCTTGGGCGAGCCGATTGCGCTTTTCACCCAGCTTACCTTTAACTTACCAGCCACCGTAACCCCCCCATTCAGACGATTTCTTCTACGCTTTTGCCTCTGGTCTTGGCCACTTCTTCTACGGTCCGCAAAGCCTTCAGACCTTCGATGGTGGCTCGAGCGGTGTTGATGGGATTATTAGAACCAAGGGATTTGGTTAAGACATCTCTGATTCCACCCAATTCCAACACGGCACGTACCGGACCTCCAGCAATGACCCCTGTACCTTCGGCAGCAGGTCGGAGCACCACTTTTGAACCACCAAAGGTGGTGACAATTTCGTGGGGGATGCTTGTGCCCACCACCGGAACCTTAATCAAGTTCTTTTTCCCGTCGTCGACGGCCTTACGGATGGCACCAGCTACATCCCTGGCCTTCCCCAAGCCGACACCTACGTATTCCCGGGAATCGCCAACAACGACCAAGGCGCTAAAACTCCGCTTCCGTCCACCCTTAACGGTCTTGGATACTGGGTTGATACTGACCACCTTTTCTTCTAGCTCCAGTTGGTCAGGGTCTATTTTAAGGGCCAAACTACTTCCCTCCTTCAACAACTTACTTAGAATTCCAGACCGCCCTCACGGGCTCCGTCTGCCAAGGCTGCCACACGACCGTGGTAAATATAGCCACCCCGATCGAAGACAACGGTTTTGATGCCTTTTTCCAATGCCCGCTCGGCGATAGCCTTACCGACTACCTTCGCCGCCTCTTTACCGGGTAGTTCCGCTACTTCACCCCGCAGTTGGGGTTCTAGGGTCGATGCCGACACCAAAGTTTGGCCGTTGAGATCATCGATCACTTGAGCGTAAATATGCTTTAGGCTACGGAAAACAGCCAGCCGTGGTTTCTCCGGCGTACCTGAGATCTTCTGGCGCACCCGGATGTGGCGTCTAATGCGGGCCGTTGCCCGGTTAAATCTTGCCATTCAGGACTCACCCTCTCCTTATCCGACCTTACCGGCTTTACCAGCCTTGCGCCGGATCCGTTCACCTTCGTACTTGATCCCTTTACCCAAGTAGGGCTCCGGTGGGCGTACTTTGCGAATCCGGGCGGCGATTTCGCCGACCAACTGTTTATCGATCCCTTTAACACTGATCCGGTTCGGCGTCGGTACTTCAAATTCGATACCGGGAATTGCTTCCATTTCCACCGGGTGGGAATATCCCATGTTTAACACCAGTTTGTTGCCCTGCAGGGCAGCCCGGTAACCAACACCACTGATTTCCAAGTTCTTTTGGTAACCCTTCGTCACACCTTCGACCATGTTGGCGATCAAAGTCCGGGTGAGACCATGGAGGGATTTATGCTGCTTCTTATCCGATGGCCGCTTAACCAAGACCTCTTGTTCTCCAACTTCGATGAGCATCTCTGGATGGAGACTCTGGGATAATTCCCCCTTGGGCCCTTTGACGGTGATGACGTGGTCTTGAACTTCAACCGAAACACCCTGTGGGATGGTTATAGGCTGCTTACCTATCCTCGACAATCTCCTCACCCCTATCTGTTCAAGGCCTTCTTACCATACATAGCAGACGATTTCGCCCCCGACTCCCGTCTGACGGGCTTGTTTGTCTGTCATAACCCCTCGGGAAGTAGATACGATCGCGACACCTAATCCCCGGAGAACCCGCGGGATTTCGTCCTTCTTCGCATATACCCGCAATCCTGGGCGGCTGATCCGCTTCAACCCTTGGATTACCCGCTCTTTATGAGGGCCGTACTTTAAGAAGACACGGATGACACCTTGGTTGGCATCTTCGATTATTTTATAATCCCTGATATACCCTTCTTCTTTGAGAATACGCGCCACTTCTTTTTTCAAGCTCGAGGCTGGAATATCAACCATTTCATGCTGAGCAGAGTTGGCGTTGCGGATGCGAGTTAGCATATCCGCAATGGGATCGGTCATCCCCATGACAATACCCCCTCTCTTACAGTCTTACCAGCTGGCCTTTCTGACACCAGGTATTTGACCCCGGTGGGCCAATGTCCGGAAACAAATCCGACACATTTGGAACTGGCGCATAAATGCCCGGGGGCGTCCACATATTTTGCAACGGTTTACCCGCCGGGTGGAATATTTGGGCGGCCGGGACGCCCGTACCACCATCGATTTCTTGGCCACAGTATCCCTCCTCAGTTGCGGAATGGCATACCCATCAACTTCAGCAATTCATAAGCTTCTTCATCGGTCTTGGCCGAGGTAACGATGACTACGTCCATCCCCCGCACCTTATCGATATCATCGTAATTAATTTCGGGGAAAATCAATTGTTCCCGCAGGCCTAGGGAGTAGTTCCCCCGTCCATCAAAGGAACCCCTCGATACTCCCCGGAAGTCGCGAATACGGGGCAGGGCAACGTTAATCAGCCGATCGAGAAAGGACCACATTCTATCCCGACGGAGGGTGACCTTGCAACCGATAGCCATCCCGTCCCGAATCTTAAAGGCGGCAATGGATTTCTTCGCCCTGGTGATCACCGGCTTTTGACCTGTGATCTGTTCCATATCCCGCAGGGCGCCGTCGAGGGCTTTGCTATCACCGACAGCCTCACCAACGCCCATGTTCAAGCAGACCTTGAGCACCCGCGGTACTTCCATGCTGTTTTTATAACCGAACCGTTCCTGCAAGGCGGGAACGATTTCTTTCCAGTACTTTTCCTGCAAACGCGACACCTAATTCCCTCCTTCCCTAACCCGAGCCTTCCTAGTCGATAGGTTTGTTACACTTCTTGCACTCCCGGGTTAACTTGCCGTCGCCACCTCTGACCCTGCGGATCCTAGTGGGCTGATTACAACTGGGACAGACTAACATCACATTGCTGCTCGCCAACGGCGCCGGCTGTTCCACAATCCCACCGGGATTTTCCCGCATGGGGCGCACATGTTTTTTGACCATATTCAGGCCTTCAACGATGACCCGTCCGCTAGCAGGTCGTACTCCCAGAACCTTACCAGTTTTCCCTTTATCATTACCGGCAATTATCCGGACTAAATCGCCTTTTCTCACGTGCACTTTGGCCAAATCCTTGACCTCCCTTCCGCCATCACCTGGGACCTAAAGGACCTCAGGGGCCAGGGATACTATTTTCATAAATTGCTTTTCCCGCAGCTCCCTTGCCACGGGCCCGAAAATCCGTGTACCCCGGGGCTCTTTATTATCACTGACGATTACAGCCGCGTTTTCATCGAAACGAATGTAGGAACCATCGGGTCGACCTGTTTGCCGCCTGGTCCGTACCACTACGGCTTTAACCAGTTCCCCTTTTTTGACTACACCGCCCGGTGCTGCTTCCCGTACGGAAGCAATGATAATGTCACCGACCCGGGCGTATCGTCGTTTCGAACCGCCTAGCACCCGGATACAAAGGAGTTTCTTGGCTCCTGTGTTATCAGCCACATTGAGGATACTTTCCTGCTGAATCATCCTGCCGCTGCCTCCCTTTCACATCCCGGGTTACTGAGCACGTTGGAGGATTTTGGCCACCCGCCAGTTCTTATCTTTGCTTAATGGCCGGGTTTCCTCAATCCGTACCCAGTCACCTACCCGACACGAATTGTGCTCGTCATGGGCTTTAAAACGGACGGTGCGGCGCACCCGACGGTTATACAAGGGGTGCTTAACAAGCCTGACTACAGCCACAACCACCGTTTTATCCATCTTATCGCTGACTACGGTACCAACCCTGGTTTTGCGTAGCCCACGTTCTTTGGTCACTCGACTTCCCTCCTCCGTGCCCACTACCTAGCCGCCCGTATATCTAATTCCCGCTCACGGATGACTGTTTTCACGCGGGCGATACTCTTCCTGACTTCCCGGATACGCATAGGATTATCTAGCTGATTGGTCGCTAGTTGAAAGCGAAGGTTAAAGAGTTCTTCCTTTAGTTCTCCTAAGCGGCGGTTCAATTCATCGACTGTCAAGTCACGAACCTCATCCATTTTCATTATCGTCACCACCCGCTTGTGCTCGCATCACGAACTTGGTCTTGATGGGTAATTTATGCCCGGCTAGACGTAAGGCTTCACGGGCTAACTCCTCGCTAACACCAGCAATTTCAAAGAGAATCCGGCCCGGTTTGACGACGGCCACCCAATATTCGGGGGCACCTTTACCGCTACCCATCCGGGTTTCCGCTGGTTTAGCTGTGACCGGTTTATCGGGGAAGATCTTAATCCAAACTTTACCCCCCCGCTTAATATGCCGGGTCATGGCGATACGGGCGGCTTCAATCTGGCTGTTGGTGATCCAACCAGGCTCCATGGCCTTGAGCCCATATTCGCCTAGTGTAATTTCAGACCCTCGGTAAGCGACACCTGTGGTGCGCCCCCGATGTTGCCTCCGATATTTCACCCTCTTGGGTACCAGCATCCTAATTGCCCCCTTCTGCCTGCTCCTGCTTGCGATTCTTCTGCGGCAGAATCTCACCCTTGTAAACCCAGACTTTCACGCCGATAAGGCCATAGGTCGTATTGGCTTCGGCGAATCCATAGTCGATATCAGCCCGGAGGGTGTGCAAAGGAATTTTTCCTTCGGGATTCCATTCGGTACGGGCGATTTCCGCTCCCCCTAACCGACCGGATACAGCTACCTTAATCCCTTGAGCGCCAAAACGCATTGCCCGCTGTTGGGCCTGCCGCATAGCTCGCCGGAAGGATACCCGCCGTTCCAACTGGTAAGCGATATTCTCCGCCACCAACTGGGCGTCAGTTTCCGGCGACTTAACTTCAACGATATTGATCTGAATCTGTTTGCCGGTCTTTTGTTCCATTTCTTTCCGCAAGGCTTCCACCTGGGCGCCGCCTTTACCGATGACCATGCCGGGACGGGCCGTATGGATGGTTACCCGGACCCGGTTGGCAGCCCGTTCAATCTCTGTCCGGGAAATACCGGCAGAATAGAAAGTCCGTTTAATATGGCGACGGATCCACAAATCTTCGTGGAGAAGATCGGCATAATCCCGTTTGCCGCTATACCATTTGCTTTCCCAATCTTTGACGATCCCCAGACGCATTCCGATGGGATGAACCTTTTGCCCCACTACATCACCCCTCCCTTTCCCTTAAAATTACCGTAATATGACTGGTCCGTTTGCGAATCCGGTCCCAAGAACCCCGTGCCCGGGGCATAATCCGTTTCATCGTCGGCCCTTGATCCACAAAGGCTCGGGCCACGTAGAGTTCATCTGCATCCATGTTGTAGTTGTGTTCAGCATTAGCTGCTGCTGATTTAACTACCTTTTCTACGACTTTCGCCGCCCGTTGGGGCACGAAAGCGAGAATCTGTAGTGCTTCGTCAAGGGACTTGCCCCGGATAAGGTCCACCACTTGGCGAGCCTTACGGGGACCAATCCGCACGAAGCGGGCTACCGCCTTACTTTCCATCTCCCGTACCTCCTTTGCCCCGCCACCTACCTAATTCTAGAAGATCTTTCGGTCGATCCGGCGTGCCCACGGAAGGTCCTGGTGGGAGCGAACTCGCCTAGCTTATGGCCGACCATGTCTTCTGTACAGTAGACTGGTACATGCTTGCGACCATCATAGATTGCGATGGTATGGCCCACCATCTCCGGAGTGATGGTCGAGGACCTGGACCAGCTTCTGATGACCTTCTTTTCACCCTTCTCGTTCATCTCAGCGACTTTCTTCAACAAACTGGGATGAACATAAGGGCCCTTCTTAGCTGATCTACCCACGAAAATACCCCCTTTACCCTAACGCTTCCGCCGACGAACGATCAAATCATCAGACTTCTTATTCTTCTTCCTAGTCCGCACACCATGGGTTGGCTGACCCCAAGGGGTAACAGGTGTACGGCCTACCGGTGAACGACCTTCTCCACCACCGTGGGGGTGATCGGCTGGGTTCATAGCCACGCCCCGTACCTGGGGTCGCCGATCTAGCCAGCGAGACCGTCCGGCTTTACCGACGGTAATGTTTTCATGTTCCACATTACTGACCTGACCGATGGTGGCCCGGCAGGTTTTGTGAACCATGCGGGTCTCCCCTGAGGGCAACCGCAGTGTTACGTAGTTGCCTTCCTTAGCCATCACCTGACCGGAGCCTCCTGCGGAGCGGATTAACTGCCCACCTTTACCAGGTCGCAGCTCCACGTTATGGACGGTACTCCCCAAGGGGATGTTTTCCAAAGGCAAGGCATTACCAACTTTAATATCGGCGTCGGGACCGGAAACGATCATATCCCCTACCTTTAAGCCCACCGGTGCGATGATATAGCGTTTCTCACCGTCGAGATAGTGGATTAGGGCGATCCAAGCCGACCGATTGGGGTCGTATTCGATGGTGGCTACCTTTCCAGGTATACCATCCTTGTCTCGCTTAAAGTCAATGATCCGGTACATCCGCTTATGCCCACCGCCGCGGTAGCGCAAGGTGATCCGACCGGTGTTGTTGCGGCCACCCTTCTTTTTCAGGGGGACCAACAAGCTCTTTTCCGGTTGATCGGTGGTGATAGCGCTAAAATCTAGGCCCGACATATTGCGCCGCCCCGGCGAAGTAGGCTTATAATTCTTAACCGCCACAGTTCTCCCTCCCTCAACACTTAATCAACCTCTGGGCCGGGAGCTATATCCCTTCGAACAGCTCGATTTGCTGTCCTTCCGCTAAGGTGACGATAGCCTTCTTCCGGTTGGGGGTGCGTCCCTCATGGCGGCCCATCCGCTTTAGCTTACCGGGGACACGCATGGTGGTCACATTCAACACCTTCACCCCAAAAATATCTTCCACAGCCCGTTTGATCTCCGTCTTGTTCGCTCGAATATCTACTTCAAAGGTGAATTTGTTCTGATTAGCCATGAGGTCGGTGCTATGCTCAGTGACCACAGGCCGTTTAATAATATCCCGGGGATCCATTAGGCTAGCACCTCCTCAACTACTGCCACAGCTTCTTTCGTCATGACAACCTGTTTATATCTTAGAACCGCCAATACGTTTAGATCCTTAGCGGCAATGGATTCCACCTTCGGAATGTTGCGGGCGGACAGATAGACGTTCTTGCTATCGTCGACGGTGACGATTAAAGCCGAGTCTTCCGCCCCCAGATTCTTGAGGATACCATGCATGGCCTTAGTTTGAGGCCGATCTAATTGCAATTGATCTAAAACGATTAGCTCACCATCATTTACTTTGGCCGATAAGGCCGACCGTAAGGCTTGCCGCCGTTGTTTCTTCGGCATGGTAAAACCATAGTCCCGGGGCTGGGGCCCGAAGACGACTCCGCCACCGACCCAGATGGGCGAACGAGTGCTACCGTGGCGCGCCCGTCCCGTTCCCTTTTGCCGCCAAGGTTTGCGACCTCCTCCAGAGACTAGGGACCGAACCTTCGTGGCGGCCGTACCCCGGCGCTGGCGGGCCTGATACATTCTAACCGCTTGGTGAAGCAAGCCCACATTCACGGGAGCTCCGAAAACCTTTGCTGAAAGCTCCAGTTCACCTACCTGCTCCCCCGCTGTGTTATGCACGGCAACTGTAGGCACTTGCGCCGCCTCCTTTCCTCTCCACTACCGGGGGCTTTAGGCCCCCTGCTTACTCTTGACACTTTGGCGTACCATGACAAAGGCACCCTTAGGACCTGGCACAGCACCCCGAATGAGCAGGAGATTTCTGGCGGCATCGACTTTTACAACCTGCAAATTCTGTACGGTCACCCGTTCGCCGCCCATTCTTCCTGGTAATTTCCGTCCTTTGAACACCCGGGCCGGATCCGTTGCGTTGAGGGAACCGACACCCCGGTGATAGGTGGACCCGTGACTGCTAGCGCCCCGGTGGAAGTTCCACCGTTTAATCACACCGGCGAATCCTTTACCCTTAGAGATACCGGTCACATCGACCCGATCCCCAGGATTGAAGATTTCCACGGTGATTTCATCGCCAACGTTGACCTCGGCGATTTCCGAGCTGTCCTTAGCCCGCAACTCCCGCAAATATCTCTGGGGTTGCACACCGGCCTTCTGGAAATGCCCCCTCTGGGGCCGGTTTACCTTATTCTCCGGCCGAGGCCCAAAACCGATTTGGATAGCGTTGTAACCATCGGTTTCTTCCGTCTTCTTCTGGATCACGGGACAAGGCCCGGCTTCGATGACGGTGACCGGCACTAAGGCTCCGCTTTCAGTAAAAATCTGGGTCATGCCCAGTTTTTTCCCCAATATACCCTTCGGCATCTTCCCACCTCCTCGACTTCCTAGAACTTAGAGTTTAATTTCGATATCCACCCCGGCAGGCAAATCCAAGCGCATAAGAGCATCTACCGTTTTGGGGGTAGGTTCTAGAATGTCGATCAGACGTTTATGAGTACGCATCTCAAACTGCTCCCGCGAATCCTTATGGACGTGAACCGACCGAAGGATGGTATAGATGCGCTTCTCTGTCGGCAAAGGCACCGGACCCGATACCTTCGCTCCTGTCCGCCGCGCGGAATCGACGATCTTCTCAGCGGAAGCGTCTAAGATTTTATGGTCGAAAGCCTTTAAGCGAATCCTGATTTTCTGACTGGCCACTTTCCTTCCTCCTTATCGCCCGATTGACGACCCCTTCCGGGTCCGGACTTGCTCCATAGGAATTCCCCGCCTCGGGCGGCAACCTCCTATTTCATCACTAGGCGGCCGTTGGCCGGCCGCTTTCCCTTTACTCGATAATCTTCGATACGACGCCAGCACCGACGGTCCGTCCGCCTTCCCGAATAGCGAAGCGCAGACCTGCTTCCATGGCGATGGGAGTGATCAGCTCAGCGTTGATTTTGACGTTATCGCCAGGCATGACCATTTCAACGCCTTCAGGCAGGTTGAGGACACCGGTAACGTCGGTAGTCCGGAAATAGAACTGGGGCCGATAACCGTTGAAGAATGGGGTGTGACGGCCACCTTCTTCTTTGGACAGAATATAGACTTCAGCTTCGAACTTGGTATGGGGAGTAATGCTACCGGGCTTGGCCAATACTTGACCACGCTCGATGGACTCCCGATCAACACCCCGCAGCAAGACACCGATGTTGTCCCCAGCTTCGGCTTGGTCCAACAGCTTGCGGAACATTTCTACACCGGTAGCTACGGTCTTGCGGCTTTCCTCGGTAAGACCGACGATTTCCACTTCGTCACCAACCTTGATGACGCCCCGTTCTACCCGACCGGTAGCGACGGTACCACGACCGGTGATGCTGAAGACGTCTTCCACAGGCATCAAGAAGGGCTTATCGGTATCCCGTTCGGGAGTCGGAATGTAATTGTCGACGTGCTCCATGAGCTCGGCGATCTTATTACACCATTCACAGTCACCACAACCACATTCCAGAGCCTTGAGGGCAGAACCGACTACAAAGGGAATGTCGTCGCCGGGGAATTCGTATTCGTTGAGCAGTTCCCGAACTTCCATTTCAACCAGTTCGATGAGCTCTTCGTCGTCAACCATGTCGGCCTTGTTCAAGAAAACGACGATGCTGGGTACACCAACTTGGCGAGCCAAAAGGATGTGTTCCCGGGTTTGAGGCATGGGACCGTCGGCAGCGGAAACAACCAAGATAGCCCCGTCCATCTGGGCAGCGCCGGTGATCATGTTCTTTACATAGTCGGCGTGACCAGGGCAGTCAACGTGGGCATAGTGCCGATTTTCGGTTTCATACTCCACGTGGGAGGTATTAATGGTAATACCCCGTTCCCTCTCTTCGGGAGCATTGTCGATTTCATCATATTTCTTAGCGTCAGCTTTCCCACCCTTGGAAAGCAACAAGGTAATGGCAGCGGTAAGGGTGGTTTTACCGTGGTCAACGTGGCCGATAGTACCGACGTTCACGTGGGGTTTAGTTCTTTCAAACTTTTGCTTAGCCATTCTGACATCTCCTCTCTAAATTACAAATCTCTTTTTAGCCCTGCTGGGCCATGATTTCCTGGGCAACGTTGCTGGGCACTTCTTCGTAATGATCAAAATGCATTACATAAGTTGCCCTTCCCTGGGTCATAGAGCGTAAGTCTGTGGCATAGCCAAACATGGATGACAATGGCACAAGGGCACGAACATTCTGGGTCGATCCCCGAGGTTCCATCCCCTCTATCCGTCCCCTTCGGGCGTTGATATCACCACAGACATCCCCTAAGAACTCCTCGGGAGTCATTATTTCTACTTTCATAATGGGTTCGAGGAGGACAGAACCACCCTTTTGTAGTCCATCCTTAACACCCATCGAAGCAGCGATTTTAAATGCTAGTTCCGAGGAATCGACTTCATGGTAAGAACCATCGACCAATGTGACCTTCACATCGATGACCGGATAGCCGGCTAAGATTCCGTTGAGCAAAGCTTCTTGGCAGCCCTGCTCTACGGCGGGAATATATTCCTTGGGAATCACACCGCCGACGATCTTGTTTTCAAAGACAAAGCCACTGCCCCGTTCGAGGGGTTCCATTTCCATGACCACATGGCCATATTGACCTCGGCCCCCCGATTGTCGCACGAAGCGGCCTTCGGCGGAAGTTGGCTTGCGCAAGGTCTCCCGATAGGCAACCTGTTGCTTGCCCACATTGGCTCCCACATGAAACTCCCGAACCAGCCGGTCGACGATGACTTCCAGATGGAGTTCGCCCATACCGGAAATAATGGTTTGGCCCGTTTCTTCGTCGGTTTTGACCACGAAGGTCGGGTCTTCCTCGGCCAATTTAACCAATGCCGCCGATAATTTATCTTGGTCGGCTTTAGTTTTCGGCTCGATGGCCTGGGAAATAACAGGGGTGGGAAACTCCAGCGTTTCTAAGACGACGGGCGGTTCCATATTCGTTAGGGTATCACCGGTAGCAGTATGTTTCAAACCAACCGCTGCGGCGATATCGCCAGCATATACGGCATCGACTTCGGCCCGATGATTGGCATGCATTTGCAAAATGCGGCCAATCCGTTCCTTTTTCCCCTTGGTCGAATTGTAAACATAGGAACCTGCGGTCAACACACCGGAATAAACCCGGAAGTAGGCCAATTTACCAACATAGGGATCGGCCATAATCTTGAAAGCTAAGGCTGTAAAGGGAGCCTCATCACTAGTTGGACATTGAACCTCTTCCCCCTCCGGCCCGAAACCGGTTACACCAGGTAAATCCGCCGGCGATGGTAGATAGTCGATAACACCATCGAGAAGGGACTGGACACCTTTATTCTTAAAGGATGAGCCGCAAAAGACAGGTACGATCAAATTCTGCAAAGTCCCTTGGCGAATGGCAGCCTTGATTTCCTCCACGGAAGGCTCTTCACCCTCCAAGTATTTAACCATAATCCCTTCATCGAATTCTGCCAGGGTTTCCAGCAATCGCTCCCGAGCAGCGGCGACTTCCTCTTCCATTTCCCCGGGGATTTCCCCTTCATCGCTTTGGGTGCCGAGATCATCGGTGTAGATAATGGCTCGCATCCGGACCAAATCGACCATACCGACGAAGCTATCTTCGGCACCGATAGGTAGCTGGACAGGCAAGGGATTAGCCCCTAAGCGTTCCTCTAACATGCCTACGACCCGCTTGAAATCGGCTCCCACCCGGTCCATTTTATTGACATAAGCGATCCTTGGAACTTCATATTTATCGGCTTGGCGCCAAACAGTCTCCGACTGGGGTTCCACACCGCCAACGGCACAAAAGACGGCGACCGCGCCATCTAACACCCGCAGGGAGCGTTCCACTTCCACGGTGAAATCCACGTGGCCGGGCGTGTCAATAATGTTGACGCGATAATCTTTCCAATGACAAGTCGTAGCAGCAGAGGTGATGGTAATACCCCGCTCCTTCTCCTGCACCATCCAGTCCATGGTGGCCGCACCATCATGTACTTCCCCCAAACGGTGAACCCGACCGGTATAAAACAAAATCCGCTCAGTCGTTGTTGTTTTACCGGCATCGATATGGGCCATGATGCCTATATTTCGTGTTTTTTCTAGGGTAAATTCCCTGGCCACAAAAGTTCCCTCCTAAATATACGAACCGGACTGGATGCACAATTCCAAACTACCATCGATAATGGGCGAATGCCTTGTTGGCTTCAGCCATGCGGTGGGTATCTTCCCGTTTTCTAACGGCCGAACCTGTACCATTGGCTGCATCCATAAGTTCCGCCGCTAATCTGTCCACCATCGTCTTTTCTCCACGGGCCCTGGCGGCTGCTACTAACCACCGCAAGCCGAGGGCTGTTCTACGTCGTGGTCGTACTTCGACCGGTACCTGGTAGGTAGCACCACCGACCCGCCGTGGCTTGACTTCGACTAACGGCATGATGTTTTTCAAGGCCTCTTCCAGAACTTCCACTGGATCTCTACCGGTTTTCTCCTGAATGATATCCAGGGCTTGGTAAATGATCCCTTCGGCCACGCTCTTTTTCCCATCTAACATCAATTTGTTGATCAGTTGGGTAATCAGAGCATTACCGTAAATTGGGTCTGGTTGGACTTCCCTCTTCGGTACATTACCCCTTCGCGGCATCCACGTCCCTCCTTTTCCCTTGGATAGTATTTCTAGGACCAAATTCCCTATACACTAGGATCATGGAGTCGCCTCCATGTTAAAAAGTCAACTATTTCGGGCGCTTGGTCCCGTACTTAGAACGGGCCTGCCGCCGATCGGTGACACCGGCCGTATCTAAGGTGCCTCGAATAACGTGATAGCGTACACCAGGGAGATCCTTCACCCGGCCGCCCCGAATGAGAACTACCGAGTGTTCCTGCAGGTTATGGCCTTCCCCAGGGATATAGCTAGTAACTTCGATCCCGTTGGTCAGGCGCACCCGAGCCACCTTCCGCAAGGCCGAATTCGGCTTCTTAGGGGTAATAGCCGAGACCCTTGTACATACACCCCGTTTTTGTGGCGAACCGTTGGTTTTGAGGACTTGGCCCCGTAGAGTGTTTTGGATAAACTGCAGGGCTGGTGCGTCGCTCTTTTTCTGGCTCGCTTTACGCCCCTTGCGTATGAGTTGGTTGATTGTAGGCATTCACTGACCTCCCTTCCTTAGAAGTAGCTATATTTATTATTCAAGCAGTGCGGCTGCAGCTGCCCCCACATCGATGCCGCATTTTGCACCCAAGTCCCGCATAGAATCAACAAAGATTACTTCGAGACCCTTCTCCGTGCAAAGGCTGGCAATAGGGCTTGTGACCCGTTCTTCCGCGTCTTTAGCTAAATAGACCACAACTGCTCGACCTTCGGCAATAGCCCTGGTCGTCTGTTTTGCCCCCACCGCCCGATTGACCTTCCCTTCTAATCTGGCGGGCATAGGCAAGACCTCCTTCACACCCCAAAAGGGGATTCCTGGTGTCTGCGCACTCCTACATTCTAACACCGCAAGAATGGGCTGTCAAGCAAGACACCAGGAGCTTTATTTAGTTAATTTCAACAGTCTCTACATCAGCCTTTTCCCCGTCATCGGCAGTCAAGGTTTCTTCGGTGGTGTAGACCTTAACATTGCGGTAACGGGACATACCCGTTCCGGCAGGGATCAATTTGCCGATGATGACGTTTTCCTTCAAGCCCAAGAGGGGGTCGTTTTTGCCTTTGATAGCAGCATCGGTCAGCACCCGGGTCGTCTCCTGGAAGGAAGCTGCCGACAGGAAGCTGTCGGTGGCTAAGGAAGCCTTAGTGATCCCCAGGAGGGCCGGTTTAGCCGTTGCTGGCTGGCCGCCTTCTTCCATGATCCGCTGGTTTTCATCTTCCAACTCGAAGACATCGACCATGCCTCCCGGCAGCAGATCGGTGTCGCCGGGGTCTTCGATTTTTACCTTGCGGCTCATCTGGCGCACCACGACTTCGATATGCTTGTCATTGATCTCCACCCCTTGGGAGCGGTAGACATCTTGGACCTCTTGGACCAGGTAGAGTTGAACGCCCCGCACGCCCTTAACCCGGAGGATATCATGGGGGTTAACAGGTCCTTCGGTGATTCGGTCGCCAATCTCCACCTGTTGACCGTTGCGGACCCGCAACCGGGCACCATAGGGGATATTATACGCCTTATCTTCCTCTTCCCCTTTAACGATGACCTTGCGAATCCCCTTGGATTCCACGATTTCAACAACACCATCGATATCGGTGATGATGGCCTGACCCTTTGGTTTGCGGGCTTCGAAAAGTTCCTCCACCCTGGGCAAACCGGCGGTGATATCTTCACCGGCCACACCACCGGTGTGGAAGGTTCTCATGGTCAACTGAGTACCTGGTTCACCGATAGATTGGGCAGCGATAATACCCACCGCTTCCCCGATTTCGACGAAACGCCCGGTGGCCAAGTTGCGGCCATAACAGTTAACACAAACCCCGTGGCGGGTGCGGCAGGTTAATACAGAACGAATCTTAACCTGTTCAAGGCCGCATTCTTCAATGAGGGCCGCCGTTTCTTCATCGATGAGCTGATTGCGGTCGACAATCACTTCTCCCGTTTCGGGATGGACGATGGTTTCGGCAGCACAACGGCCGGCGATCCGTTCCCGCAAAGGTTCGATGATTTCTTCTAATCCACCGCTCACTTCTTTAATGGCCCCGACCAGAATGCCGTCCTCGGTACCACAGTCGATTTCCCTGACGATGACGTCTTGGGAAACGTCAACCAACCGCCGGGTTAAATACCCAGAGTCGGCGGTGCGCAAGGCGGTGTCGGCCAAGCCCTTCCGAGTGCCGTGGGTGGAAATGAAGTATTCCAATACCGTCAAGCCTTCCCGGAAGTTGGCTTTAATCGGGATTTCGATAGTTTTACCCGTGGGGTCTGTCACCAGGCCCCGCATCCCTGCCAACTGGCTTAGCTGGGATTCATTACCCCGAGCTCCAGAAATAGCCATCATATAAACAGGGTTGAAGGCATCGAGGCCTTCGATCATGGCTTCCGTTACTTCCTGTTTCGTTTTCGTCCAGACATCGCAGATCCGCTGGTAGCGTTCCTCACTGGTGAGCAAACCCCGGCGGTGTTGCTGTTCAACGACTTCCACCTGTTGATCGGCTTCGGCTACTAAGGATTCCTTCACCTCAGGCACGGTGATATCGGTAATACCAACGGTAGTCCCCGATTGGGTAGCGTAGCGGAAACCGAGGTTTTTAATATCATCGAGGATCTCGGCTGTCCGGCTGTTACCGAACCTACGGAAGAGCCGGTCGACCAAACGACCTAGTTCCTTCCTATCGACGACCTTGTTGTAAAAACCGATATCCTCGGGGATCACCTGGTTAAAGATAATCCGACCGACGGTAGTCTCCATGTAATCCCCTGCTGCCCGCCGGAATCTAATCTTCGCGTGGAGATCCACTTCCCCTTGTTCATAGGCCAAGATCAATTCATCGACGTTGCCAAAGGCTTTGCCTTCGCCTTTAGCCCCATCCTTAGCCATGGTCAAATAATAGATTCCGATGACCATATCTTGGGTGGGGGTCGTTACAGGACGACCACTGGCCGGCAAAAGAACGTTGTGGGAAGAAAGCATCAACAGCCGGGCTTCCGCTTGGGCTTCCGCCGATAGGGGGACGTGAACAGCCATTTGGTCGCCGTCGAAGTCGGCATTATAGGCAGCACAGACCAAGGGATGGATTTGAATAGCTCGGCCTTCTACCAATACCGGTTCAAAAGCCTGGATCCCCAGCCGGTGCAGGGTCGGTGCCCGGTTAAGCAAGACAGGATGTTCCTTAATGACCTCTTCCAAAACATCCCAGACCTCGTGCCGAACCCGTTCCACCATGCGCTTGGCACTCTTGATGTTATGGGCAAAGCCTTTTTCCACCAAGCGTTTCATCACAAAGGGTTTGAAGAGTTCCAAGGCCATTTCCTTGGGTAACCCACACTGGTGTAATTTCAACTCCGGCCCGACGACGATGACTGAACGGCCCGAGTAGTCGACCCGCTTCCCTAACAAGTTCTGGCGGAAGCGTCCCTGTTTACCCTTCAACATATCGCTGAGGGATTTCAAGGGCCTGTTGCCCGGTCCTGTGACAGGACGGCCTCGGCGCCCGTTATCGATGAGGGCATCGACGGCTTCCTGCAACATCCGCTTTTCATTACGAACGATGATATCGGGAGCACCCAATTCTAAAAGCCGCTTCAACCGGTTATTTCGGTTGATCACCCGTCGGTATAAATCATTAAGGTCGGAGGTAGCAAAGCGACCACCATCCAGTTGGACCATGGGCCGCAACTCCGGCGGGATGACGGGGATGACATCTAAAATCATCCATTCGGGGCGGTTGCCCGATTTGCGAAAGGCCTCTGTGACCTCCAGCCGCCGCAAGGCCCGTACCCGACGCTGACCGGTGGAATCCTGAATCTCCTTGCGCAGCTCTTCAGCCATCTCATCGAGGTCGATCTTTTCCAAGAGTTCCTTGACGGCTTCGGCGCCCATGCCGGCCCGAAAACCATCACCATATTTCTCCCGATACTCCCTATGTTCCGCTTCAGTAAGGAGTTGTTTATAAACCAGGGGAGTGTCGCCCGCATCGATGACCACATAAGAAGCGAAATAAAGAACCCGCTCTAAAGTCCGAGGCGACATATCAAGTAACAGCCCCATACGGCTGGGAATTCCTTTAAAATACCAAATGTGGGAAACGGGAGCCGCTAGTTCAATATGGCCCATCCGCTCCCGACGGACCTTGGCTCTGGTTACCTCTACACCACAACGGTCACAAACGATTCCCTTGTAACGAACCCGTTTGTATTTACCACAGTGGCATTCCCAGTCCCGGGTCGGTCCGAAGATCTTTTCACAGAAAAGACCTTCCCGCTCCGGTTTCAACGTCCGATAGTTAATTGTCTCCGGCTTCTTGACTTCCCCACTGGACCAAGCCCGAATTTGCTCTGGTGAAGCCAAACCAATACGAATTCGGTCGAAGTTATTCACGTCCATCAAGGACCGCTCCCCCTTTTTCCCGTATTAGGGTCAAAGCCACCTTATCCCTAATCATCCTCTGCCTCGTCCCCATCATCCTCATCATCGCTATAGCTTGGGGAGGCGTCCGCCGATTCTTCAGTATCATCCCGGAGGTGGATATCGATGCCCAGCTCCCTGGCCATTTCGCTGATATCTTCTTCCGGTTCCATGATTTCGATCTCATCGGCCTCTTCCGACAGGACCCGCACATCCAAAGATAAGCTCTGCAGCTCTTTAATCAACACCTTAAAGGATTCGGGTACACCTGGTTCGGGAATGTTTTCTCCTTTAACGATGGCTTCGTAGGTTTTCACCCGACCGACCACATCATCGGATTTAACCGTCAGCAGTTCCTGCAAAGTATAGGCAGCTCCGTAAGCCTCCAAAGCCCAGACCTCCATTTCCCCAAACCGCTGACCGCCAAACTGGGCTTTCCCGCCCAAGGGCTGTTGGGTGACCAGGGAATAGGGACCGGTGGAACGGGCATGGATTTTATCATCAACCAAATGGACTAGTTTCAACATATAGATATAGCCTACCGTCACCGGTTCATCGAAGGGCAATCCCGTGCGGCCATCCCGCAGTAGAGTCTTACCGCTACCAGGGAGGCCCGCCTTTTCCAAGGTCTCCAAGACCTCGCCTTCGGTGGCACCGTCGAAAACCGGTGTAGCCATATGCAACCCTAAGGCCTTGGCCGCCCACCCGAGGTGGGTTTCCAACACCTGCCCGATGTTCATCCGGGAGGGTACTCCCAAGGGATTGAGGACGATTTCGATGGGCGTCCCGTCGGGCAGATAGGGCATATCTTCTTCGGGGAGGATCTTGGCGATGACACCTTTGTTGCCGTGGCGTCCGGCCATTTTATCCCCTTCCGATATCTTCCGTTTTTGAGCGATATAAACCCGGACTAATTTATTAACTCCAGGGGAGAGTTCATCCCCCTGTTCTCGGTTGAAGATCTTAACATCGACGACGATGCCCCCTTCGCCGTGGGGCACCCGCAAGGATGTATCCCGTACTTCCCGGGCTTTTTCACCGAAAATGGCCCGCAGCAACCGCTCTTCCGCTGTTAATTCCGTTTCCCCCTTGGGGGTCACCTTGCCGACGAGGATATCCCCTGGTCGGACTTCGGCACCGATGCGGATGATGCCCCGCTCATCGAGATCCTTTAAGACGTCTTCCCCCACATTGGGGATGTCCCTGGTGATCTCTTCGGGCCCCAGTTTGGTATCCCGGGCTTGACATTCATATTCTTCGATATGGATCGATGTAAAGACATCGTCCTTGACCAATCGCTCACTAAGGAGGATGGCATCTTCGTAGTTATAGCCTTCCCAAGGCATAAAGGCTACTAGGACGTTGCGGCCTAGAGCTAACTCCCCATTATCCGTCGATGGTCCGTCAGCCAGGAGGGTGCCTTTCTCCACCCGGTCACCCCGCCTAATGCGAGGTTTTTGATTGATACATGTTCCCTGGTTGGAGCGGACAAACTTATGGAGACGATAGATATCCTTCCCACCGTCATCCCTAGCGACGACGATCTCGTCGGCGGAAACCCGCTCCACCACACCAGGGTTGCGGGCCAGGACGACGACACCGGAATCGATAGCCGCTTTATACTCCATACCGGTGCCTACCAAAGGAGCCTCGGCCCGAAGTAGGGGCACCGCCTGGCGCTGCATGTTGGCCCCCATCAAGGCCCGACTGGCGTCATCGTTTTCCAGGAAGGGGATCAAGGCGGTGGCAATACTCACAATCTGTTTCGGTGAGACATCGATAAAGTCCACCTGATCCACGGGAACCATCATGATCTGGTCTTTATAGCGGGCTATACCCCTGTTGTTGAGAAATCTTCCTTCCTCATCGAGGGGGGCGTTAGCCTGGGCGATAACGTAATTGTCTTCTTCATCGGCGGTCAAATAGACGATTTCCTCGGTTACCCGGCCATCGACCACCCGACGATAGGGAGTTTCAATAAAACCATACTCGTTAATCCGGGCATAGGTACATAGAGAACCGATTAACCCGATGTTCGGTCCTTCCGGTGTCTCAATGGGACACATGCGACCGTAGTGGGAATGGTGAACGTCCCGCACTTCAAAGCCAGCCCGCTCCCGACTCAAGCCCCCGGGGCCCAAGGCGCTTAAGCGCCGCTTATGGGTGAGCTCCGCCAAGGGGTTAGTCTGGTCCATAAACTGAGACAGCTGGCTGGAACCGAAAAATTCCTTAATGGCCGCCACTACCGGGCGAATATTGATCAAGCCCTGGGGAGTGATGATATCCACATCTTGAATGGTCATCCGCTCCCGCACGACCCGTTCCATCCGGGACAAACCGATCCGGAATTGGTTTTGGAGCAACTCGCCGACGGCTTTTAGCCGCCGATTGCCCAGGTGATCGATATCATCGATTTCACCGACACCAGCCATGAGATTGCTAATATAATTAACGGTTGCCACCACATCCTGCCGATTGATGGTCCGCTCTTCGCAACGTTCGTTGGCCAGGACCTTGATGATCTGTTCACCATCCCGGCCCCGCAGCCAGACTTCCTTTAAGCCTGCATTTTCCAAACGGGAAATCAACCGTCGATCGACCCTGCTACCGGCAGCAGCTAGAATTTCCCCCGTCTCCGGATCGACCAAAGGCTCGGCTAAGACTTGACCGACGACCCGTTCATGGAGGCGCAACTTCTTGTTGAGTTTATAGCGTCCAACAGCAGCCAAATCATAGCGCTTCGGATCATAAAACAAAGTTTCAAAGAGTGCCCGGGCGCTGTCCCCCGTGGGAGGTTCCCCCGGCCGTAGCCGTTTATAAATTTCAATCAGGGCTTCTTCTTCCGTTTCACAATTGTCCCGATCGAGAGTATTGCGCAGGATGAGATCATCGCCGTAAACGTCCATGATCTTGTGGTCTGTTCCTAAGCCCATGGCCCGCAGCAAAACCGTCGCCGGCAGTTTCCTCGTCCTGTCTACCCGAACATAGATCACATCGTTGGCATCGGTTTCGAACTCCAACCAAGCACCCCGATTGGGTATGATGCTGGCCTTATAAAGAAACTTGCCGCTGCTATCCCTCTCCCGGCTGAAATAGACCCCTGGAGAGCGGACCAATTGGCTGACGATGACCCGTTCGGCACCGTTAATAATGAAGGTTCCCTGTTCGGTCATCAGGGGGAAATCACCCATGAAGACCTCTTGTTCCTTGACTTCTCCCGTTTCTTTGTTGATCAAACGGACCCGCACCTTCAGCGGAGCCGCATAAGTAACATCCCGATCCTTACATTCATCTACATCATACTTGGGTTCACCTAATGAATAGTCAATGAATTCGAGGACCAGGTTGCCGGTGAAATCCTGGATAGGCGAAATATCCTCAAACATCTCCTGGATACCCTCGTTGAGGAACCAATCATATGATCGACGCTGTAACTCGATCAGGTCCGGCATGTCCAAAACTTCTTTGATCTTGCCGAAACTATGTCTTGTTCTCTTTCCCATCTCCAAAACCGCGGCCACCCGGCGTCACCCCTCAATCCAGTTTCCTAGTTACCGCTTTTCAAAACCTGGTTAACAAGACGAAAAGCAAGGCCTACAAGAGCCTCTCCTATAAGCCTCGCTTCCAACATTATCCAACCTACGAGGTAATACTACACATATATTATTTATCCGATAAATGACTTTTATGCCCTTGTTTGTTAAACAAGCGCTGTTGTCTACGATGAACGCTTCCTTTCGCGCATAGTCCTCGTACTATAATAGAATACCATGCGGTCGGAAACCTGTCAACAAAATATTTCCAATAAATTTTTGATGGGGAGGTTGCCCTCCCCCAGGTAGTTACTTAACTTCGACGAGTCCGCCGACTTCTTCGATTTTGTTCTTAATTTCTTCTGCTTCTTCCTTGCTGATGCCTTCTTTAATGGCCTTCGGTGCCGAGTCAACCAGCTCTTTGGCTTCCTTTAGGCCGAGCCCGGTGATTTCCCGGACCACTTTGATGACCTGGATCTTCTTATCACCAGGGGAGTTGAGAACAACGTCGAATTCCGTTTGTTCTTCAGCAGCTTCAGCAGCGGCACCAGCGGCGGGAACAGCGGCTACGGCCATCGGTGCAGCAGCGCTAACACCGAATTTTTCTTCCATGGCCTTAACCAGTTCCGATAGTTCTAAAACAGTCATTTTCTCAATAGCTTCTAAGATTTCTTCTCTCGTCATCTTATTTACCTCCTCGATTTAGGGGGTCTTACGCCCCGGCCTCTTCTTTTTGGCGACGTACCGCATCAAGAGCATAAACCACATTGCGAATGGTACCCGCTAAGACGTTTACAAAACCACTGATGGGTGCCTGCATGGTGCCCACAACTTGGCCCAAGAGGACCTCCCGTGGGGGTAGATCTGCTAAAGCTTGCACCCCATCGGCATTGATGATGCTCCCCTCGAGGATCCCCGCTTTAATCTTTAGGATCTTGCTTTCCTTGGCAAAATCGGAAAGGACCTTCGCCGGAGCCACCGGATCTTCATAGGCAAAGGCGATAGCCGTCGGTCCCGCCAAATGTTCCTCTAGTTCGGGGAAGCCAGCTTCCTTGGCCGCGATGGTCGTGAGGGTGTTTTTCACAACCTTGTATTCCGCACCGGACTCCCGGAGCCGGCGGCGCAATTCACTGATGCTTTTTACAGTTAAGCCTCGATAATCGGTGACGATGGCACTGCTGGCCCTAGTCATCTTATCGACGATCTCTTCTACTGCCGCTTTCTTCTTCGGTCTGACCAATCTTCCGTCACCTCCTCCCCGGATATAAAAAAGGGCCCCCGTAGACGCGCGCGGAGACCTGCCAGTTACACAGTTCACCTCGGCGGGCGGGATTCAACTCCCATTAAGGTTGCAACGAACCACCTGCTGTCTACGGTCTTTATGAAGTTTTCCTTTTTCTAGCTTATTTTTGGACCATGGCCAATACATCTTGGGGATTCAACTTAATCCCAGGCCCCATGGTTGACGAAACAGCCACCCGCCGTAGATAGGCTCCCTTAGCTGCCGCCGGTCGGGCTTTGATGATGGCATCCAATAGAGCAGTAAAATTGTCGACGAGCTGATCCACCTCAAAGGAAACCTTGCCAATGGGTACATGAAGTCCTGCCGACTTATCGACCCGGAACTCCACTTTCCCCGCTTTAATATCCTTGATAGCCTTAGCTACCTCAAAGGTCACCGTTCCAGCCTTGGGGTTAGGCATCAGACCCCGGGGACCTAAAATGCGACCTAAGCGCCCCACAACACTCATCATATCGGGGGTGGCGACGGCCACATCGAAATCGGTCCAACCGTTTTGGATCTTTTCCGCCAAGTCTTCAGCGCCGACGAAATCGGCTCCTGCCTCTTGGGCTTCCTTTTCCTTCTCCCCTTTAGCGAAAACGACAACCCGGACTTCTTTACCGGTACCGTGGGGTAAGATCACGGTGCTGCGGACCTGTTGGTCGGCATGACGAGGATCGACACCGAGTTTCAATGCGACTTCTACGGTTTCATCGAATTTGGCCGATGCCATCTTCTTCACTAGTTCTAGGGCCTCGGCGGGAGTATAACTTCGCTCCTCATCGATTAGCTTGAGGGCCTCTTGATACCTCTTACCTCTTTTTGCCATTGTTTTTCCTCCTAATGTGGTAATAACGGATAGACATCCTCCCACAATTTATCCTAATCGACCACTGTAATGCCCATACTCCGTGCGGTGCCTTCGATGATCTTCATCGCGCCTTCCACACTGGTGGCATTTAGGTCCTGCATTTTCAACTCAGCGATCTCCTTCACCTGACTCTTGGTGACTTGGGCCACCTTGGTGGTATTGGGGGTACCAGAACCCCTTTCCACCCCTGCCGCCTTCTTCAACAAAATGGAGGCCGGCGGCGTTTTGGTGATAAAGGTGAAGGAGCGGTCTTCAAAGACGGTTATCTCCACAGGAATGATCATTCCAACTTGGTTAGCGGTCCGATCGTTGAAGGCCTTACAGAACTCCATGATGTTCACACCATGTTGTCCTAACGCCGGTCCCACCGGTGGTGCCGGGTTCGCCTTCCCTGCAGGAACCTGTAATTTAATCAGTGCTGCAACCTTTTTCGCCACTTAATTTCACCCCCTCGCCTAGAATTTCTCCACTTGCCCGAAATTCAATTCTACGGGCGTAGCCCGGCCAAACATGGAAACGGCCACCTTCAGCTTGCCCCGTTCCAAATTGATGTCCTCGATCACACCGGTAAAATTGATGAAGGGACCATCGATAACTTTGACTTCTTCACCAATTTGATAGCTAACCCGGGGCCGGGGTTCGTCTTCACCCATTTGCCGCAAGATCCCTTTGACCTCCTCGACACCGAGGGGGATCGGTTTCGAGCCGGAACCGACAAAACCGGTGACTCCCGGTGTGTTGCGCACCACATACCACGAATCGTCGGACATGATCATTTCCACTAGAACGTAACCGGGGAAGATCTTCTTTTTAGTGATCTTCTTCTTGCCGTCCTTGTAGTCGATCTCTTCTTCGGTGGGTACCATCACCCGGAAGATCTTATCTTCCATGGCCATGGACTCAACCCGTCGCTCTAGATTGGCCTTTACCTTATTCTCATAACCGGAATAGGTATGAATGACGTACCATTGTTTTGCTTGCTCCATTATAAGGGGCTCACCCCCTTAACCTCAGGAGTAAAGCTAGAATTCTGGCGATGATCAGATCAGAGATCCCAAAAAAGACGGCCAGGGCCGCCACGGCAACGATTACAACTCCAGTATACGTGGTAAGTTCTTTGCGGTTGGGCCAGACTACTTTCCGTAATTCTGCCCTGACTTCCCTGAGGAACTTCCGCAGTTGACCGACCTTACCTACGGTCTCTGCCATTTGCTTCACATCCTTAGCTGGGCCTAAATCTAGCTCACATCTAGTTCCGTTTGTACCGCAAACCCCAGTCCCTACTTCGTTTCCTTATGCACCGTATGCCGTTGGCAGAACTTACAGTACTTCTTCAGTTCTAGCCGATCCGGGTCGTTGCGCTTATTCTTGTTGGTACGGTAATTGCGGTTCTTACACTCCGTACATTCCAATGTCAAGGCGACGCGCATCTTCCCACCTCCAGCCTGTCCCTGACTCTACTACGATTATCCTGGGCCCGCCTCTGCAGCTTGGAGTTATCTCCGGAAGAAAAGGCCACAAATACGCGACTTCCCCAGGCTACAAAATCGCTCCTAAAATTTATCATATTCCCCGACGGCTGTCAATAACAAGCCATCGTTACCCACCAGGAAAAATCCCTAGGCCTCTCCAGGAATAGGCATGACCAACATCGCTGTTCTTCAAACCTGGTCAGGGATGGACTGGGCCAAAGGAACTAAGCTGGGGACTA
>JBMNRY010000006.1:0-35177 GCA_050944915.1 Limnochordia bacterium
CCGGGGTTTAATCGATACCTATGAGAGGGCTAAGGAACAAAACGCTGTGCCCCTAGGGCTGATCACCTCCCAAACCAAGCTTAAACGGGATGTGCAAAAGGGGCGGATTCTCACCTATGATGATGTTGAACTGGATGAGCAAGCCTTTATCGTCCAACTGAGACGACTCCAGGATACCCTTGGAGTTCGATAAAGGATGTGGCTAGGTAGGCCTCGAAATCCTAGGGCAAGAGTCTCTCTACCTAGGAGGTGTTGGATTGAAGGCATTAGTATTAGAGGATTATAAAAAACTGGTCTATAAAGATGTGCCCGTGCCTCAAATTAAGGCTGACGAAGTATTGATCAATGTTAAAGCTAGTTCTATTTGTGGTAGCGATGTCCACGGTTATGATGGCAGCAGTGGACGAAGGATTCCCCCGGTGATTATGGGTCATGAGGCTTCGGGGGTGATCGCTGAAGTCGGTAGCCAAGTGAAGAATTTCCAAGTGGGCGAGCGGGTGACCTTTGATTCCACCATCTATTGTGGCCAGTGCCATTACTGCCGGCAGGGCTTGACTAATCTATGTTCTAATCGAAGCATTTTGGGGGTATCCTGCCCCGAATACCGCCGGGATGGAACCTTTGCCCAGTATGTTGCTGTGCCGGAGCGGATTTTATACCGGATACCCGATAATGTCTCCTTTGAAGATGCGGCCATGGTGGAACCTTTATCGGTGGCTTTCCATGCCATCAACATCACCGATGTTAAGCTAGGCGATACGGTCTTGGTTATCGGCGCCGGTACCATCGGACTGTTGATCATTAAGTTACTGCGGGTTTCCAATGCCGCCCGGATCATCGTCTCCGATCTCGATGAAGAAAAGTTAAAGATTGCCAAAGAATGCGGTGCCGATTTCTGTTTCGGGCCTGATGTCGATCTCCTAGCGGAGGTGGAAAAACTAACCGGCGAAGGGGTCGATGTGGCCTTCGAGGCTGTCGGTATCAACGTCACGGTGCAAAACGCCATCAATGCCACCCGTAAGGGGGGAACGGTTACCCTGGTGGGCAATGTGACACCGGAAGTACAGCTACCTTTACAAAAGGTGGTAACCAGGGAGATTCGGTTGCAGGGTTCTTGTGCTTCCGCCGGGGAATATGATCGCTGTTTGGCCATGATGGATTTGGGATTGGTGAACATGGATGGGATTATCAGTCAGGTAGCACCCTTAGAGGAAGGTCAAGAATGGTTTGATCGCCTCTACCGGGGAGAACGGGGGATAGTTAAGGTTGTACTAACACCGCCATCCATCGGTTGATGGAGAAGTACTGTGGCCAGTTGGAATCAGGTTTTGCGCCTAGTTCCAACTGGCCTTTGTTTTGCCCAAATCCTCCCAGTAGTATTGCCTTTCTATTCCATTCATACTGATACGAGGTCATAGAATGTTACTCATCAGAAGCGAACAAGAAGGGGACTTTTGGACAGATCGATGAAATCCACCGGTTAGCTTTCAACAGAAGGGAAGAGGGGGAACTGGTTCGGGCCTTAGGCCAACGGGTAGGTTTTGACCCCCGGTTGTCCCTCATCGCCGAAAGGGACGGGGTAGGTTGTCTTGGCAGGTATTGATTTTCTTATCGGAGTTGATGAACCATTATTAGAATATCGTTCTTTGCTGGAACATCAGTCTCAGGAGAGGCCTTTCGGCTTTTTCCCCGAATTCATATCGGGGAAGCTTCGGATCATTGGCCTACAGAAGTTCTGGTGATACTCGGTCCCAGATTATTGAGGGGGTCAAACAATGGGCAAGATTTTGATCTTGTACCAGTCTAAGTATGGGGCGACGAAAAGGTATGCGGGCTGGTTAGCGGAAGAACTCGGTGGGGACCTGCTGGAGACCAAGAAAGCTAGGCTAGAGGTGGTACTTCCCTACGATACTATCATTTTCGGTGGCGGCATCTATGCTAGCGGCATTGCCGGGATTGGCTTTTTAAAGAGGCATTACCGACAATTAGGGGATAAGAAGCTGGCTGTCTTTGCTGTGGGAGCTTCTCCCTATGACGAGACGGCGATAAAGGCTTTGCGGAAGCGCAACCTTCGAGAACTGGCGGATATACCCTTATTCTATTGTCGCGGGGCTTGGCGGGAAGAGACAATGACTTGGATCGATCGCCTATTGTGTAATGGGCTCAAACGGATGGTAGCAAGAAAGGATCCCGCGGACTATGAACCATGGGAAGAGGCTTTAATGCAGGCTGGTACCGACTGCGACTGGACCGATAGGGGGAATATCAAGCCCATCGTGGAGTGGTTGCAAAACTCCTAAGGGTTTAGGGAAGGAAACGGGAGGTATCGATGGTTGGTACATTTAGGTAATGATTGGGATCAGATTCTTTATGATGAATTCCGTAAGGATTATTACCTTCGACTACGGGAGTTCCTGAAGGTTGAATATCGAACGAAAATAATTTATCCCGATATGTATCATATTTTTGAGGCTCTAAAGCTATGTTCCTACCGTGACACTAAGGTCGTCATCCTGGGGCAAGATCCTTATCATGGCGAGGGACAAGCCCATGGCTTAGCCTTTTCCGTTCCGCCTCGGATCGGGATCCCACCATCTTTGCAGAACATCTATCGGGAATTGCAGGCTGATTTAGGTTGTTACATACCCAACAACGGCTATTTAGTCCCTTGGGCCAAACAAGGGGTGCTGTTGCTCAACACCAGCCTCACCGTCAGGGCAAATTCGGCCAATTCCCACCGGGGTAAAGGCTGGGAACACCTTACAACGGCTATCATTGGAAAGCTCAACGAGAAGGAAGGACCCGTTGTTTACCTTCTTTGGGGAAACAACGCGAAGAGCAAAAGGGGTTTGATCACCAACGAGGGGCACTTGGTCTTGACAGCGGCCCACCCTAGTCCCCTCTCGGCCAACAGGGGGTTCTTCGGTTGTCGCCACTTCTCCAAGGCCAACGCCTTCCTCCAGTCTAAGGGGGAGGAGCCTATCGATTGGCAAATCCCTAATCTTTAATCACCGTGGCTGATGGTACCTTGCGCGATTGCCCATACCGATGGAAATAGGAAACATAAAAAATGGTAATAAGTTTGCTGTTAGATATGGAGGGATTCGCTCCTTCGGCCAAGAATAAAAAAAGGTATATGTCTCGGGAAGGACCCAAATTGTGTCCAGAACGGGTAGTTTCTTGTTATCGAGCCCGATACTCGATCCACTGGATTGGGCCGGGACATGCTTGGCGGAAGGGGGGACAAAGGTTACACTATTTTTCTAAAATTTTTTAAGGAGGTTTATGCATGCAAAGGAAATCTCTGTTAGTAATAGCTGTTTTAGTAATGGTTCTTGGCATGAGTGCCGTGAGTTTCGCCAACTGGAAGGTCGGTATCCTAACCGGTACTGTGACCCAGAACGAAGAAGAATTCCGCATGGCAGAACAGATGCAGGCCGAATTCGGAGAAGATCGGATTACCATTGCTACTTATCCGGACCGCTTCATGCAGGAACAGGAAACCACCATCAGTAACATGCTGGAAATGGCTTCCGACCCCCGCACCAAGGCCATCGTAATGGTCCAAGCAGTGCCGGGAGCAGCAGCTGCCGTCGATAAAGTTCGGGAGATCCGCCCTGACATTTTAATCATCTTCGGTTCTCCCCAAGAGGATCCCTTTGTGGTTTCCAGCAAAGCCGATATCGTCTTGAATACCGACGACGTTGGTCGTGGGGCTCAAATCGCCGAACACGCCCATTCCATGGGTGCTAAGACCATCGTGCACTACTCCTTCCCCCGCCATATGTCCATCGAAATGCTGGCTGAACGGCGGGCGAACATGAAGGCTCGGGCCGAAGAACTAGGCATGGTCTTCATCGATGAAGACGCTCCCGACCCAACCAGTGACGCCGGTGTTGCTGGAACCCAAATGTTCATCAGCGAAGACGTACCCCGGAAGATCGAACAATACGGTTCCGAAACAGCCGTTTTCGGTACCAACTGTGCTATGATGGAACCTTTAATCGCCAAGACCATTGAAAGTGGCGGAATTTTCCCGGTACAATGCTGCCCCAGTCCTTACCACGCACTACCTGCCGCATTAGGTATCGAAGTGCCTGCCGATAAGAAGGGTGACTTGGACTGGATCTTAGGACAAATTAATGATAAGGTTGTAGAGCGGGGTGCCGCCGGTCGGGTCGCCACCTGGCCTATCCCAGTGAACATGATGTTCATGCAGGCGGGTACCTATTACGCCGTCGAATGGATCGAAGGCAAGATCAATAGCCGCAACGATAAAGACGCCTTAACGCGGATTATGGAAGATATTGCCGGTCGGCAAGTTGCTTTGACCGAATATGAGGGAACAGATAACTACTACCTCTATCTATCTGATCATATTATCTTCCAATAGGTTAGCTCTTAGAACGCAAGGTTGCCGCGCTGGGGGCAACCTTGCATTTTTTGAACCTGAGGAGGAGGCAGATGGCTGACAAATATGTGCTGGAAGTGCACAATATCAGCAAGAGTTATTACGGAAACCAAGTCTTAAAGAATGTTAGTCTCCAGGTTAGACCTGGGGAGATCCATGGTCTCGTCGGGGAAAACGGTGCAGGAAAATCTACCTTGATGAACATTCTCTTCGGTATGGAAGTGATCCATTCCACCGGGGGATACGAAGGTGAGATTCGCATCGATGGCCAACCGGTGCAGTTTACTTCCCCCCAGGAAGCTATGAACAGCGGTATCGGGATGGTCCACCAGGAATTCATGCTCTTACCTAATTACACCCTGGCGGAGAACATCAAATTGAATCGGGAAAATGTGAAGCCCAATTTCCTAAGTAGGATCTTAGGGCCGGCACTGCATTCCCTTGATTATGACAAAATGAACGCCGATGCCCGTAAGGCCTTAGATACCTTGGGGCTCGACATCGAAGAATATGTTACTGTTGCCGGGCTTCCCGTCGGTTATATGCAGTTTACCGAGATCGCTCGGGAACTAGATAAAGACAATCTTAAACTGTTGATCTTCGATGAACCGACGGCGGTTTTGGCCGAGTCGGAAGCCAGCCATCTCCTTGAGGCTATGAAGAGGATTGCTGCCCGAGGGATTGCCATTTTGTTCATCACCCACCGACTCCAAGAAATCATGGAAGTCTGTGATCACATCACCGTCTTGCGGGACGGCAACCATGTGGCCACCAAAGCCAAATCGGAAACCAATGTTTATGAATTGGCGGAAATGATGGTTGGTAGTAAGGTGGAAAGCCTTGACCGCAACCAGCCCCGTAAGGGAACCGATAATGTCGCCTTGCGGATCGAGAATCTAACGGTGCGCATGCCTGGTGAAAGGGTCAACGGTTTGAATTTAGATGTTTATAAGGGGGAAATCTTAGGCATCGGTGGTCTGGCTGGTCAGGGTAAGATCGGTGTGGCCAACGGGATCATGGGCCTTTATCCGACCACCGGCCGGGTCCTCATCGATGGCCAGGAACTTCCGCTAAATAGCCCCCAGGAAGCCATGGCCCATAAACTAGCTTATGTATCGGAGGACAGGCGAGGGGTAGGTCTACTCCTGGACAGCTCCATCGAGTTGAATATCGCCCTTGGTGCCGTCCAAAACCAAAATCGCTTTTTGAAAAAGGTGGGTTTTGGTTCCTTGTTAGATCAAAGGGCAATTCGCGCCCATGCTCTAGACATGATCAAAAGGCTGGATATTCGCTGTACAGGCCCCACCCAGATTGTGCGGCGCCTCAGCGGTGGTAACCAACAAAAGGTCTGTATTGCCCGGGCCTTGACCATGGAACCGGAGATCCTTTTTGTGTCTGAACCGACCCGGGGGATCGATGTGGGGGCGAAAAAATTAGTCCTCGATACGTTGGTCGCCTTGAATCAAGAACTGGGCATGACCATCGTGATGACCTCTAGTGAACTGGGTGAACTGCGCAGTGTCTGCGATCGAATCGCCATTGTCACTGAAGGAAAGGTGGCCGGCATTCTAGGACCCGATAGTTCCGATGTGGACTTCGGCCTCCTGATGTCCGGACAACAAAGCAGGAAAGGAGCGTAAACGATGGGTGAGTTAAAGAAATTCTTGAATCAATTTGGCTTCGCCAGGGTCATCATCGCGGGCTTCTTCCTGTTTTTGTGTGGGGCTGCCGTGGTCCTGGACCTAAACCTGGCGGAACTAATCACTTCTTCTTTAGTACGTATTGGAATGTGGGGAGTCTTGGTTCTAGCTATGCTACCGGCTATTGTGTCGGGGATCGGTCCTAATTTCGGGGTTTCTTTAGGCATTCTCTGCGGCCTTGTCGGAGGCTTAACGGCTTTGGAAATAGCTTACCGGGTGGAGGAGACCATGACCATCGCCGGCGGGAACCTCTTTTTGCTAGCCATCATCCTTTCCCTGCCTTTTGCCATCGCGGTGGGCATCGGTTACGGATGGCTCCTCAATAGGGTAAAGGGTTCCGAAATGATGATCGCCACCTATGTAGGTTTTTCCATGGTTTCGATCATGAAATTAGCTTGGCTCTTCTTACCTTTTACCAGTCCAGAAATGGCTTGGCCCATCGGTCGAGGGGTGCGAGTCCAGATCGCCTTGGAAAACCGGGGTATGGCTGGGGTGCTCAATAATTTTTGGTCCTTTAACATCGGTGATGTGACCGTCCCCACGGGGTTGTTACTCTTCTTTGCTTTCTGCTGTTGGTTAGTCTGGCTATTCATGCGCAGTAAGACCGGTACAGCCCTGTATGCCGCCGGCGCCAACCCGCGGTTCGCCGAGGCCGCTGGTATCAATGTGGACCAACAGCGGATCATCGGTACTATCTTATCGACTATCCTCGGTGCCGTCGGCATCTTAGTCTACGCCCAGAGTTACGGTTTCCTCCAACTTTATGAAGGGCCGATGCTCATGCCCTTTGTAGCCGTAGCAGCGGTGCTCATCGGCGGTGCCGGTGTCAATAGGGCAACCATCTCCCATGTTGTCATTGGAACCATTCTGTTCCTCGGTATCCAGGTTGTGGCCATTCCGGTAGCCAACGCCTTTGCCGCCGATTGGTCAAGCATGGGAGAAATCGGCCGGAAGGTTATCCAAAACGGCGTGATCCTGTATGCCTTGACTCAAGCGGGAGGTGAGTAATATGCGACCAGAAACGAAGACAACACAAATAGCACCACAGCGCAGTTTCGGGAGTATAGCCCGCAATTTCCTCGTCGGCAACATGGTCACCATCATGTTCTTGCTTCTCGGATTGATCGGCTTTCTAATCTCGGGGATGAGTCCATTCCTGTTTTTGATGGATATCGTCTCCCGCTTTTCCCGAAACACATTCCTGGTGCTATCGTTGATTATCCCCGTTATGGCCGGGATGGGGCTGAACTTCTCCATCGTTTTAGGGGCGATGGCCGCCCAGGCAGTGTTGATTTTTGTCACCCACTGGGGTTTTAAGGGCTTGCCAGGGATCCTGCTCTGTTTCGTCCTTGTGACACCTTTAGCTATGTTGTTAGGTTATTTGACCGGGAATCTGTTTAATAGGACTAAGGGACAAGAAATGATTACCGGTCTTATCCTCGGCTTCTTTGCCCAAGGTGTCTACGAATTGATTTTCCTTCAATTAGTGGGCGGTGTGATCCCCATGGACAATCGGGCCTTGGTGATGAGCAGTGGGGTGGGTGTCCGCACCACAGTAGATTTAAGCAACGGTCTTAAATATGGGTTGGATTGGCCTGGAGATTTCTGGGGCCTGCCCTATCTGTTGCGCCCAACCTTGCCTTGGGCCTTGATCTACGTTATCATCGTTGGTTTCGTCCTCTGTCTCATTTACTATTTCGTCAACAAAAAACAACGATTTCCCCTGGGGAAAGTCGTTCCTTGGGGTGTTTTTGCCCTGGTGGTTTTGATTTGGAGTATCATTCAGCTCCAAACCGGTTCCCAAATCAATCTCATTCGGGTACCGATGGCTACTTGGCTTGTCATCGCTGGTTTATGCCTTTTTATTAATTTCTTCTCGAAGACAAAACTAGGACAGGATATGCGCAGTGTAGGGCAGGATAGGCATGTGGCCGCAGTAGCCGGTATTCAAGTGGACCGGGTGCGGACCATCGCCATTATGATGTCCATGGTTATGGCTGCTTGGGGTCACATTATTTTCCTCCAGAACATGGGGACCTTTAGCACCTACGGCAGTCACGAGCAGATTGGACTCTACGCGGTGGCCGCGATCCTCATTGGAGGGGCGACAGTCACCAATGCGACCATCGGACATGCCCTCCTCGGTACCTTCCTTTTCCATACCCTATTCGTCGTTTCGCCGTCGGCAGGTCGCCAGCTCTTCGGTGATGCGCAAGTGGGCGAGTACTTCCGGGTCTTTGTGGCCTACGGAGTTATCGGCGCCACCTTGGCGATGCACGCCTGGCGTAAGCTCTACCAGGCTCGCATTAAACAAGGTCTATAATGGATTCAAACTAGTGCCGGGTGAAAACCCGGCACTAACTTTTTCGACAAAAACAGAAGCCCCAAGAGTTCCATTCCCTTCGCAAGCCCATTTTGAGCCCCCTTCCATCCCGCCGTCTCGAAGGATAAAGGATATAATACCGAGAAATAACGACAAATAGACAGAACGAGCAAGTTATTTTCTTTTTAGCCAAAATGGTGCAGGATTTTGCCCTTTACCGGCGAATCTCCCCCTGTGGAGGGATTGGCCATGCGAAAAATTGCCGAGCATATGGCTTTATTGATCGCCGAAGAAGTCGGTTATGACAAAGACGGGCTGAATTTTCAGCGGATTCGCTATGGTTTGGAAATATTGCTTTCGGTATCCATTACCATGATGGTCCTGATGGCAGTAGCGGTCCTTTCTTCCTTGAAGGGTTCGTTGATGATGGTTGCCTTGAGCTCTGGACTCCTGCGCCTTGTTTCTGGAGGTGCCCACGCTAAACGTTTTTATCGCTGTTTGCTCATCGGCACCGCCCTTTGCCTTGTGGGGGGTTATGGAGCCGTGGTAGGGGTTGTTCCCGACGAATGGCTTCCCATGGGGATCGTCAGTGCGGGTTTCATCGGTCTCATAGTCGTTTATAAATATGTTCCCGTTGCCACCAAGGCCAAACCGATCACCGAGCCCCAGCGTCGGCGTCGGTTCCAAATTCTATCGGCATGTTTCTTGGTCCTTTGGGTTGGTATTAGTCTCTTTCTTCTGCCTAAAGAAAGGGTTTTAGTGACGGCTTCCTTTTTTGGTGTCACCTGGCAGCTCTTCACCCTTACACCGGCAGGTATTAGTGTCTATGAAATCCTTGGTTAGGAGGTGATCCTATGCGGCGGATGTTCATGGTTCTCGCAGCGGCCATCGGTATGCTGTTTGCGGCTGTCGGTACCTGTAGTGCCAGCCTGTTCCTTGGTTATCAGCCGGAAGAACCGAAATAGTTGAAGGAGAGAAGCCAGGCGACCAATTTTCATCATTATTTCATGGTGTGGATCCTTTATTACGTTCCTGAAGGGTTCTTGATGTATTATACGGGCAACCGCTTCCTGGGTACGGGACGGGGGATGGTGGCCTTATCCATCGCGGGCCTTTGTTACGGTAGTATAGTTTTGGTGGCCAGGGTCCTTTTGCCCGGGGGCGGCCATATTCTCCCCTGTCTCATCGGTTTTTTCCTTATTGCCCGTTTTCTACTGCGGATATCATGGCGTAATAGTCTTCTTATATTGGTGATCCCTTGGGGTCTGCTACTCATGGGGGAGCTTCTGTTACTCGTTCCCTTAATGCATATCCTGCAACATTCGGCGGCTGACATCTTAACCAGTCCTCTACGGCACATCCTCTTTGGGTATGTAGGCCTATCCTTTGTTATCTTGGCAGCAATTTTAACGACTATTCTTTACAAGGAACAGCCTATCGAGATTTAGAGGGGTAGTCATGAACAAAGAACAGCGACAAAGGTTTTGGATCGGGATGGCGTTCTTCATTCTTATTACAGTCATATCTACCACCATTTATCGGTGGCTGTGGCAGGATACGGAGTCACCCCTTGTCATCGACACCCAAATAGCCGCTTTGATCACTATGCTGAGTTGTTTGATTATCATGGTTCTACTGACGGCTTTGGTCGTGGTCAGCCGTCGGTCGAAGCTTCAGTTGGTTACAGCCTTAGAGGCCAGCAAACTTCAAGTGGAACAGGAATTGGGCGAACTGCTGCAAGGGGAGTTGTATGAATTCGACAATCATCTGGCGGCTATTTCCATTTTGATTCAATCAGGTCAGCACAACAGAGCCGTCGATTATATTAACGATTTGAAAAAACGTCCTTTGACCAATAAAGCTTCCTTAGAATCCTTCTGGGCTAATTTTTCCCGGTTGATCATCATGGCCGAAGAAACCGGCGTCCGGGCTCAGATTGTCATCGCCGAATCCTTTTATCGTTTCTTGCGTTTTCAAGGTTTTAAACAGGTGGTCACTAACTTGGTGACCAATGCCATCGAAGCAGCCAAGGAGTCCCAGGAGCGGGGGAAGATCAAGGTTGAATTTACCAGCGATGGTCGGACTTTAGTATTCCGGGTGACTAACAACGGTCCGCCGATTGGTCAGGACCAAATGGAGCGGATTTGGGAGCACAACTACTCCACCAAATCTCCGCAAACCCGGGGTTACGGTCTTTGGATCGTCCGTAATGCCGTCCAGGGCTTCGGCGGCAACATTTTCTGCTCCACCGATCCCCAAGGCAACACCTTTTTCGAGGTACAAATCCCTGGTCGTGACTAAGATGTCCCTTACCTCAAAATGGCCGGCGAAAACCATTGCCGGCTATTCTTATTTACACCTACCGTGGACATTCCGGGCGATACGTCCTCGATGATTCAATTCCACCCAATCATGGCTCACCTCCGTTAGGGAAAGCTGTAAAATTGGCGTTGTTAAAACGGTCAGGAAATTTCCTCCCTATCTTAGAGGAGACGGGGTCCTCCCCGGCTAAGATATAAGCACTCTTTTGCCCATCTTCCTTAGGTTAAACCTGCTGCTAGATGGAAAGCACCATCGTTGAAGGAAACGAGAGGAAGGGGCCTAAGGAGTATCTAGATCGGCTGAACAGGTAGACAAGGAAGCCTACTGTATCAAAGAGCGACGAAGGTAGATGAGGAGGGAAAGGGATGAAACCGAGGGAGAGAATACTGGCGACCATCAAAGGCGAGATCCCCGATCGGGTACCTTGGCTGGAAATGGTTATCGATTCTGGTTTGGCGGAGAAAATACTTGGTCGTCCATCGCCCTTTTCTGGGAGGTTGAACATAGATCCCCATCTTTTAGAGGTCTTGGCTTTAGATAATATCGCCGTCAATCTTAAACCACCGGATGTAACGGAAAAACATCATTATAAGGGGATTGAGTATGTAGGCCCTGGCTTGATCCATGGGTGGGACGAGATCGATTTCTTGCGTTCCCAGCTACCTGACCCCGAGGATCCCGGTTTTTATCAACCGCTCGAGGAGTATTTGGAGAAGTATCGGGGAGATTACGCCGCTGTTGTCTGTTTGCGAGCGGGCATCGCCAACGCCTATTTGAGCATGGGCATGGAGAATTTCTGTTTCGCCCTTTATGATGATCTCCCACTGGTGGAAAGGGTCTTAGACATCTTCAACGAATGGACCCTGCAAGTGGTGGAAAAGGTCAACAAAATGGGTTTTGATTTGGCGGTGATCAGCGATGACCTTTGTGATCAGCGGGGACCGATCTTTTCACCCCAGACCTTGCGGGAACTATTTGCACCCCGCTACCTCAAGATCAACGAAGCGTTGAAAATACCGTGGTTGCTCCATACCGACGGCAATTTCATGCCCATCATCGAAGACCTGATGGAATTAGGGATGGTGGGGATCGGCAATATCGAACCTGGTGCCGTCGACATCGTGGATCTAAAGGAAAGGTATGGCCATCGGTTAACATTGTTGGGTAACATCGATTTGAGCTACACTTTGACCAGGGGCACTGCCGAAGAAGTCAAAGCAAAGGTCAAAGAGCGGATTGCCCAATGTGCTCCCGGGGGCCGGTATCTCATCGCCAGTGAAAACTCCATTCCCCCCTATGTCTTGGCCGAAAACCTCTTGGCTATGAGTGAGGCCATCGAAGAATACGGCTATTATTGACGTTAAAGTGTAGGGGAATCTGCTGTTGCAAGATGCAGAGGCCTGGCCTTTTAAGGGGTGTCCTGGAAAAGACCAGTGAAGATGACACCCCAAGGGCCAGGCCATATTAAGCTAGGGTTGGCAATCATTCTTCCGGATCCCGGAAAGGCCGCATAATGCCGTTTTGGCCGAAGAAGAAATCATCCTCGGGGGGTTCCTCCTCGGCGATTTCCAAATCATCGGGCAGATGGATCTCGATTTTGATCACCCGGGGACCCCCTAGACGGATAAAGGCGTAGATAATAGCTGCTATCCCTATCAGGTGCAAAAGAATTGGTATGAAAGCCATTCTTATCGTCTCCTCGGAAATTTTCTTTCCAGGGTATGCTCTGTATTTGGCGAAAGGAATAGTTGAAGGGACCTGTTTTCCAAAGGAAGGAAAACTCTACTGCTGTCTTTTGTGGGCCCGAGCCATGAAGAACAACATTAAGAGACTAAAGCCCAGGGCGATGATTTGGGTCCAGGCCAAGGGGCCGATTTGATTGTTATCGGAGCGGAGAAAGTCCAAGAAGAAGCGAAAGATGGAATGGATGAGTAGGACTCGATAGAAGGCATAGCCCGGGTAGGCCGGCTGGCGACTCCAATGGAGGGCCTTGGGAAGCAGGAACAGGGAAAAAAGCATCTCGTACAAGGGCAAGGGGTGGACCGGTTGGCCGCTTAGGGGGAAGGTGATGGCCCATGGTAAAGAGGTGGGAGCTCCAAAAAGCTCGCCATTGAGGAGATTGCCGAAACGGATGAAAATATGGCCGATGGTGATGGTGGGCGCCGTAGCATCGGCGATGGTCCAATAGGGGAGTTGATCCCTTTTGGTCCAAAAATAGCCGACGATCATGACGGCGATGATTGCCCCTTGGGAGCCAAGACCGGCCCGGAGAAAGATATGGCGGGGATGGGCTAAATAATATTCGAGATCGAGTAACACCACTCCTAAGCGGGCCCCGACAAAAAAGACAACGGCTAGTTTAAGGAGCAGACTTTCGATCTTCTCTTCATCGAGACCATAAGCCCGGATATTCTGCCTAATATTGATAAACCCTAGGATGAAGGCGCTGGCAGCCAAGAGGCCGTACCAGTAGATGGCTAAAGGTCCAATACGAAAGGCGATGGGGTTCATCGTTTCCCCCCCACAGAACATGATATTTATATTATAGCCTTAGTTCGAAAAAAAGGGCTCCCGGAATCGGATTATGGTAGTATGGGGGCCGTTGCTCAAAATCTATAGAACGGTAAAGGGATAGGGCGGGGGTCATGTCGGCGATGGTATCTAAGAGAAGCCTTTCATAACCGAGGGCCCTGGCCCGTTCGACGATGGCCACCGCCAAGCTTCGACCGATTCCTTGTCGGCGGTGATTTTCTTGGACATACAACCTTTTCACTTCACCTGTAGTAGCATCGAGGGGTTTTAGGGCGATACAGCCGACAATAGCCTCATCTCGGCGGGCGAGGAGGATGGCTCCCCGTGGTGGTCCATAGGGGCCTGGCAAGTCGGCCAATTCCCTTTTGAAATCTTGAAAATCCAAGGGAAAGGGCAGGGACTGGGCATATTCCTGAAACAGCTTGCCGATGATGGGTAGGTGCTCCTTGTAACCTTCGATGATTTGAACTGTCACTGCCGCCCCTCCTCTTCCAATGGTGTAAGCGGTCCAATGGACCACAACTATCGATGGCCCGTCCTTGTCTTATGCCTGTTACCTTCGGGGTCCTTTGGCCACCTTCCTTCTTGGCTCCTTACCATTGATTTCAGCCAAATTAGCCTGTTTAGGGTAGCTAAAGGGCGATGCTTTGGGAAGAATAGAAAAAGTTCCCCTCGGTGATGTTGAAAACTTAAATGGAATGGTGTATAATAACTTTAGTTCTCGGTGGTGGACGTAGCTCAGTTGGTTAGAGCGCCAGGTTGTGGCCCTGGAGGCCGTGGGTTCGAATCCCATCGTTCACCCCATTTTTTTGCCTCGACAGCGAGGCTCTTTTTTATTTTAAACGGAAAAGGGAAACGGCCTTGACTTGTGGAACATTTGGCCTGAGGGACATGCTCGGGGTAGACTCTATCCAAGGGCTCCCAACTTTTCACAAAACAATAAGGAGGCCGAAAGAATTGTCGATTTTAACACCGGCAGAATTGGCAGCATTGCGGAAGTTTGATTCTCCTACCATTGCTAATGCTTTGGAACGCTTCAATATCCGGCCCAGGAATGAAGGTTTCATGGGTCCAGAAATTAAGCGCATCTTAGGTGATGGCCCTATCGTCGGGTATGCTTATACTGCGAAGATCGCGGCCAACGATCCGCCGACAGAGGCCCAAAAGGCTCTACGGCGCCAGTACTGGGAAGGGATCGTTAAAACCCCTAAGCCGGTCATCTCCGTCCTCCAAGATGTGGATCCCAAGCCAGTAGGCTCCTTCTGGGGTGAAGTAAATGCATCGATTCATACCGCTTTGGGTTGTATCGGAACCATCACCAACGGCGGAGTGCGGGACCTGGATGAAGTAGAAGATATAGGTTTCACCTATTTCGCCAGCTGTGTCCTAGTCTCCCACGCTTACATCCATATAGTCGAAGTCGGCCAGCCGGTGGAAGTCGGCGGCATCACCATCAGCCCTGGGGATCTCATCCACGCCGACAAACACGGTGTAATCACCATCCCCCACGAAGTGGCTAAAGATTTGGCTGCCGCTTGCGAAGCAGTGACGGAAGCCGAACGGCCAGTCATCGAATACTGCAGGGCCCGCTTCGAAAGCAAAGATGTGGATCTCGATATACTGCAATCGCTGATGGACGAAATGGGTCGGAAACGCTAAACCGGGTTTCCTCCGAAACTCATAATTAGTTGTTGAAGCAGGTGGTGCCCCGTGGCGCCACTTGCTTTTTTTATTTACCTTCTTGGGAGCAGGGGTTGGTAGCAACTACCAAGAGGTTGAAGTATTGGTAAAGAGAAGTCTACCCCAGAATAATTATCCAGCATTGGATAGATCAGGGGGAGAAGTAATGGACAGGAAATGGTTTGCTGCCATCATTTGCTTTATTCTACTGACGATAGGTTGTTCGACCCTGCCGGGGGAGAAAGTAGTAGTTCCCGAAGGGAGTAGTAGGGTGCCTGGTCAGGAGCCGGGAACTTCTTTCCCCATGGCCGATGGTTTTGATTATCCTGTTGGAGATCGCCATGGCAACGGCTGGGCGATCACTGGTTACGGGTGGCTCGATGAGAGTCGGGTTAGCAACTCCCTCCATCCGGGGGAAGATTGGAACATCCCCGGAGCCGGTGATGGCGACTATGGAAAGCCGGTGAGATCTATTGCCCACGGTCGGGTCCGCCATTCCCTGTGGAATTCGGCCCTTGGCCACGTTGTTGTTATAGAACATCGATTGTCCGACGGTCGCCGGGTCTGGTCCCAGTACGCCCATCTTGCTGAACGGTGGGTGGTCCAAGGGGAAGATGTGGCCCGGGGCCAACAAATCGGTACGGTAGGCAAAGGACCTAACAATCGCTTTCTGGCCCACCTACACTTTGAAATTAGGAAGGCCGATTTGGCGGCTAATGCTTGGCCCCGGACCAATGGTCAGGCTTGGCCGGCGGCCCAAGTTGAAGAATACTGGTTAGAACCATCGAAATTCATCAACGAGAACCGGCCTTAGGTTGGTGGACCGGCTTCCCGTGGAAAGACAATAGATGACCCTCCGTGGGAACGGAAAGGAGCCAAGGACGGCTCCTTTCTTAATGAAAATGTATTTGCAGGGAGGAAAACCCATGGTAAGCGGCGTAAGTCTACACTAAATGTCTGTCGATTCTGAAGATATTTGAGGGAGTTTTCGAAAGAAAGCAAAATTACCCCTAGTTCGGAGGAAATACGGACACCAATTACGGCCAGACCAAGGAAGAGAGATTTTGATGGTCTAAAGAGGATCCAATATCCTTGATTCCGAAATGGTGATAAGGAGGTATGGGGTGGCGTCAGATGAATAAAGTGAAAACGTACAAAACACTACAGGCCCTCGTTTATGAGAATTTGCGGGATGCCATCCTTAGCGGTCGACTGGAACCGGGTAGCCGCCTGGTGGCCGAAAGGATCGCCCATGAACTAGGTGTTAGTCGGATGCCCGTCCGGGAGTCCTTACGCCGGCTGGAGTCCGAGGGGTTGGTGACCAGGATACCCCATAAAGAAGCGGTGGTGCGCCAATTATCCCTGGACGAGATCGAAGATATCTATGCCATCCGGTTACAGTTGGAAGGCTATGGTGGTCGGCTCGCAGCTCGAAATTGTAGTTCAGGGGAATTAGAAGTTTTAGTCCAATTGGCTGATAACGCGGAAGCAGCGGCTCGAGCCGGCGATTGGGCAGGACAGCAAGAGGCGAACCGCCGCTTCCATGAAGGTGTTTTTCGGGCCAGCGGCTCCCCAGTTTTGTTTGAAATACTGGTCAATCTATGGAATAGATGTAGTGTTTATCGTCATTGGGCAGCAAAGTTCGGTAACAGGGTGGAGGAGTCTTTAGAGGAACATCGGGCCATCATCGAGGCTCTTGGTCAAGGAGACGAGAGCTTAGTAGAAAGGCTGGTTCGTGAACACACAAGAAAGGCTATCACGCCTTTGCTCAACCATCTTCAGGCAGAGCTGAAGGTTCAAGAAGAAAGGGAGGATTAGAATGGCAAGGAAGAAGGTTTTGCTTACCCAGGCGATCCATGAGAGCGGTGTAGAAGTACTGGCCGAAGATTTTGATGTAAAATTGGCCGACGATTTCTCCGTGGAAGGCTTGAAAAAAGAGGTCGGCGATGTCCATGGGATTCTGGCTAGGACAGCCCTCCTACCCCGGGAAGTATTGGAGGCTGCTCCCCATTTGGAAGTGGTGGCCAGGCATGGAGTAGGTGTGGACAACATCGATGTTGCCTATCTAACAGAGAAGGGGATTCCCCTTTGCTTCACTCCCACGGCCAACGCCCTATCGGTAGCCGAATGGACCCTTACAGCCATCTCCGCCTTGGCTAAAGGCCTGCTTATTTACGACAGGGCTGTACGGGAGGGTAACTGGGAAAGACGTAACGAGTACAAGATCATCGATATTGACGGGAAAAAACTAGGTTTGGTTGGCCTCGGCCGCATTGGAACCCTCGTTGCCGCGAAGGCCAAGGCCGCTTACAACATGGAAGTCCTAGTCTTCGATCCCTACGTCGATGAAGCGAAAGGTTCGGAGTTGGGAGTTACTATAGTAAAGTCTTTAGAAGAACTCCTACCTCAGGTTGATTTCCTCAGCCTCCATTTGCCTCTAACGGAGGAAAGCCGCGATCTCATCGGCGCCGAAGAATTGGCCCAAATGAAGGAAACGGCCTTCTTAATTAATGCCGCCCGAGGTGGCATCGTCAATGAAGAGGCCTTAGTCAAAGCCTTGAGGGAAAACCAGATTGCTGGGGCGGCCCTTGATGTTTTCGAAGCGGAACCGCCGGCAAAGGATAGTCCCCTCTGGGAGTTGGATAACCTAATCGTGGCGCCCCACTTGGCAGCCCTGACCCAGGAATGTGTAATCCGCATGGCGACCATCGCCGCCCAAGGAATTAAAGATGTCTTGCAGGGTCGAAAACCCGAGTTTGTTTATAATAGGGAGATTTTTGATAAATAGGGGGGATAGCTGTGACAGGTAAAGAATTGAAGGCTAAGCTGAAGAGTGGAGAAGCTGTCATCGGGACTATGGTCTCTGAGCTGCGCACGCCCCAGGTCGGTCAAATCATGGCTAATGCCGGATTCGATTTTATGTACATCGATATGGAGCACTCGCCCTTGAACATGGAGACTGTAGCCGATATGATCCTGGGAGCTAAATATGCGGGGATTCCCACCATTGTTCGCACCCCAGGTATCGACCGCTGTGCCCTGGCCCGTCCTTTAGATAGTGGTGCCGACGGAGTTCTTTGCCCCCAGACGGAAACGAGGGAGCAAGTGGAAAACATCGTAGCCTGGACCAAGTATTACCCCTTGGGTCAACGGGGCATGGCCCTCTCCCGGGCCCATAGCCGATACCGAAGTGTAAAAGCCCAGGAGTACTGTCCAGAAGCCAATGATTCTACCGTAGTCGTCATCCAGATCGAAAGCAAAAATGCCATCGCGACCTTGGATCAATTAGTTTCGGTAGAGGGGGTCGATGCGGCTTTCATTGGACCTGCCGACTTGTCCCAAACTTACGGATTGCCCGGTCAAGCCAATGATCCCCAGATTGTCGAGGATCTCCATAAGTTCATCAAAATCTGCCAAGACCACGATGTGGTGCCGGGGATTCACGTTTACAATCCAACCGATCTTAGACGCTGGTATGATGCCGGTATGCGGCTCTTTGCCATGCGCAACGATATCTCCATGCTCTCGGGTGCCGCTGCCCAAGCGGTGGCCGAATCGAGGGCCGCACTAGAATAGTTCCCAGGAAAGGCGACTGGTTGAATCAGTCGCCTTACTATGTTCCCCCCCAAGCCCACCTTTAGAAAACGGGGCATAATAAGCGGGGGGTGATTTCATGACCACCGATCCTGTTTGCGGAAAACGGATCGATGAAAAACAAGCCCGTCACCGGGTAGAATACGATGAACAAACCTACTATTTTTGTTCCCAGGAATGTGCAGAAAAGTTTCGCCGGCAGCCAACTAGGTATCTAGCTTAAGCCCCTTGAGGGGCTTTTTGTATATCTAAAGGCCCATGGGAGACCATAAAGGGGTAAAGGAGGGAAGACATCTGTTTGCAGCACCGGGGATTGCTCTAGTGGTACTTATTAGCGGCTTAGTTTTCTTTGGTTTTGCCCAGCGGGTCCTCGATCGAATGCGTCTTTCCGATGGAACGGCCTTGCTCCTTTTGGCCATTATGTTCATCGGTTACTATCTACCGGAACTTCCCCTCTTCGGAACGCTGAGAATCAATCCTGGCGGCGGATTGATCCCTTTAGGAGTAGCCTTATACTTGATCATTACCGCCGATACAACCAAGGAAAAACTCCGGGGCGTCATTGCGAGTTTACTGGTGGCCGGCGCCATCTATTGGACCGATAAGAACTTGAGTCTGGAACCCGGGGGCTGGATCCTCGATACCGATCCCATCTACACAGGGGGGATTATCGCCGCTATCGTAGCCTATATTGCTGGCCGTTCCCGGCGTTTAGCCTTCGCCAGCGCTATTCTAGGCTTAATCCTTGTCGATCTCATTGCTTTCTGGCAAGCGGGCCTCCCTTTCCAAGATGGACCAAGCTTTATCCTTGGCGGTGGTGGCCTCTTTGATGTGCTGATGGTCGGCGGAGTCACTGCGGTGCTCATCGCCGAGGGGATTGGAGAACTGGTAGAAAGACTGGTCGGCCGAGCCCAAGTTCCGCCCATGGAGGAAGAAATGACCGCCCTAGCCAATGCCCTGGGTGTTGAAGATGGGGAAAGGGAGGGCGAAGGGAAAAATGATTAAATTAATTGCCCTTCTCTTGCTCATCCTTTCCCCACAGGTTGGTGCCCAAGGCTTTGAATGGGTCGATGAACATCTCCCCATCGATCAGTATATGCAGATGGTCGATGAAGAGGGTAATGTACTTATGGAAAGTTCCCGGTTGATCGAGGAAGGAGATCAATATTTGACGGCCGATAATTATTTATATGAGGTGGTAAGCATCGAAGGAAACTTGGCTAAGGCCAAGTTGAAGGAAAGGGTGGAACTGCCCGACAAAAGGTTCCGTTTAGGTGGTCTAACGGGTTTGACGACCCAGGCAGGACCCCGGGAGATCAGAGGTATCGCCTTTTACCATACCCACAATGCCGAGTCCTACCTACCTAGCGATGGAACCCATAGCATCAACGGACAGGGGGGCATCCATAAGGTGGGTCAAGCCTTCGCCAAGGTTTTAGCCGAACTCAATGTACCGGTTTACTATGATGAGACCCTGCATCTGCCCCACGACCGAGGGGCTTACCGGCGCTCCCGGGGGACGGCCATGGCCCTTTTGGAAGAGAATCCCGATGCCATCTTCGATATTCATCGAGACGCAGCTCCAGCCCATCGTTATGCCTTAGAAATCGACGATGATGAGTGGGTAACTTCGATTCAGCTGGTTGTGGGACGACAGAACCAGAACTTTGCTATCAATAAGGAATACGCTCAGAGTTTAAAGAAGATCGCCGATACCATGCATCCTGGCCTCATTCGGGGGATTTTCTTCGGACGGGGAAACTACAACCAAGATTTAACTCCCCTTAACCTTTTGTTAGAAGTGGGATCCCACACCAATAGTAGGGAGGCCGCCGAAAAGGGTATCGGATATTTTGCCCAGGTGGTCGATTACTATTTCTACGGACCCCAAGAGGACCGCCGCACTGCCGATCCCAGGGGAGGACTGCGGGGTTTAGTTGCCAATCGAACGGCTTTGAGTATCCTATTGGTCCTATTCTTCGGCTGGCTAACCTATTTTGTGATCAACAGCGGCAGTTGGCAGGGGGCCCTCAACCGTTTAGGTAGACTTCTAGGCAGATTACCCCCCGATGGGGATGATAACTAGCTCCTTGCAAAGAATCCTTGATTGTGGTATTATACACCTGCAAAGGAGTCCGCCCGTAGCTCAACTGGATAGAGCGCTTGACTTCGGATCAAGAGGTTCTGGGTTCAAGTCCTAGCGGGCGGGCCATACAATCAGAAAAGAAACACCATGAGTTTTGTGCAAGGCTCCTGGTGTTTTTTCCATTCGGGCTGTCCACAAAGGCTCCATATCACCCACCTCCCCAGATTGACTCATCGACTCCATAGTAGAATCCATCTAAGTTCTTTCGTAGCGACCAGCATAATAAAGGGAAGTAAAGACCATCAATCGGGCCGTCAAGATAGATATCTCGGGATAGGCCTGATACCCCACTGGGTCCCCTTGTATCGCTTTTCTCAACGGGTGATTATAAAGGCCCCCTCCTACCGCGGGGATCTTCAAGAATACCATTATCGAAAAAACCTTCCCCAAACCCATTTCTATACTTGTTTAAAGAAGACAGGTTTATCGGAGCCTATTACTCAGTCAAGCACAGCTAACTGGGGCTTATAGTCCAGAATTAGGTAAGTTCATCGATGGGTTGCCAGAGTTGGGACCGGACGGTTTTAGCAACCTGGGGCAATATAGTGGGCCCTTATCGTCCCTAAAGAAGGGGACTCCTTGATCCGACCACAGCTTGAGTATGCAATCCCTGGGAGTAATTAACCTAGGGTTAGCATTCGAACAATGGTCACCAGACAGGGAGGGCAGGAAGGTGGGGAAAACCATCCCTATATTAGGGGGCGGAACGGGCGGCGTGGTGGCGGCCAATGTCCTGCGGAAAACCCTTCCACAAGAACATCGGATCATCGTTGTCGATCGGAATTGGAAACACTGCTTGCAGGCTAGTTACCCAAGTATGGCACGACGCTACAGATTTGGCACAGCTACTGAGGAGCCCGAAATAGCGGTTTATGTGGAGGATTCAGAATTATAGTATTGAAAGTATTCCATAGTTGCAAGTATGGAGTTGTTGCAAAATAATAAATTCCGGAGAAGTAATCTTGTCTCAGATTTTGGAATTTCGTATTGGGTAGTAATTCCATCTTGATTCGTAAGTGTAAGGGCTACTGAAAAGGCCAGGTGGTGGAATTAATAAGCGTTCAATTGCCATTTATTCTCCTGTTCAGGATTCTAATTGTCTTGCCAATTTGGGTTATGATTCGGGCCACTAAGAGTTTTCTACCGTTGACTTGGACAAGCATTGCCTGCCATTAGAATCTTAACATCTCGGCAGAGGGATTGGTCACCATCTTTACTCTCGGTGAGCAGAGTTCTATTTAGTTGTCATATCTCAGTAAGGAAAGTCCACAATCCTTGGTCTATTTTATGGACGTTTGTTTTAGTCGCATAGAAAAAGATCTTCAGGTCTTGAAAGGGTCACAGGCGCAATGAGGTAATCAATGACTGCCTTGACGCGGGAGTGTTCCTTAACCGAAACATAATAAAAAATACTAATTATGGAGGTGTTAGTCTTTGAAGATAGTTCAATCCTTGTTAGCTGTCGCCTTCGTCTTGAGTATTGTGTTTTCCCAAGCCATTGGAAGCGTCTGGACCTGGATACCAGGCATATTACTGGTTGTTGTGTATATCGCATACCGCCAAAGAAAGGGGAATACTAGGTGAAGCATTTGAATAAAAGAATCGGTGTAATTGTACTAATTTGTTTAGCGACGCTATTTCTTTCAGGTTGTAGCGGTACTAAGAGAATTAAAGTCGAATACCTTCCTGGATTTAATGCTGATGAGTGGTTTTCCGAGCAAAAACCATCAATCGCGGTTAACAGCATGTGGGATGAACGTCCCTACACGGATCGAATAGGCGAAGGATATAATGCATGGGGAGGGAAAATTGAAACGTGGGTAACAGATGGACCATCCCCGGCTGAGATATTGGAAGACGCATTGATTAGACAGCTAGAGAACGCCGGATTTGAGGTGATCAGAACCTCCGGATGGAATTTCTCCGCCGATTCAATTCCTGCATATCTAGATACAGATTTTCTCCTTGGAGGAAGATTAAGAACTTTCTGGGTTGAATCCAGGCCCGGGTTATTGACTGTTTCAGTGAATTCAAGAGTGACTTTTGACTTAATCATAGCAGACGTTGAGAATAAGAGAATTCTTTGGACTGGACAATTCACCGGTTCCGACACAACCGAGACTGTTGTAAGAACGGCCGAGCAGATGCGCCTTTCAATTAGTAGGGCTCTTACCCAAGCGGTTAACAAAGTATTTCAGGACCCCCAAGTTAGACATGCTGCTGTTGACTTAGTGAGGATTAAGTTTTAGTTTGTACATTAGGCCATTGAAAGTTCAATTTGCCGTGAAAACGTTGAACAACCTAAAAAGGAGTCTTGAACTGCCATTGATACGGAGCCTACCTAATCGGTAGGCTTTATTGTTGTTGCTTCTTCAACTAATTGAAGGTAGCCTGAGCAAGTATGCAATCCCTAGGAGTGGTTAACCTAAGGTTAGTATTTCAAAAAATGGTCCCAGGACAGGGAGGGTAGGAAGGTGGGGAAAACCATTCTGATATTAGGGGGCGGAACGGGCGGCGTGGTGGCGGCCAACGTTCTGCGAAAAACCCTTCCTATGGAACACAGGGTTATCGTCGTCGATCGGAATCGGAACCACTATTTCCAGGCCAGCTATCCCTTGGTTTTAGTCAATTTACGGCGGCCGGCCCAAATCGTCCAGAGGCTGGAACGACTGGAGAAAAAGGGGATCGAATTCGTCCAGGCCGAGGTCCAGCGGGTAGATTTCGCCAGACGCTATGTAAAGACAAATCAGGGCCGCATCAATTATGACTATTTAATTATTGCCTTAGGGGCCGAACAGCATTTGGAAACGGTGCCTGGCCAGGCCCACAGGGCTTACAATCCCTTTGATTTCTACGATGTCTGTCGGCTGCGGTTTTTGTTATCCCGGCTCACCCGGGGCCACATCGTCCTTTATATCGCTAATCTACCGTATACAGGAGTCATCGCGCCTTTCGAAATCATGTTTCTGCTCGATGCTTACCTGCGGCAAAGGGGTTGTCGTCCTAACGTCCGTCTCTCCTTCGTCACCCCAGAACCATTACCCCTATCCCTAGCCCCCCCTAAGGTAGGCCAAAGCGTTCTCAGAATGATGGAACGTCGGGGGATCGAAGTCATCAGCCAGGCCAAGGTCTTAGCCTTAGATCCCCGCAAGAAACACCTGCTCCTCGACGGTGGCCTAAAGATCCCTGGAAATCTCTTTTTGGGGATCCCTTCCCACTGGGGACCGGGTTTGTTGCGGGATACATCTTTGGCACCCACGGGCTGGATCGAGACTGACCCCCACACCCTGACTACTCAAGTGGAAGGGGTCTACGCCGTCGGTGACGGGGTGGCCACCCGGGTACCAGTCAATGGGGCATGGGCACCTAAGGCAGGCTCTTTCGCCCACTATCAGGCCGAGGTGGTAGCTCGGAATATCGCGTCGATGATCCTCGGAGGGAGCCCTCGTTGGCGCTATACCGGTAAAGCCGCCGGTGCAGTCATGCTAACGGGCCTGGGGCGGGGTAGATTGGTGTCTGTCAACTATTACGACCCCCGAGGTGTCAAATTATCTTTGCTTCGCCCTACCAGGACAGCCTATTGGGTAAAAGTCGCCTTCGAGAAATATTGGTTGACCCGTTGGTTTTAGTCGTTCGGTTGTTTTCCACCGAGCCCTGTCGGTAGATGTAGCCGCCACAGATAGACTTGGTAGGAGGACCAAAAGATGAAAAATACCGCGGGGACCCACATCCACCAGCGATAGTTGGGGGAGTAGACCCGCAAGCCCATCTGATGGAAAAGGTCGTCGATGGCACCACCGGCCAGGGCGAAGAGAAGGATATAAAGGTAGTGAACCCATTGGGGAGCGTGGAAGGGTAAGGCCCAGAGGAAGATGATGGCCGACGCTCCCCAGGCGGCGATGATGAAGGCCGGAACACCTAGGAAAACAAAGGGCTCAGCTTTGACATAGCTCCAAGCTCCCAAGATATTGCTGCCGATGTATAAAACGATAAAACCAAGGAGCGAACCGATAAATCCGTGGGGGAGCAAAATGGAATACTCCCGGCGGGGCACGAGGATGAGGGAGATAACCATGAGGCCAAAGGCCCATAGGGGATAAAATATGGCGACGTTGTTCAGTGACATGACTTTTCCTCCTCGTTGGTCTGTTGCAAGTATAGATTAACCACTAGATTAGGACTTCATCCTTTCCTTCGGAGAACAACGAGGGGGATAATAGCATTGACCTAAAAAGGGGGGAGGAGAGGTAAAGGATGGATAAAGACGTTACTTGTCCCAGTTGTGGTGTGATTTGGCGCCCGAAGCCTCTACCGAGTAAAAGGGGTTGTCCCCGGTGTCAGCAAGCAGGCCAGGGGAAAGGGCAGCAAAGGGGAAAGAAAGATAAATAATAGTGGTATTATACGGCCGCCTGGGGGCGGCCGTAGGGCTTATGTTGACTATGAACATTGTGTATGGTCAGGGAAAAGCTGGTGAGAATAAGGGGCAAAACCTTTAGGAGGCTGATTCCATGCGGGAAATGACAAAAGCTAATCTCATCAACGCCTTTGCCGGGGAAAGCCAGGCCCACATGCGCTACTACATCTTCGCCGATCAGGCGGAAAAGGAAGGGAAGCCCAATGTGGCAAGACTTTTCCGGGCCATCGCTTACTCGGAGCAGGTCCATGCCACCAATCATTTCAAGGTTTTGGGAGAGTTGGGGGATACGGTCGAGAATTTGGGTAAAGGCATTGCCGGGGAAAACTTTGAAACGGTGGAGATGTATCCCGCGTACGGGGTGGTGGCTGACCATCAGGGAGAAAAGGACGCCTACCGGGTGTTCAACTGGGCCCGGGAAGCGGAAGAGGTCCATGAGCAGATGTTCGTAGAGGCTCAAAACGCCGTCAAAGCCGGACGAGATTTGGAAATAGAGGATGTCCATATTTGTTCTCTCTGTGGCTTTACGACCTGGGATGACATACCTGAACGATGCCCTATCTGTGGCGCTGGTCCCGCCAAGTTTAGGACCTTTGCCCGGGGCAGCCAATAAATTTTATCTCTAAGAGGTTCACAAGATGGCGTTCATATGGTACAATGTATGGCGAGTGACCCAGGAGCCATTAGCTCAGGTGGTAGAGCACCGGACTTTTAATCCGGGTGTCGGAGGTTCGAATCCTCCATGGCTCACCATGAATGCGAGAGTGGTGGAATTGGCAGACACGCAAGACTTAGGATCTTGTGCCTCAAAAGCGTGGGGGTTCAAATCCCCCCTCTCGCACCATCATAAGGAAACGATGGGCAACAAGCGGATCATATCCGCTCCATTTTTTTGCCCAAAAGTATAGAGTTTTCCGGCTTGGTTGGATAAACTAGGAATAACCGGGGCTTGGAAGTATAAGGAGGAGTTTGATTGATGAAAGTTAGTCAGGAAAAGTTAGCGAATAGCCGTGTAGCCCTCCAAATTGAGGTGGACCAAGAGCTGGTCGCTCAAGAGGTCGATAAGGCCTACCGAAAATTGGTGCGACAGACCAACATCCCCGGTTTCCGCAAAGGGAAGGCACCTCGTTCTATCTTTGAGCGCTACGTAGGAACAGAAGTGTTGTATAACGAGGCCCTTTATCCCCTGTTAATGCATACATATGAACAAGCAGTCCGTCAAGAGGGCATCATCCCCGTTGATGATCCCCATTTCGAAATCGAAGATTACGGCGAAGGCAAGGGTTTGAAATATAAGGCGGAAGTAGACGTTTATCCAGAGGTGCAACTAGGGGAATATAAAGGTCTTTCTGTGGAAAAACCTGTTTTGATCGTTGATGAGCCCCTAGTTCAACGGGGTTTAGAACGCCTGCAGGAACAATATGCCGAATTAGCCTCCGTCGAGCGGAAGGAAGTCCAGGAAAAGGATTTCGTTCTCCTTGATTTCACCGGTTACATCGATGGCGAACCATTTCCCGGTGGTGCTGCCGAAGGTTATATGTTAGAAGTAGGTAGCGGCTCCTTCATTCCCGGCTTTGAAGAGCAATTGGTGGGGATGGAAGTCGGCCAAGAAGGGGAAGTCCAAGTCACCTTCCCTGAAAACTACCATAATGAAGAACTAGCCGGACAAGGGGCCACCTTTAAGGTCACAATCCAGGAAATCAAAGAAAAGCGATTACCGGAACTCGATGATGAATTCGCCAAGAATGTGGGCGAAGGCGAGACCCTGGAAGAATTAAAGACCAAGATCCGGGAGAACTTGGAAAATAGGGCCAAAGAACAAAGTGACATGGTGGTGCGGGAAAGTCTAATTAAGCAGGTCGTCGACAATGCCCATGTAGAGATTCCCAGGGCGATGATCGAACGGGAAACGGAAATGATGCTCAATCAATTCCGGAATGATCTAGCCCGCCATGGTATGGATTTTGAAGGATACTTGGCCATGTTGGATAAGACTGAAGAAGCGGTGAAGGAGGACTTCCGTCCGGCCGCGGAGAACCGGGTCAAAACCGATCTAGTTTTGGAAAGGATCGGCCTCGACGAAGGAATCGAAGTAACTGAAGAAGAAATAGAGCAGGTAATAAATGATGCTTTAGCCGGTAATCCCGATGATGAACAGTTGCGACAGGATCTTGAGGGCCGGCGGCAAGCAATCATTGAGGTTCTACGCAGACCAAAGGTAGTCGATTTCCTGGTGGAACAGGCGCAAGTAACGGTAGTAGAAAAAACCGATGAGGAATTTCGAGAGGCGCCCGATGAAGGGACCCCAGGGGACACCGAAGAATAGGTAGCAGGAAAGTAGTATCCCTTCCACGGACACGGAGGTCACCTGGTGGTACGGAGTTTTTTGGGAGCATATATTCAAAGGGAGGATGGGAGACTATGAGTACTTTGATACCAATGGTTGTTGAGCAAACGAACCGTGGGGAAAGGGCTTACGATATATATTCCCGCTTACTAAAGGAGAGGATCGTTTTTATTGGCGGTCCTATCGACGATTATGTGGCAAATCTAGCCATTGCCCAACTGCTCTTCCTGGAAAGTGAAGACCCGGAAAAGGATATCCATCTATATATTAACAGTCCTGGCGGTGTGGTCTATTCAGGGCTGGCCATTTATGATACCATGCAATATATTCGGCCCGATGTTTCCACCATCTGTATTGGGATGGCGGCGAGTATGGCCGCGCTTCTGTTGTCGGCAGGTGCCAAAGGAAAACGGTTCGCCTTGCCCTATTCCCGGATTATGATTCACCAACCCCTAGGAGGAGCCCGGGGCCAAGCTACCGAAATCGAAATCGAAGCCCGGGAGATCCTGCGGTTAAAGCAGGTCGGCAACGAGATTCTGCATAGGCATAGCGGTCAACCGCTAGAGAAGATCGAGCGGGATGTCGAACGCAATTACTACATGTCGGCAGAGGAAGCTAAAGAATACGGGCTAATTGATGGTATCTTAACCCGATAGCCTGAACCGGTTTTTGATAGGGTGATGGTTCTCAAAGAGGTGATACGATGTTTAAGTTCGGCGAGGAAAAAGGCCAATTGAAATGTTCCTTCTGTGGGAAGCTCCAAGAACAGGTAAAGAAACTGATCGCCGGACCCGGAGTTTATATCTGCGATGAGTGTATTGAACTCTGCAACGAAATCATCGAAGAAGAATTGACGGAAGAAGTCGATGTGGAGTTTAGCAATATACCGAAGCCCCGGGAAATTAAGGAAATCCTGGACCAGTATGTCATCGGTCAAGAACAAGCTAAACGCTCCTTAGCTGTCGCAGTATACAACCATTACAAACGGGTTAACTCCGGGATGCGGGTTGACGACGTGGAACTACAGAAGAGCAACATTTTACTGTTGGGTCCCACGGGATGTGGTAAGACCCTCTTGGCCCAAACCTTGGCCAAAATCTTGAATGTACCTTTCGCCATCGCCGATGCAACCTCGTTGACGGAAGCCGGTTATGTTGGCGAAGATGTGGAAAATATTCTGCTCAAGCTGATCCAAGCTGCCGATTATGATGTGGAACGGGCGGAAAAAGGAATCGTCTACATCGATGAAGTCGATAAAATCGCCCGGAAATCGGAGAATCCTTCCATCACTAGAGATGTCTCTGGTGAGGGTGTACAGCAGGCCTTGCTGAAAATCTTGGAAGGGACCATCGCCAGTGTGCCGCCCCAAGGGGGACGGAAACATCCCCACCAAGAGTTCATCCAGATCGATACCACCAACATCTTGTTCATCTGTGGGGGAGCCTTTGACGGTCTGGAAAGGATCATCGAAACCCGGGTTGGCGAGAAGACCATGGGTTTTGGCGCCGATATCAAGGTCAAAGAAGAAAAGCAAATCGGTGAGATCCTCCGGCAGGTCATGCCGGAAGACCTCTTGAAATTCGGTCTCATCCCCGAATTCATCGGTCGCTTACCGGTGGTGGTGGCCCTGGACAGCTTAGATGAAGATGCTTTGGTCCGCATTTTGGTGGAACCTCGCAATGCTCTGACCAAACAGTTCATCAAGTTCTTTGAAATCGACAACGTGGAACTAGAAATCACCGAGGAAGCCCTCCGCTTTATTGCCAAACAGGCATTGGAGCGGAAAACCGGTGCCCGAGGTTTACGTTCCATCCTCGAAGAGGCCATGCTAGACATCATGTACGAAATTCCGTCCCGCAACGATGTCAAAAAGTGCGTGATCACCAAAGAAGTCATTGAAAAGGGCGCAGAACCAACCCTTGTGCTTTTGGATCATAAGGTCAAGAAGGAAGAATCAGCCTAAGTCCATCCCTTTGGCTTTAGGTTTAGACAGGGGACTACTTCCATAAAATTATCGGAAGGGTCCCCTGTTTGTTGTTTAAAATAACCTCCCCTTGGGCATCCTCACAACAGAGGGGGAGTGGTTATGGAAATGATGGGTCTCTTTGGGCTGATCAATCTCATCTTCGCAGTCGTCATCGGCCTTTACTTCTGGAATCTCCTACGGGCACAGCAAACCTCCCGTTCTGCGGTGGAACGGGAATCCCGCAAGGAGCTAGAAAAACTGGAAAAGCTCAAGGCCATATCTCTGACGGAACCCCTATCGGAATACACCCGGCCGGTGAGTTTCGAGGAAATTGTAGGCCAAGCCGACGGAATTAAAGCCCTCAGGGCTGCATTGTGCGGACCTAATCCCCAACATGTGCTCATCTACGGCCCACCGGGGGTCGGCAAAACCGCAGCGGCCCGGGTTGTGTTAGAAGAAGCCAAAAGGAATCCCCTGTCCCCCTTTAAAGGGGACGCCAAATTCGTCGAGGTGGATGCCACCACCGCCCGCTTTGATGATCGAGGGATTGCTGATCCTCTCCTCGGATCCGTCCACGATCCCATTTATCAGGGCGCCGGCCCCTTGGGGATTGCTGGAATTCCCCAACCCAAACCTGGTGCGGTCACCAAAGCCCACGGGGGCATTCTGTTCTTAGATGAAATCGGCGAGCTCCATCCGGTGCAGATGAACAAACTCCTCAAGGTTTTAGAAGACCGACGGGTCTTTTTGGAAAGCGCCTATTACAGCTCGGAGGACCAAAATATTCCCCTGCATATCCATGAAATTTTTCAAAAGGGACTGCCGGCCGACTTTCGATTAGTGGGTGCCACGACCCGCACCCCCGATGAAATCCCGGCGGCCATCCGGTCCCGGTGTGTGGAGATCTTCTTTAAACCCCTCACTCCTGAACAAGTGGAGACGATCGCGGCCAATGCCGTCAAGAAGATGGATTTTGCCGTGGTCCCCGATGCCTTGGAGGTGATCAAACGTTACTGTACCAATGGGCGGGAAGCGGTGAACATGGTCCAGATCGCGGCGGGGATCGCTTTGACCGAAGGAAGACAAGAGATAACAAAGGCCCATATCGAATGGGTGATCAACAGTGGACAATATAATCCTCGGCCGGAGGGGAAGATACCGGCCGAACCCCAGGTGGGTTATGTTAACGGTCTAGCCGTCTATGGGGCCAATATGGGGACCCTCATTGAGTTGGAAGCTTCCGCTATCCCGGTGGAAAGGGGCCAGGGTCGGGTGAATATCACCGGCGTCGTCGACGAGGAAGAAGTAGGGGGACCGGGGCGGACAATTAAACGCAAAGGTATGGCCAAAGGCTCGGTGGAAAACGTGATCACCGTCCTGCGGCGCAATTTCCGCTTACGGCCCCAAGATTTCGACCTCCATATCAATTTCCCCGGGGGAATCCCCATCGATGGTCCCTCAGCGGGGATCGCCTTGGTATGTGCTTTATATTCCGCATTGACTAATACCCTTGTGGACAATTACGTCGCCATGACGGGGGAAATTTCTATCCGGGGCTATGTCCGTCCCGTGGGCGGTGTTGTGGCCAAGTTGGAAGCTGCCCGTTTAGCCGGTGTCCGCAAAGCCATTATTCCGAAGGAGAACTGGCAGGATATCTTTGAGGAATATACCGAAATGCAGGTCATCCCCGTTGAGCGGATAGAGGAAGTCATCGAAGCAGCTATCCTCTCCGAACATCCCCAACTGGAGTCCCTTACCTCCCTAACCTGTTAATACCGCGTCGGCCCTGGCAGGATTCTGGTACATCATTCCCGAATAGTATATCGTTGAACACTACGTCAGGACCTGTGCCTGGCGACATTCGTTTACTGGGGTGATGTACCCATGGCTATCCAGTTAGAACAAGCAAGAAAAGAAGTAAGGAATTTGCCCCTCCTTCCTTTGAGAGGAGTCCTGGTTTTCCCCTATATGGTGACCCCCTTAGATGTGGGGCGGGAAAAATCCGTTGCCGCGTTAGAAGAGGCGATGGTCAACGATCGCCTTATTTTTTTGACGGCTCAAAGGGAAGGTAGCATAGAAGACCCCCGGGAGGAAGACCTCTACTCGGTAGGAACCTTATGTGAAGTGAAGCAACTGCTGAGGATGCCGGAAGGTCAATTTCGCATTCTGGTGGAAGGGGTCAAACGGGGCCGGATCCGCCGGATGCTTCAAGATGAGCCCTATTTCTCGGTGGAAGTTGAAGAGTTGGAAGAAAGGGATCTCGACGGTCCCCAGGTGGAGGCTTTGGCCAGGGCTGCCTATAATCGTTTTGAAGATTATGTGAAGCTGAATAAGCGGCTTCCCAGCGAGGTTCTGGTGTCCCTGTTAAACATCGAAGAACCCAATCGCCTGGCCGATACCATTGCTGCCCAACTAGCCCTATCCCTCTCGGAGCGCCAGGGCTTGTTGGAAAACCTGTCGGTGAAAGAACGTCTCTCCCAGATCTGTGTTCTGATCACCAAGGAATTGGAAATCCTCAAATTAGAGAAAAAGATCCATCTGCAGGTGAAAGAACAGATGGATAAGGCCCAAAAGGAATACTACTTGCGGGAACAGATGAAGGTGATCCAGAAGGAGCTTGGGGAAGGGGAAGACCAGCAGGCCGAAGTGGAACAATTGCGGGAGCGGATCGAAGAAGCGGGGATGCCCGAGGAAGCCTACGAAAAGGCTCTCCATGAGCTGCGCCGCTTGGAGAAAATGCCGCCCATGGCTGCGGAAGCCGTCGTCGTGCGTAATTACCTCGACTGGCTCATCGAACTTCCGTGGAACATCAAAACCGAGGATCGTCTGAATTTGGATGTGGCCCAAGAAATCCTCGATGAAGATCATTATGGGCTCGACAAGGTCAAGGAATTAATCCTGGAATATTTGGCCGTCCGTCAATTGGCGGGTAACCACCGGGGTTCTATTCTCTGTCTGGTGGGCCCACCGGGGGTCGGTAAAACCTCCTTGGCCCAATCGGTGGCCAGGGCCTTGAATCGGAAATTCATCAGGTTCTCCCTGGGAGGTGTCCGGGATGAAGCCGAAATCCGTGGACATCGCCGCACCTACATTGGAGCCATGCCTGGTAAGATCATCCAGAGTCTCCGGAAGGTGAAATCGGCCAACGCCGTCATTCTCCTCGATGAAATCGATAAAATGAGCGCCGATTTCCGGGGTGATCCGGCATCGGCTTTGTTGGAAGCCCTAGATCCCGAACAGAACCATCAATTTGGCGATCACTATTTGGAAGTACCCTTTGATTTGTCCGATATCTTCTTCATCACTACTGCCAACTATTTGCCGGCCATCCCCCAACCCCTCCAGGATCGGATGGAAATCATTCACATCCCTGGTTATACCGAGGATGAAAAGCTGGAAATTGCCAAACACTATTTACTACCCCGGCAGCTAGAACGCCATGGCCTGATCGGCCGGCGGGTGAGCATCACCACCGACGCCCTGGAAAGAATTATCCTCGAGTATACTAAGGAAGCTGGTGTTCGGGAGTTAGAGCGGCAAATCGGTGTCGTCTGCCGTAAAGTCGCCCGGCAGATCCTCCAGGGTGAGAAAAAGGGTGCCCGGGTGACGGTCAAGGGTTTGCCCAACTATTTAGGCGCTCCGAAACACCGGGCTAGTATCTTCGATGGTATCGATCGGGTGGGAGTTGTCACTGGTCTGGCCTATACCCAGGTCGGAGGCGATACCCTTGATGTAGAGGTAACCGTCGTCAGTGGGAAAGGGCGCCTGCATTTGACGGGGAAATTAGGGGAGGTCATGCAGGAATCGGCCCAAGCAGCTGTCAGCTATGTTCGCTCTCGAGCCGTGGAATTAGGCATCGATGAGGATTTTTATGAGAAGAACGATATCCATATCCATGTACCGGAAGGAGCCGTTCCCAAGGACGGACCTTCGGCGGGGATCACCATCACTACCGCCCTCGTTTCCGCCCTGACCCAACGACCGGTCATGGGGCGGGTGACCATGACCGGGGAGATCACTCTCCGGGGTCGGGTGTTACCCATCGGTGGACTAAAAGAGAAACTCTTGGCTGCCCGCCGGGCGGGGATGGAGAAGGTAATTTTACCCCGGGAAAACGCGGGGGATCTAGAAGAAGTACCCGATAACATTAAAGCGGCCCTCGAGATTTGTCTAGTTGATCATATGGATCAGGTCTTGAAGCTGGCCCTGAGGGATGAGCCCCTCGGTGGTCGAGAAGGGGAAGAAGGGCAGGAATATCTAGCCCCACCCCATGATAGGAAAACTCCCTGGGTGGAGGATGGACATGTTCAGTCGAGCTCAATTCGTCACCAGCGCAGTTAAGGAAAGCCAATACCCCCAAGGGGGAAAGGCGGAGATCGCCCTCGTGGGTCGTTCCAATGTGGGAAAATCGTCCCTAATTAACTGCATCTTAAATCGGAAGAATTTGGCCAGGACCAGTTCCCGTCCTGGCCGCACCCAAACCCTCAATTTTTATCTGATCGACGATCGTTTTTACCTGGTCGATTTGCCTGGGTATGGTTTCGCCCACGTTTCCAAGAAGATGCGACAGCAATGGGGTGCCATGATCGAGGGGTATCTATTGAAAAGGCAGGGGCTGGTGGGGATCATCCAGTTGGTCGATGCCCGCCATGATCCTGGGGAAACGGACCAGCAAATGGTCCAGTGGCTCAAATACCATCAATTACCCCATATGGTGGTAGCCACCAAAATTGATAAGCTCCCTCGGAGCAAACAACGAACCAGGGTTGAGCAGATCGCCAGGGTTTTAGATGCGCCGGTCCTGGGCTTTTCCGCGGTTACGGGAGCAGGCAAAGGGGAAGTGTTGGAGGTAATTCAAGGTTTTTTGGAAAATAAGCCTTTGTAAAGCAGGAGATTAGGTCACAAAGGTCCAATTCTAGGAGGGGCCTCTAAGGAAGGAGTTGCTGTGGTGGAAAGCAAGGACCTTATTCCCGCAAGCCTGGCCCATTTGGGGGGACGCGATTTTCTAACCTTGGCATCTTTTACCAGGGAAGAATTGTCTGGGTTCTTGAGGCTAGCCCAGAGGGTGAAGGAACTGCAGAAGGGCGGGATTCCCCACCCTTTGTTAGCGGGGAAAACCCTTGGTTTGATCTTTCAAAAGGCCTCGACTAGAACCCGGGTATCCTTTGAAGTAGGGATTTACCAACTGGGAGGTCATGGGCTTTTTTTAAGTAGTGCCGATTTACAACTGGGTCGTGGAGAGACCATCGCCGATACGGCCCAGGTTTTAGCGCGCTATTTAGACGGCATTATGATCCGGACCTTTGCCCAGGAAGATGTGGAGGAACTGGCCCACTACAGCACCGTTCCCGTTATTAACGGCCTCACTGATCTCCTCCATCCCTGTCAAGCCCTCGGAGATTATTTCACCATGTGGGAACGTTGGGGTGACTTGGCCGGGCGACGGGTCGTTTACGTGGGGGATGGTAATAATATGGCCCACTCTTTAATGTTAGGAGGGGCTATTTTCGGTGTCCATGTGGTAGTCATTTCACCGCCAGGCTATCAGCCCGCGGCGGCGATAACCGATCGATCCCGGCAATTAGCGGCGAAATGGGGGGGAGAGATCACTGTTACTGCCGATATACATGCTGTGGCTGGGGCCGATGTGATTTACACCGATGTATGGGCCAGCATGGGTCAGGAAGCAGAACAGGAAGTGCGGGAAGAAGCACTTCGGCCTTACCAGGTCAATAGTTCTCT
>JBMNRY010000007.1:0-32943 GCA_050944915.1 Limnochordia bacterium
ATCTCTAGAGGAACAAGTCGGTCGCCTCGTTTCATAACCTGCCGAAAACTAGGAGAAATTCACTATAGGCCATGGTGAAGAAAATGACTAGGGCCATGGCTAGGGGCCAGGTTTGGGTTAATCGGGCCAGATTAGCCCAAATACTGGCCCCTTCCGCGATGGAATCTGGTGCAGTTTGGCCTTCAATGCGGCGGAAGAGGGCCCCTAAAAGGAACAAGCTGACGAAGGCTAAGAGCCCCATGAACATGATGGTTTGGGGGCCAACTTCCCCATGGACGGCCCCTGTGGCGTAGCTGAAATAGGCGATGGAAAAGGCAATCATATTATTGGTGAAATGGGCGACGATCCCCGCCCACAAAGAGTCGGTGCGGTAGACTAAATAACCCATGACGATACCCAAAAAGGCCGAAGGGACCAAGTTTTGGAAGGACAAATGGAACATGCCAAAGAGCAGACCGGTGATGATGACCCCCTGGAGGGAACCGAAGGCTTCGTAGGCCCGCAAGAGATAGCCCCTAAAGAGGACCTCCTCGGCGATACTGGCCACCAAGCCGCCGATGAATAAGGTCCAGGCAAACTGGCGGCCATCGGCCACCGGAGGGATAAACATGGGCAAGGAGGTGCCTAATTGGCTGTAGAGATAGCGGGTAGCCGCGGTGAGGCTAGTAGCGATGATATAGGCCAACGCGGCGGCCAGGGCGCTCCAACCAAGGAGTCTCCATCCCGGCCAGCGCAAGCGGAGGGTGTAACCTAAAGGCAGCCGATCCCGAGCCATGAACAAAAGGGTGGGCAGGATAAGGAGCAGTTCCGCCAGGAGGACCCCGTGATAGAAGTTTAACCACTGGATCAGGGGAGTGGCCAAGAGAATTAACAACAAGGTGAATAAATAAAGGTGATTGGCCCGCTCGATGGTGGGACGCATGGGTTGACCCTCCTTTACATCCATTCCTACACTATTCCATGGTTAGGGAAATAATTCCTTTTCTCTGAAGGCTGGGGAGGGACTGGTTCTAGGGCCTCCCCCTTTCCCATATATTTTAAGGAAAGGGAGGGATGACCTTGGAACGTCTTCATACCCTATGGGCAGAACCCCGGGGACAGCTCTATGCCGGTATCCTCGGTTCCTTAAGCATCTTGCTTTTGTCCTCCTTTGACGGCCTGTGGATCCAGGGGGCCGGCCCCTTGGCGGTCATCGCCGGAGGTGTCGGCTTTTCCATCCTAGTCCGGCAAATCTTGTTTCCCCCCTTCCGGGATGTGGGCTATTTTAAAACCCTCTTCTTCTTCCTCCTGATCACCGCCGGGTTTATCTTCGGTCTGCGGGGCGGCCATCGCTTCCCTCCCTTAACCATCATCGGTTATTGCCTCTACGCCTTAGTGATCAGCTACCTCCTAGCCGGTGTGGGAGAAGCCGTCTTAGCCGTAGGCCGCTACCTCCACGAACGTCAACTGCCGACGGATTTTCTGACCCTCCAAGTGCGCCAAATCCGGGATGAAACCTATGGCCTAGCCCAAAAGCTGTCCTTGGTCATCCTCATCCCCCTTTGTTGGGGCCTCATCTACCTGTGGTGGCGTGGTGGTGGTGCTGGCGGTCTTTACCTAGGAGTGGGCGGAGCCATCCTTCTATGGGCCTCCTTCTTCCTACCGGTCCACCACATACAGCAGGCTATCTCTCGGTGGGGCAAAGGTTGGTATCTGCGCATCGAAGAGGAAATCCAGGCTGAATTCCTACAAGGCCTGACCGGTAGCAGCGCCGTCGGTCCCGCCTATACCCGCTTAGAGTTTTTGTTGTTGGTCCGCCAAGAATTGGAGGAGCTCCTGTGTCCTTCCATCCCCCCCAATCTATTATGGTCGGTCATTTTCATGGGGCTTATCCCCCTGGCTTTAGCTTCCTTAGGGGGCTAAGGCTCCAGGAGGAAATCCAGGCCCAATCCCGAAGGATTGGACAAGCAACGGGAGGGAGGATGAAGGATGGCCACTAGGATCTACGTAGGAGATTTCCAGCCGGGCAGCACTATCACCGGCTGTTTTGCCTTGAAATGGAAACAATTAGATCAGTTCCGGGGTAAGCCGGGACAATACTTGAGTTTAGGGCTTTTCGATGGCCGTCAGGATGTGCGGGCAGTGATGTGGGATGGGGGACCGGAAGTCTTCCCCCACCTGGATACCGATGTGGTTTGGTTGGAAGGAAGTCTCAACAGCTTCCGGGGTAACCTCCAAATCGTCATCAACCGTATCCGGCCGGCCCAACGGGGGGAATACGATCCCCGGGATTTTCTGCCCACAGCCCCCATCGATATCGAGGCGGTCTTCGCCTCTTTGCTGGAAGTAGTAGCCGGCATCGAAAACCCCCACCTGCGGGCCCTTTTAGAACATTTTTTCCACGATCCCAACTGGGCCCGGGATTTTCGGGAAGCTCCGGCGGCCAAGGGGATCCACCACGCCTACTTAGGAGGCCTTCTAGAACATACCTGGCATGTGGTCCAAATCTGCCAGCAGGCTTGTCAGCTTTACCCCGCCTTAGATAGGGATCTTCTTATAACTGGAGCTATTTTGCATGATATCGGTAAAATAGAGGAATATACTTACCGGGTGACCATCGACCACTCCGATGCCGGTCGGCTCTTGGGCCATATCGTCCTCGGCGATGAAAGGGTCTGTCAGGCTATGGAAACCGTGGAGGATTTCCCCCCGGGATTAGCTTTGCGCCTGCGCCATTTGCTCATCAGCCACCATGGGGAGTACGAATGGGGTTCACCGAAACGGCCCAAAACTGCAGAAGCATGTGTGCTGCACCATGCCGATAACATGGATGCTAAGGCCCATCAGTTTTTAGCCTTACAGGAAACGGATGAGCAAGGTTGGACACCCTATAATAAATCGTTAGGCCGGATGATCTTCCTGGGGAGGGATGATCGATGAGCCCCGATCATTACTTCAGCGTCGAGCCCCAAACGGACCATAAAACCCAGCTATTCACCGCCCAGGTACGGGGAGTAGAAATGGAGTTTTTCACCGACCGGGGGGTTTTTTCCAAAAACAAACTCGATCGGGGGACCCGCCTTTTATTGGATACCATCCAAGTCCCCCCCGAGGGCAGCTGCCTCGATTTGGGCTGTGGTTATGGCCCCATCGGCCTTTTCATGGCCAAAAAGGCTCCCCAAGCTACGGTGTACATGGTCGATATCAACCAAAGGGCTGTGGATTTAGCCCGGGCTAATCTGGCTCGCAACGGGGTTAGGGCCCATGTCTACCAAGGAAACGGTTTGGAACCCTTAGCCGGTATCAGGTTTGATTGTATCGCTTGTAATCCCCCTTATCGGGCGGGAAGGGCCACGGTCATGGCCTTGTTAACCTCCGCCTATGCAGCTCTCAAACCAGGGGGCATTCTCTACATAGTGGGGAGGACAGCCCAAGGTATTAAGACCTTAGCCCGCCTGCTAGAAGAGGAACTCGGTTCCTGCCGCGAAGCCGCCAAAGGCGGTGGTTTTCGAGTTTTCACCGTGGAAAAACCGCCGGTTTAGAAATGTCAGCCTACCTCCGGGCATATCTATGTATTATCTTGGTGCCGGGGGAGGCTGTCCATGGGCAATAAAGCATTCTTCATCATCATCACCGGGAAACAAACCATGGGGCTGCTGGCAGGAGTCTGTTTTTGTTTAGGATTGACCATAGCCATGCTTCCCCTTTATGTTTCCGTCGAAGCCCCTAACTACGATTTGGGTCGGTATACTATCGTCATCGATCCCGGCCACGGCGGTCGGGACCCCGGGGCCGTCGGCTCCCGGGGTTTGCTGGAGAAAGAGATGGTGCTCGATATCGGCCTGCGCCTCAGGGATCGTTTTACCGCCGCGAGAGCCCACGTGATCATGACCCGCACTAGCGATGGGGATCTAGCTCCCCCCGACGCCCCTTTCCGCCAGCGGGCCGATTTGCTCCATCGGGCGGCCTTGGCCAACGACAGCGAGGCCCACATTTACCTCAGCATCCACGGCAATAGCGCTCCCGATCCCCAGTGGTCAGGAGCCCAAACCTTCTACTACAGCGAGGGAGACAGGAGCCTGGCGACGATGATCCAAAGGGAATTAGTTCGCCAACTAGGCCCCAACCATCGTCAAGCCCGCTGGGCCCCCTTTCGGGTCTTGCGGGATACCCAGATGCCCGCAGCCTTAGTCGAAGTCGGCTTTCTATCTAACCCGAAAGAAGAGGGGATGTTAGCCGATGCCCTTTATCGGGAGCGGATCGCGGCGGCTATTTTTGATGGAACGGTTTTATTCCTAATCAACTACTTTCCCCGGGAAGAAGGAGATCGGCCGGTGGAAGGAGGGTCCTTCCCCGGAGATCCCAACCTTTACTGAGTCAAGGACTGGATAGACCTCTGTCCCACAAATTCTACAGACCAGATCATCGGAGTCTCCCCTGGCCCCCTATTTCCCCGCCCCAAAGAACAGATCCCGATCCCGAGGAGGAACAAAAGGGTGTTTGGCGAAATAGTGAGGATGTGGGGCTTAGCACAAGGCCGCCAAGAAGGAGAATCCTGATGCACAAATTAGTGATCCATGGGGAGACATCCCTACGAGGCAATGTGACCATTAGCGGGGCAAAGAACGCCGCTGTGGCCTTAATCCCTGCTTGTTTATTAACCGACCAGAAGACAATACTGGAGAATGTCCCCCAGATCGGGGATATCGCTTGTATGTTTGATATATTACATTCCATGGGTGTGGGAGTAGAGTGGCGTCGACGGAATGTTTTGGAACTGCGTCCCCATGCCCGGATCAATCCCGTTGTTCCTTACGAGTTGGCCCGAAGATTGCGGGCTTCTTCCCTGTTTTTAGGACCCCTCCTGGCCCGTTACGGTAGGGCCCAGGTAGCCTTCCCCGGCGGTTGTGAAATCGGTTCCCGGCCCATCGATCTCCATATTAAGGGTTTACGGGAATTAGGGGCCGATATTTGGGTAGAGCATGGTTATATCATCGGGGAAACCGAGGGCTTAAAGGGGGAGGAAATCTATTTAGACTTCCCCAGTGTAGGGGCGACGGAAAATCTGATGATGGCTGCTACTTTAGCCCGGGGTGTGACCACCTTATATAACGCGGCTAAAGAACCGGAAATCGTCGATTTGGCCAACCTGTTGGCCCTCATGGGCGCCAAGGTCAAAGGCGCAGGGACCGATGTGATCAAAATCGAAGGTGTCGAGGCCTTAGAAGGTACCCGTCATACCATTATCCCCGACCGCATCGAAGCGGGGACCTATCTTCTAGCGGGGCTGATTAATCAAGGGGAAGTCACTGTGCAAAATGTGATCCCTAAACATTTGGAAGCTGTTTTACGGAAGATCGAAGAGGCCGGGGGCTGCTTGAGCATCAAAGGGGAAGATATCCATATCCAAGGACCGGCCCGGATCCAAGCGGTGCAAGTGAAAACCCTGCCCTATCCCGGTTTTCCCACCGATTTACAGCCCATCTTCGTCTCGACCATGCTTAGAGCCGAGGGGACAAGTATAATCAATGAACGGGTCTTTGAAAACCGCTTCGGCCACGTGGACGAGCTCAAACGCTTGGGTGGCTTGATCAAATCCGACGGCCGGACCGCGGTCATCACCGGGACCGAGGAACTCACGGGAGCCCCGGTGACCGCCTCGGATCTGCGGATGGGGGCAGCCCTCATCGTGGCTGGCTTAAACGCCCGGGGAATCACGGAAATCGATGGTGTGGAATATATTTACCGGGGCTATGAGAGAATAGAGGAGAAATTACGGGGCTTAGGGGCCCAGATCTACCGCCTCCATAAGGAACAAGCGGTAGAAAACAGCTAGGAGCTGGCGGAGATGTCCCTGGAATTAGAGATCTACCCCGATAAGATCCGTCATAATACCCAATTGATCGCCCATCTTCTGGCTCCCACCGGCGCTTCCTTCATCGGGGTGACCAAAGCGTGTTGTGGAGCACCGGAGGTGGGCGCCGCCATGCTAGCTGGAGGTGCGGCAGGCCTAGGAGATTCCCGCCTAGCTAATATCCAACGTCTTCGAAGGGCAGGTCTAGAAACGACCTTTTTTTTACTTCGTTCTACCCTGCCTTCCCAAATCGATGAAACCATCGAGTACGTCGATATCAGCCTGGAAACCCATCCTCGAGTCATCGAAGCCTTAGCCCGCCGGGCCCATGCCCTAGGCAAAGTACACCAGATCATCTTAATGGTCGATGTGGGAGATTTCCGGGAAGGTCTGTGGCCCGCGGAAGTACCGGTAGTAGTCGAAAGGATCAAGGATCTGCCGGGGATTAACCTCGTCGGTTTAGGGACTAACCTGGCTTGTTTCGAAGGGGTCCTGCCCAATGAGAACAACATGGCTTTGTTGCTCGATTTGGTCCACTTCATTAGGGAACACCACCACTTAGAATTGCCCATCATCTCCGGCGGCAACAGCAGTTCCCTGCCCACCATCATGGCGGGCAATTGGTTCCCGGAGGTGAATCATCTGCGGATGGGAGAGAGCATTCTCCTGGGGAAGGATATCGTCTACGATACCCCTCTACCAGGTGCCTACCTCGATGCCTTCATCCTCCAGGGAGAAATCATCGAGATCCACGCCAAAGCCCCTGGACCCTCCTTGCCCGAGGGAGAAGTCAGGCTCCGGGCTGTCTTGGCCCTCGGGGTGCAAGATATCGGGGCTGGGAAACTCCAACCCCTCCTGCCGGGGACAGAATATCTTGGCGCCACCAGCGATCACTGTTTGGTGGATATCACCCATTGTCCCCAAAGTTTACAGGTCGGTGATCAAATCCCCTTCTTACCCGACTACAAAGGGCTCTTAGGGGCTATGACCTCACCCTATGTGGGTAAAGTGATCAAGAATTGGTCCCTCAATCAGCTATCTCCCTAGGAGGAAAGGAACTCCCATGGGCGAATGGATTGAACAAACAGATCTTTTGTTTCCGAGCCGCATTTCCTACGGGCTAGTTGCCTATGGAAAGCGCGCCGGGGTTGTGCCGGAAACAGCGCAGCCTCCCAACCTTGGTAAGGAAACAGTTAGCGATGGCTGTGGCTAACTTGGGTGATTCCAAGGTTAGGCACTTTTTTTATAGGGTGGGAAGAATAGTGATCCAGGATGGTTACCACCGAAAAATCGATTATTTACGAATCTCAGTTACAGATCGTTGTAATCTGCGCTGTGTTTACTGTATGCCGGCCCATGGGGTGAAACCTAAGGCCCATCAGGATATCTTAAGCCTAGAGGAAATCTACCGTTTGGCCCAAGTGGCGGTGAAATTAGGGATCAGCAAGATCCGCATCACCGGCGGCGAACCTTTGGTCCGCAAAAACATCACCTCCCTGGTGGCCAATCTAGCCCAGATCCCAGGCCTTGTGGACCTTTCCCTGACGACCAACGGCCTTCTCTTAGCCGATATGGCCCCAGATTTGAAAACCGGGGGATTAAAGCGGGTGAATATCAGTCTCGATTCCCTAAAGGCCGAAAGGTATCGCCAGCTAACTAGGATCGGAGATCTCAAGGAAGCTTGGCGGGGGATTGAAGCCGCCCTCCAAGTCGGCCTTGATCCCGTTAAAATCAATATGGTTGTCATCCAAGGGGTTAACGATGATGAACTGGGGGATTTCGCCCGGTTAACCCTAGAGCTACCTTTACACATCCGCTTCATCGAATTGATGCCTATCGGAGGTGAGCCGGTAGGGGAATATTTATCATCGGCCCAGATCAAAGAACGACTGGAGGAGGAATTCACCCTCCAAGGGGTCCCGGGCCCCAACGGCGCCGGTCCCGCCCGTTATTACCAGCTACCCCAGGCCCAGGGGACCATCGGCTTTATTTCCCCCATCAGCGATCATTTTTGCCAGGCCTGTAATCGCCTACGTCTAACACCCGATGGCATCCTTCGCCCCTGCCTAGGGTTTGATACGGGGATTCCCCTACGGGATCGGCTCCGGCAGGGGATTAGCGATGGGGAATTGGCGGAGCTTATCGGCCAAGCCATCGCCATGAAACCGCAGGGACATAATCTAACGACGGCTTCGCCCTGTCGTCGGATCATGTCCCAGATTGGAGGTTAAGCAATGGCCCAAATCTTGGCCATATCCATCAGCGAGAAAAAGGGAGAAAAAAAACGGAATATCCCGGAAGCTCAAGTCCTGCCCAACCACGGGTTAGCCGGTGATGCCCATACCGGTACTTGGCATCGTCAAATCAGCCTTTTAGCTATCGAGAGCATCGCCAAGATGCGGGAGCGGGGCATCGATGTCCACCCGGGAGATTTTGCGGAGAACATCACTACCGAAGGGATAGATCTCCTAGGGCTACCCCTAGGCAGCCGCCTACGCCTTGGTGATGAGGTCCTGTTGGAAGTAACCCAGCATGGTAAGGAGTGTCACCACGGTTGTGCTATCTATCGCCAGGTGGGCGATTGCGTCATGCCCCGGGAAGGTATTTTCGCCCGGGTTCTCCAAGGGGGGACCATCCGACCTGGTGATCCCATCGAAAGGGTCCAATTGATCACCGTTGGTATCGTCACCGCGAGCGATAAGGGAGCCCAAGGTCAAAGGAACGATGTGAGCGGAGAGCGGATCCGAGAGCTAGTAGCTAACATCGATGGTCAAGTTCTCCAGCGGGAAATCGTCCCCGATGAGCAGGAGCTCCTTTCGGCTAAGCTCCAGGAGATGGCCGAAAGCCGATGTTTCGATCTCATTTTTACCACGGGAGGCACCGGTTTCGGACCCCGGGATGTGACTCCGGAGGCCACCAAGGCTGTCATCGAGCGGGAAGTCCCCGGGATCCCAGAAGAGATGCGGCGGGTCGGCCGGGCCAACACCCCGCGGGCTATGCTTTCCCGGGCCGTCGCGGGAATTCGGGGCCAAACCTTGATCATTAACCTACCCGGCAGTCCCAAGGGAGTCGAGGAATCCCTGGGGGCCATCCTCGGTGAACTGCCCCACGCCATAGAGATCCTCCGGGGTCAAGGGGGAGAATGTGCCCGTTAACCATCAGCTTTGCTGGTGGTTTTTTCTTTTTAGGGGAGGAACCTTCTGCCCATTGGTGAATATTGGATCAAAACCTTTGATCATCGATTCTAATAGGGGGTCGGAAAGTGGAACTAATCCGTGTCGACAGCCAGCGGTTAATCGATTTTTGTCGGGAAGGTCTAGAACGGGCGGGCATCCGTCCTGAGGACGCCCAGGCCGCGGCGGAAATCCTTGTGGAATGTGATATGCGGGGGGTAGCTTCCCATGGTGTCGTCGCCTTACCCCATTACATCACCCAGATGCAAAAGGGTGGCATCGATACCCAAGCGGAACCCAAGATCCTCCGGGAAGGTCCCGCCTATGCCGTCATTGATGCAGGAGCGGGGATGGGTCAGGTAAGTGCCTATAAAGGAACCCGGTTAGCCATCGAAAAGGCCAAGGCGACCGGCCTTGGGATGGTGACCATCAGGAACAGCAACCATTTCGGCGCTGGAGCGTCCTATGTTTTAATGTGTGCCCGAGAAGGCATGATCGGTGAAGCCGTCAGCAATGCCCCGGCCATGATGAGCATCACCGGGGGCAAAGGGCGCAGCATCGGTAACAACCCCTTGGCCATGGCTGCTCCCGCCGGTAAACATCCTCCGGTAGTCCTCGATATGGCTATGAGCGTCGTCGCCGCCGGGAAGATTGTGAATTATGCCTCGGCCGGCCAATCGATCCCTGAAGGTTGGTTGTTAGACCGAGAGGGCAATCCGACCACCGATCCTAATAATTATATCCCCGGTGGGTCCCTCATCCCCTTTGGCGGCTACAAAGGCTACGGGTTGGCCTTTTTCGTAGAAGTGTTAGCCGGCGTCCTCTCCGGTGCCGGGATCACCAAGGAACTGGTTAGCTGGCGCCTCCAACCCGATACACCGACGAAGACAGGACATACCATCAGGGCGGTTAATATCGAGGCTTTGATGGAACGGGAAGAATTCCTAGCTCGGATCGATCGTCTAATCGATGAAATGCATAACACCCCAACGGCTCCCGGTGTGGACCGGATCTACGTCCCTGGGGAGATCGAGCATCTCGCCCTGGAAGAGGCCAAGAAAATAGGTGTCGGCTTATCCCCAACAGCCTTTAACGGCCTAGCCGAGATGGCCGAGAGGTTGAACATGGACTTTCCCTTTTAATTTATAGATTCCTTGTAGCTATTACCCATGGAAAGACCCTTGGTCGACCAAGGGTCTTTCCATATTCTTAATTCTTTATTTCGATAATTGAATTCCCGCGAAAACGAATCCCAGTGCCCCTTAGCTCTCCACCTTAGTTGTTATTTGGGATTTGTCAGAATTGATAGTCATTGACTAACGGTCTGACCAGTGGGATAATAGTGCTACAAGAAGGAACACCCGGGAAAGAGGGTGGTTTCATGGAGAAGAGGGGTTTCTCTCCAGGAGAAGTGGCGCAAATCCTAGGTGTAAGCCGAACGACTATTTATCGAGAAATGAAGAAGGGTCGGCTAACCAGCGTGAAGGTGGCCAATCGGCGGATTATCACCCAGCACGATCTAGAAAACTATTTAGGTCGGGAACGTACGCTGGCCCTTTTTAGAAACCAGGAGTAAGCAGGGAAGAGTGTAATTCTACACTAGAAAGGGGGGAATTACTTGCGACAACAGGAACCGCACATCGAAATCTTTACCCTAGGCAAGTTCGTCGTTCGCCAGGGGGATCAAGTCCTCACCGAAGAAAGCCAGGCCCAAAAGGTATGGACCCTGTTTCAGTACCTGCTAACCCAAAAGGGCCATCAAGTCTCCGTCGACACTTTAGTTGAAGTCCTATGGCCGGAGCAAGAATTCGATGATCCGAGAACAGTCCTGAAATCCCTTGTTTATCGTTTGCGCAATACCCTGGGTCAGGATGGTCATCCTCAACACCAGTACATAATCAGCGCCCGGGGTTCCTATGGTTTTAATACCCAATCGAGTTATTGGTTAGATAGCGAAGAGCTAGAGTCCCTCTGTCTGCAAGCGGAAGAACTGGCCCAGGAGGATCCCGATGCTGCCACAGAGTTGAATATAAAAGCGTTGGAGCTTTATCAAGGGGATTATCTACCAGGGAATCAATACACCCCGCGGACTTTGATGACCCGCCAGCGCTACAAACGCTTCTATTTAACCAAAACCTTAGAGTTGATTCAACTTCTCAAAGAGAAGGGTCAGTGGGATGAAATCCGCCAGGTTTGTGAACGTTTCTTTGCCATCGAACCATTGGAGGAAGATGTTCATCTCCATTTCATGGAGTCCTTACTGGCCGAAGGACAGGTGAATAAAGCTCGGGCCCATTACCAATACGTTTCTTATCTTTTCTTCCAACAACATGGTACCAGTCCCTCGCCAGCCATGCGGGAGTTGTATAGGAAAATAAGTGCCAGTAGCGGCAATTTGATCATGGATATTAAGGATATTCAAGATAGTATTCGTACCCGGAATGATGCCGATGGGGCCCTATTTTGTGATCAGGAATCTTTCCGTCTGTTTTATGAAATGGAAGAGCGTCGCCTCGGGCGCAACGGTCAAGCAGTCGTTCTTAGTTCCCTAACCATTCTCGGCAAGGGCCAAGTCCTTCCCCAGCGGGAATTAGATCTGATTATGACCCAGCTCGGCGTGATTTTGAAAGAAGCCCTCCGTCGGGGTGATATCATTTGTCGGTGGAATGATGCCCAATACTTAGTGCTCCTCAACAGCCTCAATTTCGAGCAGGCCCAAAGGGTCTTGGCTCGGGTGAAGGATACTTTCCAAAAGAAATATGGTTACGACCATATTACCCTCCGCTGCCAATCCCGTCCCCTCCAACCCCTGGGGGCATAAATCTACCTGGTACAGGAATGCGACTAGCCTTCTTTCCTAGAAGACTAGCCGCATCACACCAGGAGATCTTTATGGTGCCTAGGGGGACCAGATAGACAAGCCAAGGTAGACTGCATCAGAAAATCTAAGAAGTTAAAACGCCACTTTGTATCAGCTTGAACACCGCTTCTTCCAGTAAGGTACGGACGACGAGATTGATCACCTGTTGCTTACCCTGTCCCGTTTCAAATTCCACGATATTCTTACCTAAGAAGGAGAAGACTTCTAATCCGACCCTCTCGCCGAGGATTTCCCCTTTGAGGCTGTCGGCCCAAACGACTTCACCGGTGGTGGTGTCGGTAACCCGTAAATCGATGGCACAGGAGGCCCTTGCGTATTCCTGGGAACCGCCCTTACCGGCGATCCGTAGTCCCAAACCTCCGCTGTACATATCGACTTGGTATTCGGTGATAGCTCCGGTGATAACATAGTCGGCACCGGTCATAGCTCCAATTACCGGCCCCTGGCCTTCCACGACCCTACTGCTGGTGACCAGGTTTTGTTCATTCATGAAATCGCCGAAGCGGGCTCGGTCAAGAACCACAAACTGCCTGGATCTATGTAAGGCAGTGATCAGCATTTCCGTAGCCCCTTGGGTGACCACCGTCGAAGATACTCCCATTCGGTCCCCTTTAAACTGTCCTGTATTGTCGGCCACATGATAAACCGCTATCGGTATTTTCCTTTCGGTCTCCGGCAATGCCGCCAACAGCTGGGTAGCTGTCGTTACGTTTGCTTCCGATAACATGATTGATTCAGGAGCTTCCAATACCTCTTGCATCTGTTCTTCAATATTTATAGGTACATCCTGGACCGGCTCCGCCCCAGGCATCCCGCCGGCTAATAGACCCAGCATTAGGCAACCAATTAAAACCAGTTCCATGGGGATCACTCCTTGTGAGGTTGTCGTGTATGGTATGAGTTAGGTCTGTCTACGGGATCAAACACCAGGACCTTCAACCTCCTTTTCGGGTGGATCCGGTGGTGTTCCCGGTTGGAAGGGCGTTACAATCCATGTTCCATTATCCCAGTACCAGACGGTGATGGATTCAGTTGCCGCGTCGTATTCCCAATAGAGCCAACTATCACCGAGAGGAAGGTAGCCAAAAAAATCTTCCTCGGTGGGTTCCAGTTCCAAAAGATTCCGAATGGCATAACTCATCTGCATTCGCTCTAGACTCTCTTGGAATCTCTCCATGGCTGTCTTTTCGCTATCATCCAATTCCGCAAGTTCTTGTTGGCGATTAGCTATGTTTAGAGCCACCTGCCGAGCGTTAGGATTATTAAAGGTACTGAAGGACCAACTCATGACGGCGTCGGCCCAGACCGTTGCACTACCTAAGACGAGGCTAAGAAGGAGGACCGTACTAACAAGAGTCAATTTCTTTCTCATTGAGGTTTACCTCCCTTAGAAGGATAACTGGAATCCAGCGGCAATACAGAGATTTTCTTCGTCGAAACTAATTTCGTTGTTGATGTATTTCAACTCCAGAAAGATGTGTTCGGTAAGCTCCAAACCACCGAAGAATTGGAAGCGATATTCTTCCTGAAGACCGATTGCTCCACCCAGGTAGAGGGGCCGCTCTAGGCTCGGCACAGGCAGGAATTTCATCCCAATGAAGCCGGCCACATCCTTTTCTTCTTTGAGATAAATGGCTTCCACCATAAGCCTCACTCGACCGTCTTGTTGGAGATTAGATTCTACCCGTGCGCCAAGGCTAAACTCTCCATCTTGCCCGTAGCTGGTCGCCAGGATGCCAGCCTTAGTATCGGGCTGTTGCTGTTGTTCTTCAAGGAGGCGCTGGGAGGCTAGAAACAAAGCTTCCCTTTCTTGGGTCGCTGCACTGGCATAAACAGGGAAGATCGGTAAAACAAGGGTGAGCATCAGTAGGATGCCAATGATTACCCTTTTCCTTAGGTTGAACTTCATAATCCATTCTCCTTTTCCGTAATAGGTGATGTGGGCTCCTGTAAACAAGGATTACGTTGCACATTGATAGAGCTTTGTGTCTACAACCTAGTTTGAGTAATCACAGTTCGATTTCCTTGGCCAAATTGTGTGACTATTGCGCTATTATTATTTCCCCGTTGAAAAACGGAAGCGAAGTTTTCGACTCCCTTTTGAAAAATGGAGGCGAAGTGATGAGTACCCACAGATATGATCGTCGCCCAGTTTTGGGTGCCATCTTGAAAGACTTCTGCCGAATTGTAAGCACCAATCTGGTGACTGTCGGCCATGTTTTCATTTCCTTCTTGAGTGACTGAGAGCGTGTTGTCGCCCAGTTCTTTTGCCAACTGGACTTGGGTTGTCGAGACTTCGTTTTCGGTACCGTTCTGAGAAACGGTCACATCATTTAGACCGTGCATTTGTACAACTATGGCCTGGTTATCCATCCCTTCCTGGGAAATGGATGCCATGTTAAAATAGGCTGCACCGTAGGGATTGAGGGGGAAGGACCAGTGGTACCAAGCTCCAAATTGGGTAACATCTACTTCGTTGCCTGATCCAGATTGGTAGGCGATAGTCATACTTTCGCAACCAAGTTGAGAAACCGAACTTTGGTTTTCATCCCCGTATTGGATGATAGTGGCTTCATGGTCGAGGCCCTTTTGTACAATGTCGGCTTGGTTGCTGTTGCCCACCTGCTGTATTAGAGTCTCGTTCCACCAGAGTCGTTGTACAATACCAGCGGTGTTGTTGTTACCGTCTTGGAAAATATCCCCCGTACTCTCGGCCAGGGTCGGACTAGACAGGAACAGTATTGTCGCAACGATAACGCCTAACCATCGTAGGTTTCGCATTGTTTTTTCCTCTTCTCATGACTAATTTCCCATGGACCCTTTAACTCCGTTCTTTCGCCTAGGGCAAATTAAAACCAGGGCATTTGAATTACTACCAAATCTTGGCCATTTCCTACTAGATGGGGATTATCTTCGAGTCCATCTCCCAGTTGAAAGTGCACGATAGTACTACGATCACCCTCTATTGTAGCGTTTGAACGGTTATTTCTGCCCAACTGGAATTGTTCAATAGCACTGTTACTGCCGCTAATTGTCGCGAAGGCTTTGTTATCATAACCAATCTGGAGTTGGATTATGGTATTACCCATTCCAGACTCGATTAAGGCCTCTGCTTCGTTGTCATCACCATACTGTGTTTGTATGGTTGTGTTGTTTTTCTCGCCCAAAATCTGGGCCGTTGCATTATTATAGTCCCCCTGTTGGTCGATGTAGGAAAAATGGTTAGAGCCAAATTGTTCGAAATAGGCTTTGTTGTGGTCACCGTCTTGATATAGGTAGATTTCATTACTGCGTTCTTTCGCCAAGGAAATTCCGAACGAGCTGGAGAGTAGAATAACCATAGTTAGTATTCCTACTATGCACTTGAACATCTTCATTTCTACCACCCCTAAAATCTATTAGTGCGGAACAGTCATTACGGGGTGCAGGTCAGCCCTGGCACCATAGGCTTCATTACGCCTTTGAATAGGCAGGGCTGACCTTTCCATGGTCTAAAGGTTTCTCTTGTTGCAAGAGATGTTTAGTTTAGTTGTTTTGGAACACTCTAGCGTTGTTGTCATTACCGGATTGAGTTATATAGGATGTGTTGTCGCCCAACTGAATCAGATTGGCCACATTACCAGATCCATTGGTTTGGAGGATTGTAGCGTAGTTAGTGAAATCATTCGCCCCTACATTCAATCTGCCATTATTATATTGGTAAACGGTTGCTGTATTGGAAGCGATGTATTGCTTTACGTCCACATAGTTCTGGTCGCCAATCTGAACAACGTCGGCCTTGTGATAGTCTCCGTCTTGTTCCCTGACACGAGCTCTATTTTTGTCACCTAGCTGGAGAACATCAGCCTTGTTGTAATCGCTGACCTGCCATACCGTAGTCCGGTTTTTATCGCCCAGTTGGACTACTCTGGCTTCGCTGAAACTCCTATTCTGATTTATCTGCACGTCGTTTTCGGCACCAACCTGTTTGACGAAGGCAAAATTGTCACCATACCCTGGCACCTTATATGTCCAGTTCTGGTTTATTGTGGCCTTGTTCTCCGCTCCAAACTGGAGAACGTTTGCTTCCTGGTCATAACCGGCCTGGTTTACTACGGCCTTATTACCAGAGGTTACATCATAGCCTTCGCCCAAAGCCGCTAGAGCCTGTTGAAGTACAATAGCGCTATTGTTATCACCTGTTTGGGCAACTGATGCATCGTTTCCGCTGGCAATGGCGGAAGACAACAGGATAGCTGTGGCATCTTGGCCAATGACCGCATCGTTGGAGATTCCTAATTGGGTTACTGAGGCTGTATTCTCTGAACTTTTACCTGCGGCAAACAACGCCCCTATTGCGCTTTGGTCAATAACGGCGTAGTTGTCGTCCCCATCTTGGGTAATTGATGCTTCGTTATTATCGGACAGGCCTCTGCCCAGAAACGCTAAACCGCGTTGGTATATAGATGCTGTGTTTTGGTAACCCACTTGGGTAATACCGGCCGTGTTCTCGTCGCCGACTTGAAAGACCCCTGCCACGTTTTCTCCGCTTTGCGAGACTTCGGCACCATTGTTGTCCCCTGTTTGTACTATATCTAGCTCGTTAACACCGTCTTGGACAACTGTTGCCTCATTGTCGTCTCCGTCCTGGCCGATTTCAACAAAGTTGCTACCCGCTTGTGTCAGCTCGACGACATTGTCATTGCCCTCTTGAGTAACCTCAGCCGTGTTGGCCCAAGCTAGCCCCGACATACTCAATGCCAAAATAAATACCAACGCTACAACAAACAACTTTTTCATTATGAACTTCCTCCTCTTTGGTTTGTGTTTTCCTTGGCCGGGTTCACCCTAGCTCTCCGTCATCCCATTGGTGACCAGTTAGAGGATGGGGGTCATCGCTTCCAAAGAGTTGGGAATCCATCCCGAAGTTCTAAGACCAGCAACCTAAGACCTATCGCCCCCTCGTTGTAATGCTTATAGTGTAAGGCAAACTGAGGGAACCGTTTGCCCTTACTCCCAATCAACCCAAGATCGTAAAGTGTAATCGGCTGGGGGAGAACCGCTCTTATCCATAGCCTCCTGCATCAAACTAACAAGTTCTAAAACACTACGAAATGATTGCTCCTTTTCTCCTTCCAACCATTTGACCTGACCCTGCCAGCTGGCATTCTGCTGAAAGATCACTTGAACCATGAAGGTGGATTTATTAGTTTTCTTTTTATCAATATCAACTGTCATGATAAATCCTCCTTAATGGCAGATTATTGCAGGGCAACATCACGAAAGTACATCTCCGACTCTTCCCATTGGCGGGTCTGGAAGGTCGCCTGGGGGAAATTCAGCATTTTCAACATCTCATCCATCAGCGTAATAAGCTCAAGACAACTCCGAAACCGAATGACGTTCCCCGACTGGACGTGTTCAATTTCTCCTTGCCAGCACGCATTCTCGCGAGAATAAACATGAATGATGAAAGAAGAAGCATCGTAACCACGTCGATATAACTTCAATCTCTTACTGCCTGCCATTAACCACAACTCCAATTGCATTTTACGGTGTCTGTCATCTCTGGTATTACTATAGCATGGCTTGGTAACACCCCGGTAACAGGCTGGTAATAATTTGGTAACAAATATGGGCAAGCCCAAAAAATAAAGCAATAACTCAAAACAATGAGTCTACTGCAAAGGATTTCCCTTAACGGGCAAACACCTGGAAAATTCCCGTTCCACACCTATTATCGCCTCTTTGCGTGCCTCCTACCGGACGACAGGATTATATCTTCGAAGTCAATCTGCTCTGTAGGCCACTAGAGGCCGGCACCTAAACCACGAAAAGCCAAGCTGACCTCCTTGCATAAGGACTATTAGCCAACTCGCGAAAGCCGAGTAAGTCAAAAACCTATCCTGACTGCAGAGGCCAAACCCAAGAAAAGACTTCGTTCTCGGTACTGGTAACTGATGAAGGGGTGAAGCTCCCCGTCGATACCTTTCACTACATATGTCTACCCAGATCAAAACATTCACTAAAGATTATCGTGAAAACTCTGAAATATCAATCACTAATCCTGTTAGTTCATGTTCATTGACGAGATACCTCTTTTTTGGAGGTGCTCGCTTTAGGATTTTGGGACATCTGTTAATGGCTATTCCCTAGTGGACTAAATAGTCTTGGCACTCTATCGATTTTCAGGGGTAATACACAAGAAAAGGACCGGGTTGTTCCCCCAGATCCTACTTCTTTCCCTTGTCCGCCAACAATTCCCCACCAACCCCCACATCTTCCGGGTCCAACTCATGGAGAGTGACCACAAAGGCCGACGGGGGGATGCCGGTGGCTTGACTAGCAGCGTTGGTAAAATCCCTGACCAACTCCCTTTTCTTATCGGTACCCAACTTCGGCCCATAAAAGAAAATCACAGGCATGCTTTTCCCTCCTTGATTCAGATCTTCTCCTAAGATGGGCAGTACAATGCCTCTGTTTGGAGCCGGATGTTGGGTTGAGAACTACAAGGTGGGGGAGAGTAAAAGCAGGAATTTCTATATCACCTGCTAACCTATAATCATCACGATGGTAGGGAGGTAATGCCCATGCCAAACATCGGGATTTTCGATATCGTTGGACCGGTGATGGTCGGTCCTTCAAGCTCCCATACCGCCGGGGCTGTCCGCCTAGGCTTAGCGGGGCGAAACATCTTAGGTGAAGCAGTCCGTCGGGCGGAGATCGGCCTCCACGGATCCTTTGCGGCCACTTACTGGGGACACCGGACCGACCTGGCGTTGTTAGCTGGTCTTTTAGGCTTGGCCATGGACGATCCGCTGATTCCCCAAGCTAGGGAGCTGGCAGGGGAGCAGGGCTTAGAATACCGCTTTTATACTGCCGATTTAGGGGAAGTACATCCAAACACAGTCTTGATGAGACTGTGGGGTGAAAGGGGACAACTGGAACTCTTGGGTTCCTCTATTGGGGGAGGCCGGATCGAGATCTTGGCCATCGACGGTTTTGAAATATCGGTCGATGGTAGCTATTCTGTCTTGATCACCCAACACCAGGATACACCAGGGATCGTAGCGGAGGTAACCAGTAGACTGGCCAGACACAAGATTAACATCGCTTTTCTTAAGGTCAGCCGTAAGCGACGGGGTTCCGATGCCCTATTAGTCGCGGAAACCGATGATCCCCTGGATGAAAGCCTGGTCGCAGACATCAGTAGGATCCCCGGTGTCCACGCGGTGCGAACATTAGATAAGTTTTAGGAGGGGCCTATGGAACTAAAAAGTGCCCAAGGACTGCTGGAGTTGTGTGCCCAAACCAAGACCCATATCCCCGATAACGTCGCAACCTACGAAGCCTTTCGGAGTAATATCACTGTTGAGCAAGTCCGGGAGGAAATGGGGCGACGTTTACAGGTGATGAGGGAATCGGTGGAAAGGGGATTGCAAGAAGGGGGGCAGATGGCCCATCTGGTGAAGGGCTATGGCTTGAGAATCGAGGAAGCGCGGAAGGCGGGAAGATTAGTGGGCGGTGCCCCCATGGAAAAAATCATCGCCTACTCATTGGCTGTGGCCCAGTTGAATGCTAGCCTAGGTCGGGTTGTGGCCTGCCCAACGGGGGGTAGCTGTGGTGTTGTCCCAGGGGCCTTGCTACCTGTAGGAGAAGAACTAGGTGTCGATGATGAAATGTTAGTCGATGCCTTGTTGACTGCGGCGGGCATCGGTACCATCACCGCTGCCCAAGGACCCATCAGCGGGGCGGCGGGCGGATGTCAAGCTGAATGTGGTGTTGCCTCAGCTATGGCGGCGGGGGCCATCGTTTATCTGGCCGGTGGAAGCCCCGAAGAAGTCTTCGACGGGGCGGCCTTGGCCTTGCAGAACATGCTGGGATTAGTCTGTGATCCCGTCGCGGGATTAGTGGAGGTTCCCTGTGTGAGCCGTAATGCCAGCTCCGCGGCCAACGCGGTGGTGGCAGCCAATATGGTCTTGGCGGGGATAAAATCCTTCGTTCCCTACGACCAAACGGTCCTGGCCATGAAGAAGATCGGTGATCAAATGCCGGAGAGCCTGCGGGAGACTTCCTTGGGAGGACTGGCGGCTACAGAAGCAGCCCAGAAGATCCAAAGAAGGTTGCAAGAAGAGAATAAGTATATCTAAGGGGAGCCAGCCTAGGCTGGCCCAGGGCATAAAAATTCCCAATTGTAGATCTCCTTGGGAAGGTTTTTGCCCATTGAAGGGCTAAGCTTGAATGTAGAATTGTCAAAGGAGCTGATGGGTCGTGCGGAAGAACATTTTGCGGGAACGATTGCGGGAAGGTAAACCGACGGTAGGCACCCATATTCACAGTACTTGGCCTGGGCTTGTGGAAGTCATCGGCCATACGGGAGTAATCGACTATGTGGAATTTTTGGCCCAGTACTCATCCTTCGATTTGACTTGGTTCGACGATTTTGCCCGGTTGACGGAATTGCATAACATGTCTTCCATGGTCAAAGTCGATCAAAGCTTGGAAAACTTCCTGGCCCAACGGGCCGTCGGTTCGGGGATCCAAAGCATCCTCTTCACCGACGTGAAAACCGCGGAAGGGGCAAGGAACTGCATCAAAGCCGTCAGACCGGAAACCCCCGATGGCGGTGGAACCCTGGGTTGTACCATGCGCCGGGATGTGAGCTATGTATTGGAATGCGGCTCTGCCGCCTTTGTCCAAGCTAGTAAAGATATCGTCGCCGCCTTCATGATCGAAAAGAAGGAAGCCGTCGAAAACTTAGAAGAAATCCTGGCTGTAGAAGGGGTCGATATGGTCCAGTTTGGCCCCTGCGATTACTCCATCACCCTGGGCAAACCGGGCTATGGCGGCAGCCCCGAGGTCAAAGAAGTGGAAATGTATGTGGCGAAAACGGCCCTCAAGATGGGGGTCCAACCCCGGGTGGAACTCCACAGCTTCGATGATGCCAAGAGATATCTCGATATCGGGGTCCGCCATTTCTGTATCGGTTGGGATGTGGTCACCATCTTCAACTGGCTCAAGGAACACGCTGGTCAACTACAAGATGTCCTCAAAGGGTAAAAGGAGTGGGCTTCCCACTCCTTTCCCTCTCTATACTCCCACTACAGTACGTCTTCGTTAGGCCTCTCATCCATTTTTTGCGAGATCCTGATAACGATACAACGACCACACACTCCTTCAGATTTTCCCTGGTTTTGCAGGGAAAATTGCCAAGATGGGGGAAGATTCCGGGCAAAGGAGGTTGATGGGATGATCATCGATAGCCATGCCCATGTGGGTAGTTGTCGGGTCTTTGGCCAAAGGATCAGTGAACAAGATCTATTGGGGGCTATGGATCGCTATGGAATCGAAGCCTCCATCGTGCAGCCCTTTCCCGGGGATCCCGATGCCAGGAAATGCCATGATGATATCGCCCAGTTGGCGGCCAAATATCCGGGGCGTATCTTCGGCCTGATGCACATGAACCCTTATCTAGATGGCTTTGAGGCGGAAGCCCGGCGGTGTATTGAGGAGTTGGGTTTTGTGGGCATCAAACTCCATCCCTGCGGCCATGGGGTTAACCCCCTCCAACCGGTAGGGGAAAGGGTCTTCGAAATAGCTGCCGAACTAGGGGTGCCCATCATGGTCCATACCGGTACCGGGGTTCCCTTTGCCCTGCCTTCTTTATGCTTACCGGCCGCGAAGAAACATCCTGATTTGACCATCATTTTGGCCCATGCCGGTTATGCCATCTATACCGATGAAGCATTAGTGGTCGCCTCCATGGCCGACAATATCTACTTAGAAACCTCTTGGGGTCAAATCCGGGCTGTGGAGGATTTCGTGAAGAAGGTTGGGAGTGACCGGGTCCTCTTCGGTTCTGATCTAGTGAAAAACATTCCCGTGGAATTGGCTAAATACCAAGGGGCAGCCATCAGTTTGGAAGAACGGGCGGCTGGTTTAGGAGGGAATGCCTGCCGACTGTTTAAGCTGCCCCTAGGGGAATGATAAGGAGGGGAGAAAGACTTGAGTAAGATGACGGAGTTAGGTTATGTTCGATGGATGCGCTTACCGGCCCAAACTCGGGAACAAATCTTGCAAAACGTTTGGTGTGGGAATTGCGGCGAAACGAGAATCGTTGACTATGAGGTGAAAACTGTCGAAGGTTGGCTCTGTCATCTGGTAGGTAAATGTGGGCAATGCGGTCGGCCCGTTAGCCGGGTCATCGAAAACAGGGAGTGATGGTATGGATGTTATTTGCGGATGTTTATGTCCCCATCCACCTCTGTTGTTACCAGAAATCGGTGGAGTCCAGGTGAGGGAAGTGGCTGCCACCAAGGCCGCCATGGAAGAAGTAGCCCGCTTGATGGCTAAACTGGAGCCGGAGACTATCGTCATCATCTCTCCCCACGCTCCCTTGTTGCCCCGAGGAATCGGGGTGTATACCGATCCTGTGCTCAGGGGTGATTTTCGCCAGTTCGATCAACAGGAGTTGGCCTTTAGTTGGGATAACGATGGAGAGTTAGCCCAAGAACTCCTTGCTTCCCCCTATTATGAACCCCTTGGGGGTAACCTCGATTACGGCATCCTGGTTCCCTTGGCCTATATGCTCCCGGTTAATTTCAGGGTGGTTGCTCTAGGCATCGGCCGGGGCAGTTACCAGGAACTTTACGAAGCCGGGGGAGTAATCCGCCGGGCGGCCCAAAGGCTAGGTCGGAAAGTCCTGGTCATCGCCAGCGGCGATCTCTCCCATCGGCTAACACCGACGGCCCCTGCAGGCTACGATCCCTTAGGCCAAGTATTCGATGAGCAGCTTTTGAATGCCTTATGCAAGGGAGATCGACAAGGGATCCTGCATATGGATCCCCACTTGGTGGACCGGGCGGGACAATGCGCCCTAAGGCCGGTGAGCATCATGTTGGGAGCCCTAGGGGAGCAGGAATACCGTGGCCAACTTCTCTCCTATGAAGGTCCCTTCGGTGTCGGGTACGGAGTGGTCACCTTGGTGGTGGAAAGCCCTCCGGTACAGTTGGCCCGCCGGAGCATTGAAACCTACATTACCACCGAACGTTTCTTAGAGCCACCGGGTGATTTTCCCCTGACCGGTAAAGCAGGGGCCTTTGTCACTATTTATAAAGACGGGAAACTCCGGGGCTGTATGGGGACCACCGGGCCGACGGAAGACCATGTGGCCCAGGAAATCTGTGTTAACGCGGTCCGGGCGGCCACCCAAGATCCCCGCTTTCCCCCGGTGGTGAAGTCGGAACTGCCCCATTTGGAGATCTCCGTCGATGTCTTAGGGGAGCCCCAGCAGGTGGGACCTGAAGAGTTAGATCCCCAAATCTATGGGATCATCGTCCGCCAGGGCCCGAAGGCAGGCTTGCTCTTGCCGGCTATTCCCGGCATCGACAGGGTGGAGGATCAGATCGCCATCGCCAAGCAAAAAGGGGGCATCAGGGGCGATGATTTCATCCTGGAGCGCTTTTCCGTTCACCGCTACTTCTAGGGGGGGATCTGGTGGAAGCTGCCTATCAAAAAAGTAGGGGTGAGGTAATCGCCTGTGCCCTTTGTCCCCATAACTGTCTCCTCAAGGATGGAGGAAGGGGCCTTTGTGGGACGAGGGAAAACCAAGGAGGTCGCTTGGTCGCCCTGAACTACGGCCAATGCACCGCTTTAGCCATGGACCCCATAGAGAAAAAACCCTTGTACCACTTTCACCCCGGAAGTCAGATCCTCTCGGTAGGTACTTGGGGCTGCAACTTGGCTTGTCCCTTTTGTCAAAACTGGTCCATCTCCCAAGGGGAAGCCCAGAGTCGGGATCTTTCTCCTGGGGAACTGGTGGCCTTGGCCCAAAGGGAGAAGAGTATCGGTATTGCCTATACCTATTCGGAACCCTTAGTCTGGTACGAATATGTTTTCGAAACTGCCCAACGGGCCCGGGAGGTAGGCTTGAAAAACCTTCTAGTGACCAATGGATTCCTCAATCCCCGCCCCTGGGCCCGGCTCCTTCCTTACATAGATGGGGTGAATATCGATCTAAAATCCCTCGAGGAAGATTTTTACCGGAGGATCGTCAAAGGGAAGCTGCAACCGGTGTTAGATAACATCCTGGCTGCGGCAGAGAGCACCCACTTAGAGCTGACCAACCTTTTACTGCCGGGCTTAAACGACGGCCGGGAACAGGTGGGCAGCCTCGTCCGTTGGATTGCCCGTGAGTTAGGTAGGGATATCCCCTTGCATTTATCCCGCTCCTTTCCCGCTTATCGCTGGCAAGGTGAGCCCACCGATGGGGAGCATCTGATAGAGATGTGGCGTAAAGCCAGGGAAGAATTAGATTTCGTTTATATCGGTAATTTAGACTATCCTCCGGGGCGGGACACCTATTGTCCCGACTGTGGGCAAAGGTTGATCAAAAGAGGGCCTTGGGGGGTTGAGAACTCCTTAATCCAAGGGGACTGTCCCCATTGTGGACGGGCCATCCCGGTGGTGATGTAAAGATTCTGTCCGTTATTATTGGATTTTTATGCAGACTTATAGTATAATTATACCATCTTATGCGGAGGATGGATAAAATGATTAAAGTCGGTATCATAGGCACATCGGGATATACAGGGAGCGAGCTGTTGCGATTGCTCCATAACCACCCTCAAGTAGAAATAAACTACATTGCTTCCCACAGCCATGCCGGGCGGCCCATCAAAGAGGTGATGCCCGCCTACGCCCATACCCATTGGATTTTTGAGCCCGTCGATATGGAGGCGATGACCGAACGGTGCGATTGCATCATCACCGCGGCTCCCCAAGGGGTAGCCATGGAGTTGGCGGAAGTTGCTTTGGCTAAGGGACGGAAACTAATCGATATCGGCACCGATTTCCGCTTCAAAGATGCAGCAGTTTATAAATCCTGGTATGGATTGGACCACACCCATCCTGAACTCTTGGAGCAGGCTGTCTACGGTTTACCGGAGCTGTTCCGGGAGCAGATCAAAGGAGCCCATCTCATCGGCAATCCCGGCTGCTATCCCACCAGCGTTCTCCTGGGGCTAGCTCCCCTGTTGAAGGCCGATCTCATCGATGAGGGGGATGTGATCATCAACTCCATGTCTGGTGTTTCCGGGGCGGGACGTAAGCCGGGGCAACTCTACCATTTCCCCGAGCGGACGGAGAATCTCATGGCCTATGGGGTGACCAACCACCGCCATACACCGGAGATCGCCCTCCAGGCGGCGGCCTGGGCGGGCAAGGAAGTAAGGGTCTCCTTTACCCCCCATTTGGTGCCTATGAGTCGGGGAATTTTAAGCAATATTAATACAAAACTAAAGGTCGATATCGATCCCCAGCAGGTGCAAAAGCTCTATGAAGATTTCTATGCTGGGGAGGAATTCGTCCACGTACTGCCCGAATTACCCCAAACTAAGGCGGTGCAGGGAACTAATTACGCCCATATGGCGGTACGGGTCGATAAACTCCAGGGGCGGGTAATCACCCTGGTGGCCATCGATAATTTGGGCAAGGGCGCTGCGGGGCAAGCCATCCAGAATTTGAATCTCATTTTCGGTTTAGATGAAGGTTTAGGCCTGCGGGCACCTGCTTTGTATCCGTAAAATCGCTGGAAAAGGGGTGTTTTGATGAACGGAACCTGGATAAGTGGTGGAGTCACGGCTCCCCGGGGCTTTTTAGCCGCCGGTGTTCATACGGGGATCAAAGCCCGGGATTTGGATTTAGCCATCATTTATAGTGGAGTACCAGCGGTGGGGGCGGCGGTTTTTACCACCAATCAAGTTGTGGCCGCACCAGTCATAGTCTCCCGGGAACATTGTGGTCAGGGACCTATCCAAGGGATCGTGGTCAACAGCGGTAATGCTAACGCCTGCACGGGCGAGCAGGGCCTGGCCGATGCTCGGGAAATGGCTGTTTTGACGGCTCAAGCCCTCGGCCTGAAGCCTCAGCAGATCCTGGTGGCTTCCACGGGGGTTATTGGAGTACCTTTGCCCATGGATAAGATCCGCCGGGGGATCCCCCAGGCGGTCGCTGCCCTCTCCCCGGAGGGGAGCGCCACCGCGGTGCGGGGGATCATGACTACCGATACCCATGTGAAGGAATGTGCCCTGGTGGTAGAAATCGGCGGTCGGAAGGTGACCATCGGGGGAATTGCCAAAGGCGCGGGGATGATCCATCCTAACATGGCCACCATGTTAGCCTTTCTGACTACCGATTGTGCCATCACCAGGCCTTTGTTACAGTTGGCCCTCAAACGGGCTGTGGAGCGGACCTTCAATCGGATCACCGTCGATGGCGACACCAGTACCAACGATACGGCGGCGATCCTGGCCAACGGTGCTGCGGAGAACCCCATCATCGATCGGGAGGGACCGGAGTTTTTCCAATTCCAAGAGGCCTTAGAAGGGGTAGCTCGGCGGCTAGCCCACGGCATCGTCCGGGATGGGGAAGGGGCGACCAAATTCATTGAGATCCATGTCCGAGGTGCCGTCGATGAAGCTTCCGCGGCTTGTATCGGAAAATCTATCGCTTCTTCTAACCTAGTGAAGACGGCTATTTACGGTTGTGATGCCAATTGGGGCCGGATCCTTTGTGCTGCCGGCTACTCTGGTGTTCACTTCGATCCGAGCAAGGTCGATATCTACATAGGTGAAGAACAGGTAGCCGCCGGGGGGGCCGGTTTGGAATTCGATGAGGACCGGGCCCGGGCGATTTTGAGTCAGGAGGAAATCAAATTAACTATCGATCTCCACGCTGGGAGCGGGGAAGCCCTGGTGTGGACCTGTGATTTGACGGAAGATTACATCAAGATTAATGCCAGTTACCGCAGTTAATCTAGGAAGGGGGTTTGCCGTGATGGCGGCGAAATCAATGGACGGCTTGATCGAAAAGGCGAATACTTTAATCGAAGCCCTCCCCTATATCCGGACCTTTTTCGGTCGGACCTTCGTTATTAAATACGGCGGTCACGCCATGGTCAATGAAGAACTGAAAAAATCGGTGATCCTCGATATCATCTTGTTGAAATATGTGGGGGTGAACCCCGTCCTAGTCCATGGGGGAGGACCGGCGGTCAGCCATTGGATGGGCCGCCTGGGCAAGGAGCCCACCTTTGTGGACGGCCTGCGGGTGACCGATGAAGAAACCATGGAAATCGCGGAAATGGTCTTAGCCGGCAAGGTGAATAAGGAGATCGTCAGTCTCATCGGCAAATATGGTGCGAAGGCCGTAGGCATCTCCGGGAAGGACGGCAATACCATCATCGCCCGGAAGCTGACCAGTCAAGGACGGGATTTAGGTCAAGTGGGGGAAGTGGAGAAGATCAATCCCCAGCTGGTGACGACCCTCAGCCAGGAAGGCTATATTCCCGTCATCTCCTCCATCGGGGTTGGTTACGGTGGCGAGTCTTATAATATCAACGCCGATTGGGTCGCGGCGGAGATGGCCATCGCCCTCCAGGCGGCCAAATTAATCCTTTTGACCGATGTGGAAGGGATTTACGAGCAACCAGAGGATCCGGCGACCCTCATCTCGGCCCTCCAAGTGGATCGGGCGAGGAAGCTCATCGCGGAAGGCAAGATTTCCCGGGGGATGATCCCCAAGGTAGAAGGTTGCATTAAGGGACTGGAAAACGGCGTGGAGCGAACCCATATTATCGACGGTCGGACGAAACATAGTATGCTGTTGGAGATTTTCACCGATAAAGGGATCGGTACCATGGTGGTCGCGTAAAGGAGGCGGTGAGTTTGTCAGTTAAAAAGCTTTTTCAAGACCACGTGATGGAAACTTACGGACGTCTGCCCTTGACCTTGGTCCGGGGCCAGGGGAGCAAGGTTTGGGATGCCGATGGACGGGAATATTTAGACTTCTTGGGCGGGTTAGCCGTCAACGCCCTGGGGCATTGCCATCCCCGGGTGGTAGAAGCCATCAAGAAACAGGGCGAGACTATGTTGCATTGTTCTAATCTCTACTACATTCCCGCCCAGGGAGAATTGGCCCGCTGGCTCACGGAACATTCGGTCTTCGATCAGGTCTTCTTCTGTAACAGCGGTGCTGAGGCTAACGAAGGGGCCATCAAACTAGCCCGCCGCTGGGGCAAGGAACATATCGGGCCTAAGGCCGGACATATCATCACCGCCTACAATTCCTTCCACGGCCGGACCTTAGCGACCATCACCGCCACCGGTCAGTCGAAATACCAGGCTGGTTTTGAACCACTACCCGGGGGCTTTAGCTATGTGCACCTCAACGATTTTGAGGAGTTGCGCCGGGAAGTAGAAGCCTACGGTGATCAGGTATGTGCCATCATGTTGGAGGCCATCCAAGGAGAAGGCGGTGTTCATTTATGCACCCAGGAATACCTCCAAGGGGTCCGCAAGCTGTGCGATGAAAAGGGCCTCCTCTTGATCATCGATGAAGTGCAAACGGGTATGGGCCGCACGGGGAAGCTCTTTGCCTACGAACACTACGGCATCGAACCCGATATCATCACCCTGGCTAAGGCTTTAGGTGGAGGAATACCCATCGGGGCCCTGTTGGCCAAAAAACATGTGGCTCAAGCCTTTACCCCGGGCTCCCATGCTTCCACCTTCGGCGGCAATCCCTTCGCCTGTGCCGTGGCCCTAGCCGTCGTCCAAGCTTTGGAAGAAGAGGGCTTGGTGGAGCAGTGTGCCCAAAGGGGAGAGTATATGCAGGGAGCTTTACGCCGGTTGCAAGAAAAATATCCCCAGTTGATCACCGATGTCCGGGGCAAGGGCCTAATCATTGGCCTGGAGTTGGTCGATGGAGCCGGGGACGTCTTCCGTGCCTGTCAAGAAAAGGGTATCCTCATCAATGCCATCGGTGATCGGGTCTTACGTTTCTTGCCGCCCTATATCGTCACTGAAGAAGAAATCGATCATGTGGTGGCGACCATCGATGAAATCTTGGCCCAACGGATTTAGGGGAACCGGGGGTTGAAAGGGGAGATGGCCGACTCTTCTATTTGGGTCGGCCCCTTCTTATGTTTAGGTTCTTAGAAGGCCATAGAGTGGGGGTGAAAAGCATGGCCCAAGGAATAGATAAGGTGCTGGTCATCGGTTCGGGGCCTATTGTCATCGGACAGGCCGCTGAATTCGATTACGCCGGTACCCAAGGTTGTAAAGCATTACGGGAAGAAGGTTTCCAGGTGGTACTGGTCAACAGCAATCCAGCCACCATCATGACCGATTTGGAAATCGCCCATCGAGTTTACATGGAACCCTTGACGGTGGAGTTCCTCTCCCAGATTATCGCTAAGGAACGACCGGGTGGTTTGTTGCCTACTTTAGGGGGACAAACGGGATTGAATCTAGCGGTGGCTCTGGCGGAAGCGGGGGTTTTAGGGGAGTATGGTGTTCGGCTATTAGGCACATCCTTAGAGGCCATCAAAAGGGCCGAGGACCGGGAGTTGTTCAAAAAGACTATGGAAGCCATCGGCCAACCAATCCCCGAAAGCGCCATCATCTCCCGTTGGGAGGAGGCCCAGGCCTTCGCGGCCCAGATCGGCTTTCCCATCATCATCCGTCCCGGCTATACCCTTGGTGGCTCCGGGGGCGGTATCGCCAGGGATATGGAGGAACTGCGGGAAATCGTGGGCCGGGGATTGAAAAACAGCCCCATCGGCCAGGTCCTTTTGGAACGAAGTCTCCTGGGCTGGAAGGAGATTGAATTCGAAATGATCCGGGATGGGGCCGGTAACGCCATCGTCGTTTGTCATATGGAAAACATCGATCCTATCGGCATCCACACCGGCGATAGCATCGTTGTCGCTCCCAGTCAAACCTTATCGGCTGAAGCCCTAGGGATGTTGCGGAGGGCCTCCTTGAAAATCGTCGAGGCCTTAGAGATTCAAGGGGGCTGTAATGTCCAGTATGCCTTGGATCCCCACACTTTGTCCTATTACGTCATCGAAGTCAACCCCCGGGTCAGCCGCTCCAGCGCTTTAGCCTCAAAAGCCACCGGCTATCCCATCGCCAAGGTGGCCGCTAAGATCGCGACGGGCAAGACTTTAGATGAGATTCCCCGCTCCCAAGGGAGCCAAGGCTCTGCTTTCTTCGAGCCGGAGCTGGATTATGTGGTGATCAAATTCCCCCGCTGGCCCTTCGATAAATTCATCACCGCCGATCGGATTTTAGGCACCCAAATGAAAGCCACCGGGGAAGTGATGGCCATCGATGTCACCTTGGAAGGGGCCCTGTTAAAGGCTGTCCGTTCTTTAGAGATCGGCATCAGCGGTCTGCGCCTACCGGCTCTGGAGGAGCTTAGCGATAAAAGGCTGCGGGCCCGGTTGCGCATCGCCGATGATGAACGGCTCTTTGTGGTAGCCGAAGCCCTGCGGCGGGGTATGTCCATGGAAAGCATTAGCGAAATCACCCATATCGATCCCTATTTCCTGGAGAAGGTCGAGGGGATCGTTGGTCTAGAAAAGAAGGCGGCGGAGCTGGCGCCCTTGTTCAAGGCCTCCGAGGCCCATCCAGAGTTGATAGAGTTCTTGCGGGAGTGTAAAAGTTATGGTCTGGCCGATGCCACCATGGCCCGGCTGACGGGCCAGGATGAAGGGAGCATCGGTGAACTGCGGAAGAAACTCGGGCTAGAACCGGTATTCAAAAGGGTGGAAACCTGTGCCGCGGAATTTAAGCCAGCAGCGCCTTACTATTATTCCAGCTACCGGGGGTCCGATGAGCTGGTTAGCTCTAGTAAACCGAAGGTCGTCGTTTTAGGTTCGGGCCCCATCCGCATCGGCCAAGGGGTAGAATTCGACTATTGTTCCGTCCATGCCGTCTTCGCCCTCCAGGAGGCGGGCTACGAAGCGGTGATTATTAACAACAATCCCGAGACGGTCTCTACCGATTTCGATACCGCGGATCGCCTCTATTTCGAACCTTTAGCCTTAGAAGATGTCCTGGCCGTCATCGACAGGGAGAAGCCTTTGGGGGTTTTGGCCCAGTTCGGCGGTCAGACGGGGGTCAATTTAGCGGGTCCTTTGGCCAGCCGGGGGATTAATATCTTAGGCACTTCCGTGGAATCCATCGACTTGGCCGAGGATCGGGATAAGTTCGAAAAATTCCTCGATGGTTTAGGTATTCCCCAGACTGAAGGTCGGGCCGTTTTCTCCGTGGAGGAAGCCATGGGTGTAGCCTTGAAATTGGGCTTTCCCGTCCTGGTACGTCCCTCCTATGTCATCGGCGGCCGGGCCATGGAAATCGTCCATAACGAAGGGGAATTGTGGGAGTATATGACTTATGCTGTGGAGGTATCGCCCCACCATCCGGTGCTTATCGATCGCTATGTCAACGGCCGGGAGGTGGAAGTCGATGCCGTCTCCGATGGAGAAAATGTTCTAATCCCGGGGATTATGGAGCAGATCGAACGGGCCGGCGTCCACTCAGGGGATAGTCTAGCCCTTTTCCCCTCCCAGAATCTGACCGAAGGGGAAATGGGCACCATCGTCGATTACACGACGACCATCGCCCGGGCTTTGGGGATTAAAGGGCTGGTGAATATCCAGTTTGTGGTCACCGAGGAGGGCGAGGTCCGGGTCATCGAAGTCAATCCCCGGGCCAGCCGTACAGTGCCCTTTTTAAGTAAGGTGACCGGGGTGCCCATGGCCAAGCTGGCCACCTGGATTTCCCTAGGCCGCAGCTTGGAGGAATTAGGCTACCAGGGGGGCCTAATGCCACCGCCGCCCTTCTGTACCGTCAAAGGGCCCGTTTTTTCCTTCGCCAAGATGGGCGCCGTCGATGTCTTTTTAGGTCCGGAGATGAAATCGACGGGGGAAGTCATCGGCATCGATCCCGATTATTCCCGGAGTTTATATAAAGCCTTGATCGCTTCCGGGATCACCATTCCCTCTAGCGGCGTCATTTTAGCTACCTTAGCCGACAAAGATAAGCAAGAGGGATTAGCCCTCTTGGGGGAATTCGCCTCTTTAGGTTTTAGCTTTATCGCCACCCAAGGGACGGCCGCACTTTTGGAGGCCGGGGGGATTCCTGCCGAGAGGATCAACAAGATCGGAGAAAGCAGTCCCAACACCCTGGATATCATCAGGGAAGGGAAGGTCGATTTAGTCATCAATACCCCTACCAGGGGAAAGATCCCCCAAAGGAGCGGCTTTAAGATGCGCCGGGCCGCGGTAGAGTTTGGCATTCCCTGTTTGACCTCCCTAGATACAGCATGGGCCATCTTGCAGGTGCTGAAAACCCAACGGGATGCCGTCGGTGTCCATAGCCTCAACGACCTTCTGGCCCATGGCTAATTGTTTTGCCCGCGATGGCACAGACTATCAGGGGAAACCCTAGCTTGGGGGCAGTTCGGAAAAACAACCCGACCCAGGCAGGAATACACTACTAGAGGTCGAAATTATGTGGGATGGTGAACGTGGCTGCCCTCCGGGGGAGCCGCCAGAATTTGGAGGGTCGGAGTATGTTTGAAACAATATGGCAAAGGCGTGTACAAGGGGCGGTAGCCGAACCTGTACACGGTAGAGTATTAGCAGCTTACAACACTAATGTTGACGCTATCGTCCATGTGACACCGGAGAAGCTGACCAAATGGTTGGCTGAAGCCCCCGAACTCGATTGGAACCGGGTGGAAGAGGGCTCCATTGGTGATGTTAAAACTATTGTGACCCTGGAAGATTTCTTCATCGTCCTCTTCGATCGGTTGGCCAAGGGCAAATCCTTCCATATCGTTTTGCAAGGGGAGGAAATCGTCGACTGGCTACAAAGGGTAGTCGGTGCTGAAAAGGAATCCATGGGTGGGCAAGCCGGTATCGTGGCCAACCAAATGGCTTATTTAGGTGCCGATGCCCTCTGTTATACATCCCTGTTATCGTCCCAACAAGCGGCCCTGTTCCACGAAAAGGTCAAGGTACCGGTGGTGGAGGATGGCCAGCTGAAGATCCTACCGGCACCGGCCGCCGCCAAGGACCGCTTGACGAAAATCAATTGGATTTTAGAGTATGCCAAGGATGAGGTCTTCACCGTCGGTTCCCGGGAAATCGTTACCCCCCGGGCGAACCGGGTGATCTTGGCCACTCGGCCTAAAGAGGCCATTATGGGTTTCCAGGAGGATATGGT
>JBMNRY010000008.1:0-32878 GCA_050944915.1 Limnochordia bacterium
AGATCTGCGCCTATATCAACTGCGTTGGGAGGAAGAATTGCGGCAGATTCTTGATAACCTCACGGTCCATGAGGACCTGCTCGACGATTCCTAGGGGGTGAGGTCAGTGACCGACGGAGAAAGGCTCGCCTGGATAGGCCTAAACATGATCCAAGGCCTAGGGCCTCGCCGGCTGCGCCCTCTAGTGGCCTCCTGTGGAGGAGCCTTCGCCCTCTGGCGAGCCAGCTACGCCCTTTTGTCGTCCCTGGTTGGTCCCTCCCTGGCCGCGAGAATCGTTGAGCAACGGAGGACCATCGATCCCCAAAGGGAGTTGGACCGGGTTCACGAATATGGTTGGCAAATCATCACCCCCACCGATCCCCAATACCCTCCCTTGCTGGCGGAAATCTACGATCCGCCGACGGTCCTTTACTGTTGGGGTTCCCCACCTCAAGGCAGTGGAGTAGCTTTAGTAGGTACGAGGCAGCCGACTAAAACGGGCCGTCTGTTGGCCCGTATCTTGGCTAGAGACTTAGCAGCCCAGCAAGTGCCAGTCATCAGTGGGCTAGCCCGAGGTATTGATGCCTATGCCCATTGGGGCGCTATTGAAAACAACGGTCCAACTTGGGCCGTTTTAGGTTCGTCCCTCGATGAAATCTATCCTCCAGAACATCGCCGCTTAATTGAATATATCGTCAGCAGGGGCGGATGCATCTTAAGCGAATACCCCCTAGGAACGAAACCGGCCCGGGGCCATTTCCCTGCCCGCAACAGAATCATCAGCGGGCTGGCTTCCATGGTCGTCATCGTGGAAGCACCGATCAAAAGCGGTGCTTTAATCACGGCGGAGGCCGCCCTGCAGCAGGGTCGGGAGGTGGGAGCCGTGCCTGCTAGTCCCCTTAACAGCCGTGGGCAAGGTTGCAATCTGCTCATCCAAGAGGGGGCCAAACTGATCCAGTCGAGCCAAGATATCTTGGAAGAAGTCATAGCCGCTAAGGGAGGCAATTGACGGGCCGCCGGGAAAAGTATATTATTGGCGTGAAGGTTTTACCAAACCCATGGCTCCCATATCAATAATACTGGTATGAGTATCTTTAGATAGAGGTGTCCTGTGAATAACGAACGACTTGCGGCCGCCATTCGGTGGTTGGTGAAGGAAATATTAGAAAAGGATTGGGCTCCCACCTTAGTGGAGACTGCCGTGAGCGGACTCTTGGAGGAGGGTTTTGATTTAAAAGAAATCGATGCCGCCCTGGAACTATTATCAGCTCTGCCGGAGCTGATCAGAAGTCGGGGTAACCTCTCCTTCGATCTGGAGGATTCCCAGGGCCTTAGGATTTTAACATGGGAAGAAAGAACAAAGCTAAGCAGGGCCGCCCAAAACTGGCTGTTGCGCCTGGTCAACCATGAACTGATCACCAGGGGCGAATTGGAAGAAATCCTGGTCCATGTTCATAGCTTAGAACACGGTCCTATCGGCATTTCCGAACTAAAGTGGATTATTACCCAGGCCCTTGAGGATGAGACCCGGGCCTTTCTCTTGATCACGAAACCCTTGGGCAGTAATTAGACCACGGAGGTGAAAACGTGCCCAAAACCCTTGTCATTGTCGAGTCACCGGCAAAAGCACGAACGATAACAAAATTCCTCGGTAAGAACTATACCGTCAAGGCGTCCATGGGGCATGTCCGTGATCTGCCCCGGAGCCAATTCGGTATCGATGTGGAGAATGATTATACACCGAAATATATAACCATCCGGGGGAAGGGCAAAATCCTGGAGGAACTGCGGAAAGCGGCCAAGAAGGCCGATACCATCTATCTGGCCACCGACCCGGACCGGGAGGGTGAAGCCATCTCCTGGCATTTAGCCCACGCCCTGAACATAGATTGTACGAAACCTTGCCGGATCGAGTTTAACGAGATCACCAAAAGCGCTGTAAAAAATGCTCTAAAGAGTAGTCGGCCCATTGATCAAGATCTGGTCGATGCCCAACAGGCCCGCCGAGCCTTAGATCGTCTAGTGGGTTATCAGTTATCGCCCCTGTTGTGGAACAAAGTTCGCCGGGGTCTTTCCGCCGGCCGGGTTCAATCGGCAGCCTTGAAAATCATCTGTGATCGGGAAAAGGAAATCACCGCCTTTGTCCCCGAGGAGTACTGGTCCATCACTGCCCAGTTGACCCCCGAAAAAGCCCAGGATACCTTCGGGGCCAAACTCCTCCAAAAGGGGAAAAAGAAGATACATATTCCCGATGAAGCTAGTGCCCAAGAAATCCTGGACCAGATAAACCAGCAGGATTGGATAGTAGGCGACATCCGCAAGAAAGAAAAGCGGCGTTATCCGGCACCGCCCTTTACCACCAGCAGTTTACAACAGGCGGCTTCCCGGCGCCTTAATTTTACCGCTGCCAAAACCATGCGCATCGCCCAGCAGCTTTACGAAGGTTTAGATGTGGGGGGCGGGACGACGGGGTTGATCACCTATATCCGGACCGATTCGGTCAATGTAGCCGCCGAAGCCCAGCAACAAGCACGACAGATGATCCAGGATCGTTATGGAGCGCCAATGCTGCCGCCAAAGCCGCCCCACTATAAATCAAAGGCCGGATCCCAAGGGGCCCACGAGGCCATTCGCCCCACCGACGTCAACTTAGATCCCGCAAAGGCGAAGGCCTATTTAACCAGGGATCAATTCCGTTTGTACCAGCTGATCTGGGAGCGGTTTGTTGCTAGTCAGATGGCACCGGCCATTTTAGATACCGTCAGCGTCGACATCGAAATCGCCGGCTACCTTTTCCGAGCCACCGGTTCCACCATTAAGTTCCCCGGGTTTATGTCTGTTTATATCGAACAGGAAGATGAGGAACAACCGGAAGAAGGGAAAATACCTCCTTTGGTTAAGGGACAACAGCTAAAGTTGGTGAAACTAGAACCTAAGCAGCATTTCACCCAACCGCCCCCTCGCTATTCCGAGGCCCTACTGGTGAAAACCATGGAGGATCTAGGTATTGGGCGCCCCAGTACCTACGCGCCGACCATCGAAACCATCCAGAAACGGGGCTATGTAGTCTTGGAGGACAGGCGCTTCCGCCCGACGGAGCTAGGCCAAATCGTCATCGATCTCCTCCAGGAACATTTCCCTAATGTGGTCGATATCGATTTCACCGCCCAACTAGAAGCCCAATTGGACGATATCGAAGGGGGCAAAGCCCAATGGAAAGAGGTTGTCAATCGGTTTTATCAACCCTTTGCCCAACAGCTGGAGGAAGCGAAAGAGGAAATCGAACGGGTAACGGTAGCCGATGAAGTGACCGATGAGGTGTGTGAATTATGTGGCCGGAATATGGTCATCAAACACGGCCGCTTCGGAAAATTCCTCGCCTGCCCCGGTTTTCCCGAATGCAAAAATACGAAACCCATCTTGAAAGAGATCGGGGTTAAGTGTCCCCAGTGTGGAGGGGAAATCGTAGAGCGGCGGAGCAAACGGGGCCGTCTCTTCTACGGTTGTAGCAACTATCCCCAATGTGAGCTAACCTCTTGGCAGCAGCCCACGGGGGAAGTATGTCCCCAATGTGGCTCTTTAATGGTGATTAAGCGGAATAAACGGGGAGAGGTCATCCAATGCTCCAACAAGGAATGCAAGTATCAGAAAAAGTAACCATCATCGGGGGAGGTCTAGCCGGCTGTGAGGCCGCTTGGCAGTTAGTCCAACGGGGGATCCCCGTGGACCTTTACGAAATGCGGCCGGAAAAGATGACCCCCGCCCATCAAACGGGTCAGCTGGCCGAATTGGTCTGTTCCAATTCCCTCGGAGCCGACCGGCTCGATGCCGCTCCCGGTTTGCTAAAGGCCGAAATGGAGCATCTTGGCTCTTTAACCTTAGTTTGCGCCCGCTTAGCCCAAGTACCCGCCGGGGGAGCCCTGGCCGTCGATCGGGAAGAATTCGCCCAGCACGTCACCCGACGGCTGCAAGATCATCCTCTCGTGGAAATCATCACCGAAGAGGTGACGGAACTGCCCCCAGGGGTCACCATCATCGCTTCGGGACCCTTAACATCTCCCGCTTTCTCCCAGGTTATCGAAAGGCTGACCGGAAGCCAATTCCTGTATTTCTACGATGCTGCCGCTCCCATTGTGACCAGGGAATCCATCGATGAAGAGGCAGGTTTTTGGGCGTCCCGTTACGGTCGGGGTAGTGCCGATTATTTCAACTGTCCTTTAACGGAAGCAGAATACCAACACTTTTGGGAGCAGTTGGTCCAGGCGCCCCTGGCGCCTATCCATCTAGAAGAGGAGAAACAACTCCTTTTCGAAGGTTGCATGCCCATCGAAGAACTGGCCCGGCGGGGACCCCAGACTCTGCTTTTTGGCCCCCTTAAACCGGTGGGTTTGACCGATCCCCGCACTGGAGAGCGTCCCTTTGCCGTCGTCCAGCTGCGGAAGGAGAATCGGGCAGGAACTTTACTTAATCTTGTCGGTTTTCAAACCCGGCTTCGTTGGGGAGCCCAAAGGGAGGTCTTCTCCCTTATCCCCGCCTTGCGGAACGCCGAATTCGTCCGCCTCGGGGTGATGCACCGGAACACCTTTATCCATAGTCCCCGCTTGTTGCATCCGTCCCTTCAGCTAAAAGAATTACCCCGGGTGTTCTTTGCCGGCCAGATCACCGGTGTAGAGGGTTATATGGAGTCGGCAGCCACGGGGATCCTAGCGGGGATTAACGCTGCCCACTTGCTCCAAGGCAAGGAGCCCTTCACCCCACCCCCGACGACCATGCTCGGGGCCTTAGTGGGGCATATCACCTCGGCCATCGGTGATTTCCAACCGATGAACGCCAACTTCGGACTCCTACCGCCCCTGGAACGGCGGATCCGGAATAAGGCCCAGCGGAAAAGCCTTTTAGCCGAGCGGGCCCTAGCCCATTTGCAAGCCTACAGTCAGGAAGGGTGAGTCTTGACTATGGATCACGCCCAATATTTACCTGCGTTTTTAGCTTTCCTAGAAGGGGAGAAGGGTGCTTCCCCCCATACTGTCAAAGCCTACCAAGGAGATTTGGAAGATTTTTTTGCCTTCATGGCCCAGTGGCCAGCCTCGGAAGGGGAAAATATTATCGACTACCAAATGGTCCGCTGGTACTTGGCCAGCCTCCTCCGTCAGGGTTTAGCTAAAAGTACCATTTCCCGCAAATTGGCCGCTTTACGCTCCTTCTACCGATTTCTCCTTCGTCGGGAGATCATCACCGAAGCTCCCCTTTTAGAGATCCATACCCCCAAGCAACCCCGCCGCCTCCCCCCATACGTCGAAGAGGGGGAAATGGAGGAAATTATCGGCAAACCCGATGTTAGTACCCCTTTAGGATGTCGGGATCAAGCTATTTTGGAAACCCTTTATGGGGCTGGCCTACGGGTTAGTGAACTGGTAGGCCTCAATTGCACTGATTTTAACAGCCAAAGAAGGACTCTGCGGGTTATGGGTAAGGGTGGTAAAGAGCGGATCTGTTTGGTGGGCGATTGGGCCCTGGAAGCCTTGGAAAACTATTTAGCCCTTCGTAGCTCTTTCAAACCGGCACCCGATGAAAGGGCTTTGTTTTTAAACAATCGGGGCCAACGTCTTACGACCCGGGGAGTACGGTTGATCGTGAAGAAATACCATCATCGAGTTACACCCCATAGTTTTCGCCATGCCTTCGCCACCCATCTTTTAGAAGGTGGTGCCGACCTACGGGCAGTACAAGAATTGTTGGGCCATGCCAGTCTCTCCACAACCCAGATTTATACCCATATCACCACCAAGAGGCTGGCGGAGGTCTACCGCCGGTGTCATCCCCGGGAATTAAAGGAGGAGGATGGAATTGTTCCACGGAACGACCATCGTGGCCGTGAGTAAGGAAGGTCGGGTGGCCCTAGCCGGCGATGGACAGGTCACCTTCGGCCAAGGAACGATCATGAAACATAAGGCGGTGAAAATCCGGTCCTTAGGGGGAGGAAAGGTCCTCGCCGGTTTTGCCGGTGCGGCCGCCGATGCCTTCACCCTTTTTTCCCGTTTTGAAGACAAACTGGAGGAATACCGGGGCAATCTACTGCGGGCTGCGGTGGAAATGGCCCAAGATTGGCGGACTGACCGGGCCCTAAGGCGGCTGGAAGCTTTGATGATCGTGGCCAACACCGAACATCTCCTAGTCCTTTCCGGAACCGGTGAGATTATAGAGCCTGACGATGGGGTGACGGCCATCGGCTCCGGCGGTCCCTACGCCCTGGCCGCAGCCAGGGCCTTGTATAACCACACCGATCTTAGCCCGAAGGAAATCGCCCGGGAAGCCTTAGAAATCGCCGCCGATATCTGTGTTTACACCAACCACCAGATTACGGTGGAAGAACTCTAGAAGGGAGTGGAGGGTGAATTATGAACAAGGAGCTGACACCAGCCCAAATTGTCGCGGAACTAGACCGTTATATCGTCGGCCAAGAGGCAGCCAAACGGGCAGTAGCTGTCGCCTTGCGTACTAGATATCGCCGCCGGCGGGTCCCTCCTGAACTGCGGGAGGAGATCACCCCCAAGAATATTCTGATGATCGGACCAACGGGGGTGGGAAAAACGGAGATCGCCCGCCGATTAGCCCGCCTGGTTCACGCGCCTTTCATCAAAGTCGAAGCGACGAAATTCACCGAAGTCGGCTACGTAGGTCGAGACGTGGAATCTATGGTCCGGGATTTAACGGAAACCGCGGTGCGCATAGTCCAAAGGGAAAAAATGGCTCGGGTGGCCCACCGGGCGGAAGCCTTGGCTGAAGAGCGGATTATCGATTACTTGGTGCCCGCCCCCAAGGCTAGCTCTCCAAACCCCTTCGCCGCCTTTTTAGGTATGGGCACCCATCAGGAAAGCGATGAGGGGGCTAAAGAGGAAGAAAAGGAGATTAAACTACGCCGCCTCAAACTCCGCCAACAGCTCAAAGCGGGGGAACTAGAAAGTCAGACTATTGAAATTGAGGTGGAAGACACCGCTCCCCAAACTCTAGAATTGTTTACCGGTGGGGGAGTGGAGGAGATGGGGATCAACCTGCAAGATCTCTTCGGAGGAATGCTTCCCAAACGGAAGCGTCGCCGGCGGGTCTCTATCGCCGAGGCTCGCCGCTTGCTAGCCCAGGAGGAGGCCCAAAAACTCATCGATATGGATGAGGTACACCGGGAAGCCATCGAACGGGCAGAACAAGATGGCATAATTTTTATCGATGAAATCGATAAAATCGCCGGTAGTACCAGCGGCCATGGTCCCGATATCTCCCGGGAGGGCGTCCAACGGGATATCCTGCCTATCGTCGAAGGATCGACGGTGATGACTAAATACGGCCCGGTGCGCACCGACCATATCCTTTTCATTGCCGCCGGCGCCTTTCATGTTTCGAAACCAACAGACTTGATCCCTGAACTGCAAGGCCGGTTTCCCCTCCGGGTGGAGTTAGCCAGCCTCGATGTGGCCGACTTCCAACGGATTTTAACGGAACCTCAAAATGCCCTGCTTAAGCAATATAAGGCCCTGTTGGCTACGGAAAACCTCGAATTAAGTTTTACCGATGATGCCATTACAGAAATTTGCCGCATGGCTTGTCGAATTAACGAACAAACGGAAAACATCGGTGCCCGTAGATTGCACACTATTCTGGAGAAGGTGTTGGAAGACATTTCCTTTGATGCGGCCAATTTAGATTCTGCCAGCTTCACCGTCACCGCCGATTATGTACGGCAACGCCTCGATGATATTGTCAAAGACCGGGACTTAAGCCGCTATATCCTCTGATGATGGCAATTTTTCCCGGGGAAAAAAGGAATTTGTCTGGTCATGACGAAATCCTTCGCAATGGCAAAACTTGGTGAAGTAAAGGCCGCCGAAGGCCGAAGATAGGGGAGAAGGGAGGACGTAGCCATGGGGAATTTTTTTGGACCGACGGACAACTTGCTCATTAAGGCAATGGATTATGCCCAAAGGAGGTCCAAGGCCTTAACGGCCAATATCGCCAACAGCAACACCCCTGGCTATAAACGGATCGATGTTTCCTTCCCCGACCTTTTAGAACGGGGAGGTCGCATCCCCTTAGCCAGGACCAATGGCCGTCATTTAGCCGGTAGTAGGGAGCGGGAGCCCCAGGTGGTCACCGATAAGACTAGTTCCATGCGCAATGATGGCAATAACGTGGATTTGGAGCGGGAAATGGCTGAATTAACCCAAACCTCCATGTTTTTCGATGGAGTCGCCGAAATTTATACCAGACGATTGGCCGCGCTCCGTTCCGTCGTCCAGGATGGGAGGCGCTAAATATGTTCTCTAGTATCCAGATTAGTGGCTCGGGCTTAACGGCTGAAAGACTCCGGTTGGATACCATCGCCGCCAATTTGGCCAATGCCAACTCCAGCGCTCCACCGGGAGAAGCAGTCTTTCAGCGTTTGATGGTCTCTATCGCCCCCGCGGGTCCTGGGGGCCGCCCCCAAGGGGTGGTGGTGCGAGGCATCCAGCAGGCCGATACCCAACCGCGCCTGGTTTTTGATCCTGACCACCCCGATGCCGATGCCAATGGGTATGTGGCCTACGCCAACATAGATGTGGTCACCGAAATGGTAGACATGATTACCGCGAGTCGAGCTTACGAAGCAAACATCACCGCCATCAACATCGCCAAGGCCATGTTCCATAAAGCTCTGGACATCGGCCGGTAATAGGGGGGAAGAAGATGCGTATTACTCCAGTAGATACGGCCAAAGCTTCAGCCTCCAGGGGGGAAGTCAACCGCGGAGCTTCCTTTGGTGAAAGCCTTAAAGAAGCTTTGCGACAAGTGAATAAAGAACTCATCGCGGCCGATGCTGCCGCCGCCAAGGTTGCTACAGGCCAAAGTGAAGATATCCACCAGGCGATGATTCAGATGGAAAAAGCCCATATGTCCCTTCAGTTGACCATCACCATCCGCAATAAGTTGCTGGAGGCTTACCAGGAAATCTCGCGTATGCAGATCTAGTGAATCCCAATAGAAGGTGGATGAATGGTGGAACTTTGGCAATTGATCCGTGAACAAGTGTCGAATATTTGGACCAAAATGGGTCCATTCCAGCGTTTTGGGAGTATTGCTGTCATTCTCGCCCTCATAGTTACCCTTGTCTTCCTAATCAATCCTTGGAAAGCGTCCAATCTAGTGCCCTTGTTTACGGGCCTACGGGCCGACGATGCCGGGGAAGTCGTTGCCGTCCTACGGGAACAGGGTATTACCTACCAGCTGGCCAGCAATGGATCGACGGTATTAGTACCGGCCAATCAAGTCCATGACCTTCGATTGGATTTAGCCAGCCAGGGATTGCCTAAAGGTGGCGTAGTCGGTTTTGAGGTCTTCCAAGAAAGCCAGTTGGGGACCACCGACTTTGAACGTCGCCTAAAATATATCTGGGCCCTCCAGGGAGAGTTAACGAGGACCATCCGGGAATTGCAAGAAGTGGAAGATGCTCGGGTACATATCGTGATGCCGGAACGTTCCCTCTTCCTCGACCAGGAAAGGGAAGCGACGGCATCGGTTTTACTACGACTCATTCCAGGAACTCGTCTTAACGCATCCCAAGTTCGGGGAATTGGCCATCTAGTGGCCAGGAGCGTGGAAGGCCTTACACCGGAAAATGTCACCATCATCGATACCAACGGCAACATCCTCTCGGAAGCTCCAGCTAACCTGTGGGGTGAACAGGGGGCCGTCTCCCGATTCCAATTAGAACGGAATTATGCCCGGGATCTGGAGCTGCGGATCCAGACCATGTTGGAGCGGGTATTCGGTTTGGGCAACGCCCTGGTACGGGCCAATGTCCAGCTGAACTTAAACCTCCAAGAGGAGCGGGCAGAGATCTTTGAACCCATAGGACGCGGCCAAGGGATCCTCCGGAGTGAACAAACCTTTGAAGAAATGAGTCAGGGAGTCTACGGACAGGCCGGTGGACCGGCGGGAATGGCCAGTAACATCCCGGGTTATGTAGCAGGGGAGGCCCAAGAAGGCCAATACGAACGGCGAGAAACCATCAGGAATTACGAGATTTCCCGCCGGGAACAAATTTTCTCCATAGCCCCTGGACAAGTGGAAAAATTGTCCTTGGCCATCTGGGTCGATGGCGCCGATCCAGTACAGCTGGGGATGATCGAAGAAGCCGTCGCTTCCGCGGTCGGTCTAGATCCCAGCCGTGGAGATCAACTTATCGTCGACAATATGGCCTTCAGCGATGGGGTTTTGTCGGCCGTAGGTGCCTTGGAACAACAACCGGCCCCGAGGAGTGTTTGGCCTTGGTTCATCGCCGGTATTTGCGGACTTATCCTTTTATTGATGATCCTCCGTCGACCCAGAGCCGCCGAAGAAATCGATTTGGTCGTCGATGAAGAGATTCCCGTCATCCCTCCCGAGCCCGACGAACAAGAGGAGTTGGAGAGGGAAATCCAGGATTTAGCAAAACGTTCTCCCCAAGATGTAGCTCAAGTACTGCGTACATGGATGGCTGGGGACTAAGGTTCAGGGAGAGATCGGCATGATGCGAAAACAAAGTCTAACGGGCAGACAGAAAGCTGCCGTCTTGCTCATTTCTCTAGGCCCGGAGCTTTCGGGCCAGGTTTTGAAACATCTGCGTGAAGATGAAGTGGAAGAACTCACCTATGAAATCGCAAGTATCAATCGAGTTTTGCCGGAGGTAAGGCAAAAGGTCGCGGGGGAATTCCACCAGATCCTTGAAGCCCGTGACTATATCACCCAAGGGGGGATCGAGCAGGCCAGGGAAATCCTCGAACGGGCCGTTGGTCCCCAAAAGGCCCATCAAATCATTGAGCGTCTCACCAGTTCCTTGCAGGTGAGACCCTTTGACTTTGCCCGAAAAACTGACCCCGGGCAACTGCTTAATTTTATCCAACACGAACACCCCCAAACTATCTCCCTTATCATGGCCTACCTCCATCCGGAACAGGCGGGGATGATCTTATCAGCCCTGCCCCCGGAGCTGCAGACGGAGGTAGCCCAAAGGCTAGCTACCTTAGATCGGACAAGCCCTGAAGTGTTAGAGGAAATCGAAGCCGCCTTGGAAAAAAAGCTGGCCTCCTTTGCTACCCAAGACTACACCATGGCCGGGGGCATTGAAGCGGCCGTCAATGTCTTAAATAGGGTCGATCGAGCGACAGAAAAGACGATTATAGAAGCATTAGAAGAGAACGACCCGGAACTTGCGGAAGAAATCAAAAAGCGCATGTTCGTCTTTGAAGATATCGTCACCCTTGATGATCGATCCATCCAGAGGGTGCTGCGAGAAATCGACTCCCGAGAACTGGCCTTGGCCTTGAAGGCCGCCAGTGATGAAGTAGCCGAACGGCTCTACAATAACATGTCCAAACGGGCTGCGGAAATGATGCGGGAAGATATCGAATACATGGGCCCAGTCCGCTTACGGGATGTGGAAGATGCCCAACAAAAGATCGTGGGCGTGATCCGCCAGTTGGAGGAAGCAGGAGAAATCATCATCTCCCGAGGTGGGGAGGATGAGCTCATTGTCTAGAATCCTCAAGGCCAATACCTTTCAAATGGTCCAGAATCCGAAAAGCCTTCCTGAGAAGGGGGAACCCGATCAACGGAAGGCTATTCTCGATGCGGCCCAAATAACCGCCGGGGCCAAACAACGGGCCCAATCCATCATCGAGAAGGCGGAAGAAGAAAGGAAGGAGATCCTCTTCCAAGCCCAGGAGGAAGCCCAACGGATGAGGGAGGAAGCTTATCAACAGGGCTTTGAGCAGGGACGAATCGAGGCCCGGGCTGCCTTTGAGGAAGAGTTGAATCAACGGCTAGCAAAACTCGATGGAATTCTTCAGGAAGCCGTCCAGGTGCGCCGACGGGCCATGGAGATGGCCGAAGAAGATCTCCTTAAGCTTTCCTTGGCCATTGCCGAAAAGATAATTAGACGGGAAGTGGACAAGGAACCCCCAGTAATCAACGAAATCGTCGGTCAAGCCCTGCAGCTGTTGGGAGGGGCGGAAAAAATCTTTATCTACGTTAATGATCGAGATTTAACCTTTTTAGAGGGGGACAAGGAAGAGTTAGCCTCAGGCCATCGTTCCTTCGTCTTCGCCGTCGATAACAGTATCAGCCCCGGAGGGTGCATCATTGAAACCGACATCGGTCGTATCGATGCCCGCCTGGAGACCCGCCTAGAACGGGTTAGCAAAGAACTCTTGGAGAACTTAGGGGGCTGATCATGGGCAACTTAACCTTTAATCTCGACAAATATTTGACCATCGTTGAGGAAACGGCCGATATGGAAGTCAGCGGTCTGGTCTCCCAGGTGGTCGGTTTGATTATCGAGTCGGAAGGAACAGGTATGCAGCTGGGGGAGCTGTGCTACATCTACCCCCAAGGACATTCAGGCCCCAAGATCGCCGCAGAAGTAGTTGGTTTCAAAGATAAGCGGGTCTTGTTGATGCCCATGGGGGAAACCCATGGCATCGGCCCTGGGAGTATCGTGAAGCCCACAGGACGCACATTACATATTCGGGTGGGGGAAAGTCTTTTAGGTCGAGTCCTTGATGGCCTTGGTCAGCCCATCGATGGAAAAGGGCCTTTGGAAGGGACAACCTTCTACCCCCTCCTAAACCAACCACCCCATCCCTTAACCCGTAGGCGGGTCTTAGAGCCTCTCCCGGTAGGGGTGAAGGCTATCGATGGCCTGTTAACCTGTGGGAAGGGACAACGTTTAGGAATCTTCGCCGGCAGCGGTGTTGGTAAAAGCACCCTTTTAGGGATGATGGCTCGCAATACTACCGCCGATGTGGCGGTCATCGCCTTGGTCGGGGAGCGGGGTCGCGAAGTCCGGGATTTCCTAGAAAGGGATTTGGGACCGAAAGCCCTGGAAAAATCGGTGTTAGTGGTGGCCACCTCCGACCAAGTGCCTCTAATTCGTTTGAAAGCTGCCTTTGCCGCCACGGCCATCGCCGAGTATTTCCGGGACCAGGGTCATGACGTTTTATTCATGATGGACTCGGTGACCCGTTTCGCCACCGCCCAACGAGAGATTGGCCTAGCGGTGGGAGAACCCCCGGCCACCCGGGGTTATCCTCCTTCCATGTTCGCCCTGTTGCCCAAGCTCTTGGAGCGAACGGGAGGCGGGGAACGGGGTACCATCACGGGATTATATACCGTTTTGGTCGAAGGGGATGATTTCAACGAGCCGGTAGCCGATACCGTTCGAGGTATCCTCGACGGCCATATCGTCCTATCCCGGGATCTTGCCGCGGCCGGTCATTATCCGGCCATCGATGTTCTCAACAGCGTCAGTCGGGTCATGCCCGAAATCGTCTCTGGAGAACATGTGGCCGCCGCCAATCGGATCCGCAACATTCTGTCGACCTATCGAGATGTAGAGGATTTGATCACTATCGGAGCCTACGTCCCCGGTAACAATCCCCGGGTCGATAATGCGGTGAACCATATCGAGTTGGTGCGGGAATTCCTCCAACAGCCGAGTATGGAAAAATGGGATTGGGACCACACCGTGGAGAGGTTAGAAGAAATAGACGAGATCCTACAAAGAGGAGCTTAACCTATGCTGGGATTCACCTTTACCTTGCAAAAGGTATTAGATCTTAAACAAAAACTAGAAGACGAACTGAGCCTCCGTTTAGCGGAACAGGAGCGTAAACTGGCCCAAGCCCAAGAACAACTCCGCCGTTTGGAAGCCCAACAGGCCAACCAATTACAGGAGCTGGAGGCTCTACAGCGGCGATCGGCCTTAGCGATGGATCTCATCGCATTATATCATCAGCATCTCCTTTACCTGCGGGAATGCCAGCAAACCCAAGCAACCTATATCGAAGCACTCCGGCGGGAACGGGATCAAAGGCGGGAAGAGTTGGTCCAGGTTAGCAAGGAAAGAAAGGCCCTGGAAAAGCTTAAGGAAAAGCAATTTCAGGCTTACCAGCGGGAGATGCTCCGCCAAGAACAGAAACAGCTGGATGAAATCGGCGGCCATGTCTTTTTACGTAATGTAGCGGAGGGTTGACCATGAAAAGATGGCTTTTACCACTGCTTTTGATCCTCGTTGCCGCCATCAGCACCTTGGCCGTCTTGGAGACTTTGGAAGTCACCAGTATCAGGCAGAGCCTGTGGGATTTGGCTAGGGCCCATGAAGTTACAGGCCCCCTGATCTATACATACGAACTGGGTCAAAGTCAATCGGAAACCCTGCAACAAGAACAGGCCCAGCTGGAAGTCCAACAGAGGCAATTGGAAGAAGAAGGGGCCCGGCTCCAGGAACAAATGGCCCTACTTGAACGGCAGAAGCGGGAACTAGCCAAAGAAAAGGCCCAACTAGAGGAGCTAAAGGCCGAACTAGAAGAACTCCAAGCCCAGCAGGCTCAAGCGGAAGACAAACAAGCCCGCCTGCTGGTCATGCAGGATTTGTATGCTAATATGCGGCCGGAACAGGCGGCTGCCATTCTCGGGGAAATGGACGAGAAATTGGTCGTGACCCTGTTGCAAGGCATGCCTCCCCAACAGGGAGCTAACATCTTAGCCGCGATGCCGACGGAAAAAGCCGCCCGACTAAGCAAGCTCATGGCCCAATAGCCATTGAGATAAAAATCTTCGAAGGGAGGTGAACTATTGGAAATAGCATTAGCTGATCTGCTTCTTAGTCTTCAAAGTCCCGTGAAGACTCCTGCCAATGGGTCGGAATCAAATCCTGAATTTGCCGCCCTTTTCGACCAACTCCTGGCCATGCTCTCCCTTGAAGGGGTGCAGACACCGGAATCAGGTATCCATGGAGAGACCGGGGAAGAGGGTGAGTCTTCGGGCCTTCCACTACCCCAAAGGCCTAAGGTTGGAACTACCGAAGAGCTTTCCTTCCTCTTGGCCCAATTACAAGGCGGGGAAGGATTGTCCCTCTGGCCCAACCCCTTAATCCAGGAAGAGATGCCCGAGCCCCAAGGAGGGGATGGGGAGATGGTATCTTTAGATACCCCATCGACGGTAGACACTTCTCCCCAACCTACCGATGATGGGCTAGCCCCTCCAGCTTGGGAAAACCAAAGGGCAATCCAGCAGGAGGACATAGTCTCCAAACCGATGACCCGTGGTCACAAGATGGTCGTTCCCTCGGAAGACCAAGTCCCCGTCAAGGAAGGGCCGCCCATTCTCCGGGCCAGCAGAAAAGATGCCCGATCCCTACGCCAGGGCGGCACCCGTCGTCCCTTGGCAGTGGACCAAGCCCCTGTTAAGGAGGAGGCTAGGGAGAGCACCATGGAGAGGACCTTATTGTCCGCAGGGAAGGTCGATCCCTTCTACAAAGCCCAAGAGCGGGAGTATTTCCTCCGGACCCAGGAGTTAGACCGGGCCATCTTTTCTCTGAAAAGGGAACATGGGGAGCTTGCGGGAGAAAAGATGAGTCAGGAAGTTCTTATTCCCATTCTAACCGAGGAAGAAGAGCTTCTACCACCAAGGCAGGAGCAGACCCCTTGGCAAAAAACCCTTCCCCAGGAGACTGAGGAGCCAATTGTAGCTATCCCACAGGCCGAGGATGAAGACAGAGTTCTAAATCCCGATGGATTGGAGGATGGAGGACTGGTCCAAGAACCCAAATCAGGAGAGACCCAACCCCTCCAACCCAAGCTACCGAAGGACATCAAGATCATCGAGTCGAAGCAGCTAGAAACTCCACCGCCGGGTCCTCTAACGCCGCCGGAAGGAGAGAGAAAACAGGCGGTCGATAATCCGGTCCCCCGGGAGGAAATCCTTATCCAACAGGTACCCGTCTTCTTCAACGAAGATGGGCTGGCGGAGGAAGGGGAGCTACTAGAGAAGGTCTCCCTACCGCCGGAAGTAAAGGAACAGTTGGAAACGGAAGTAGTCCGACAAGTTGGTTTGCGGATCGAAGAAGGATCCCAAGAGATCCGTTTGGTTCTCCATCCCAGGGAGTTGGGGGATATCCGCCTGAAGGTAGTGGCCAAAGATGGGCAAATCTCTACCCAATTCTTAGTGGAGAATCAAAGCGTTAAAGCCGTGATGGAATCGGCGGTACCCCAGTTGAGACAGGCTTTATCGGAACAAGGGTTACAGCTCACCGATTTTTCCGTCGATATCGGCGGTCAAGGGACCTTCAGCGGTCAAGAACAAGAGGGACAACCTAGATTTTACCATCACCAACCAAGGGCCCAAAGGGCACCCTTGCGACAGGATGAGGGTGGGGGCTATGGTCCAGCAGCCCACTGGAGTCTAGGTCAAGTGGATTTACAAGCTTAGGAGGTGAGGCAAGTGCAAATCAATGGTTATGGTCAAAGTTCCATCGCCGATATGATGAAAAGCGATAACCTAGACCGGGATGCTTTCCTCCGCCTGTTGCTCACCGAAATGCGTTACCAGGATCCCATTTCGCCTATGGAAGATCGCCAATTTCTCGCTCAACTGGCCCAGTTTTCTTCCATGGAACAAATGCAGAATCTCAATAGCAGTATGACCTATTTTCTCAGCAATCAAATGCAGTTATCCTTCTTAGGCCAAGGAGCTGCCTTGTTGGGCAAGGAAGTGGAGGTTTTCGACCCCGAGTTGGAGACGACCATCACTGGTACCGTCACCAGCGTGAAAATCTCCGAGGAGGGTATCCCGCTGTTGATGGTTAACGATGAGCTTTACCATCTCGGCGATGTCCTCAGTGTGAATGCTTAGGAGGGTAGGAGATGGTCGATAAAATCGGCGGTCGGGTGTATTTACCCGTCGAACCGATAAGTAAACCAAAACCCCAAAAGACGCCGACGCCGAAGGGGGATTTCCAAGCTATTTTGGCCGATAAGGTGCGGGAAATTAAGTTTTCCGCCCACGCTCAAGCCAGGCTCCAATCCCGGGGGATTCAGCTAACCGACACCCAAAGGGAACAATTGGAAAGGGCTGTGGATAAGGCAGCGGCCAAAGGTGCCCGGGAGTCTCTAGTGTTGCTAGATGATGTGGCCTTTGTGGTCAGCATCAAGAACAGGACGGTCATCACCGCTATGGTCAATCCCCAGCAAGAGGTCAGCGTTTTTACTAATATCGATAGTGCTGTAATTACCTAGGGCTAAGGGCTGGACCTTCCAAGGAGGCCCTGGACTGCTAAACGACAGCGGCAGTCCCCAACAGCCCTCACAAGGAGGGAAATGGCTTATGATGCGTTCTATGTTCGCAGGAGTCTCGGCCCTGCGAAATCACCAAACCCAAATGGACGTCATCGGCAATAACATCGCGAACGTGAATACCATCGGCTACAAAGGAAGCCGAGTGATTTTCCAGGAAATGCTCAGCCAAACCATCAGGGGAGCCGGTAGTCCCGATCATGAACGGAATATAGGAGGCACCAACCCCATGCAGGTCGGGTTGGGGATGAATCTAGGCAGCATCGATACCTTCCATACCCAGGGTAACATCCAATCGACGGGCCGGGAAGAAGACTTGGCCATTGAAGGCGATGGTTTCTTTGTCATCACCGACGGCCAACGGAATTTCTACACCCGGGCCGGCGCCTTCGACTTAGATAGTCACGGTAATCTGGTCTCCCCCGGCGGATTTAAGGTGATAGGATGGATGGCCGATGCATACGGTCAAATCGATGACGACGTGTCCAAGCTAACTACTTTGTCCATCCCCGCTAACAAAACCTTGGATCCCATCGCCACGGGAGAAATAGTCTACGGCGGCAACCTCTCGGCGGCTACCAACGGCCAGTTGAGTTTCGACACCAACCCCATTGATATTGACGTTGGTGGTGAGACTGTCCGTCTCCACTTCACCCTCACCCAAGGGGTGAACTTTAACGAGTGGCAGTGGGAGGCGACGGTAGTTGGTGGTGAGTTTGTCGACCAAGGTGGTAACGTCATCCCATATCAAGGCCAGATTAGCGTTGACAACAACGGAAATTTCATTTTTGACATAGAAGGGTCACCAACCTCCGTAAGGATTATATCCGAGAACAGCGGGGCTGACGTCCCAATTCAATTCAATAGTGGCCAATTCGAAGTTAATAATATTCCAGTTTCAGAACTGGAATTCACCCCCGCCCCCACCAGGACAGCACCGGTGGAAGTCTACGACTCCCTGGGGAACCGCCATGGAGTGGAGTTGACCTTCACCAAGGTGGGCAACAATCAGTGGAAGTGGCAGGCTGGTGGAACGACCATTGACGGTGTTCAAGAGGGCAATCTCACCTTTAATAGCAATGGACATTTAATAGCTGCCGACCCCACCACTATCACCCTGACGCTGGCCGATGGGGAAACCCAGGAAATCGAGCTAAACTTCGAAGGATTGACCCAATTTGCTGGTCCAACGACGGCGGAAGTCAGCAGTCAAAATGGTTTCCCTGAAGGGACCCTAGAGGGCTACAGCATCGACCAACAGGGGGTCATCACCGGAAGGTTCTCCAATGGCCTAACCCAACCTATCGGGATGGTCGCTTTGGCTATTTTCGCTAACCCTGGTGGTCTGCAACGGGCTGGCAACAGCCTCTTTGAAGAGACGGGCAACTCGGGGATGGCTAGAATCGGTGCCCCTGGTACCGGTTCCCGGGGTAGCATCGCACCGGGATCGGTGGAAATGTCGAATATCGATCTGTCCCAGGAGTTTACCAACATGATCATCTCCCAACGGGGCTTCCAAGCCAACTCCCGGATCATTACTACTTCCGATGAGATGCTCCAGGAATTGGTGAACCTGAAACGTTAGGATAGAGTAGGCCGGAGGCGCTAGCCTCCGGCCCTAAGGGGCGATGCCGATGATCAAAGTCCATCGATTAGATGGTAGCCAAGTGGTGATCAATGCCTCCATGATCGAGATGGTGGAGGCGGTACCCGACACTTTAATCAAGCTTACGACCGGTCGGCATCTCTTTGTCGAGGAATCTGTCGATACTGTGATTGAACGGGTGATCGAATACCAAAGAAAGATCCTACCCGATAGAGGGGAAGAACCATAATGCTTGATATTGCAACATTAGGTGGAATAATTCTCGGGCTTGCCCTTCTGCTGTGGGCTATTTTGATTAACAGTCCCCTGAGCATCTTCTTGGATTTCCCATCGGTATTGATCGTCCTTGGGGGAACCATCGCAGCTACTTTGATCAACTATCCCTTAAGAACCATTATCAACGTTTTGAGAGTCACCCGGGTGGCCTTCTTCCATAAACAGACTTCGCCGGAAGAGATGATCGCCACTTTGGTATCCTTTGCAGAAAAGGCTCGCCGAGAAGGGCTTTTGGCCATGGAAGACGAAGCAGACCGGCTAGATGAACCATTTCTCAAAAAGGGCATCCAACTGGTGGTCGACGGTACGGAGCCGGAGCTAGTCAAAGGGATCCTAGAGATTGAACTCTCTTTTTTGGAAGAACGACACGGAATGGGACAGCAAGTGTTTCAAACTATGGGAAGCGTGGCTCCCGCCTTTGGGATGACCGGGACCCTCATCGGACTCATCCAGATGCTCGGGGAGATGGATGATCCGAATACCATCGGTCCCGCTCTAGCTGTGGCCGTAATCACCACCCTTTATGGGGTTGTCTTAGCTAACTTGGTTTTCCTACCCATTGCCGGGAAGTTAAAGGTCCGCAGTGAGGAAGAGATTCAACTACGGGAGATCATGATCGAGGGAATTCTTTCCATTCAGGCAGGGGAAAACCCCCGGATTGTCGAAGAAAAACTGAAGGCTTTCCTGCCACCGGAGAACAGGGAAAACCTAGAAACAAGGCGCGAAGCGGAAGAAAGGATGGTGCCCGGTGGCTCGGCGTAGAAGAAGGCGCACGGAAGATAGCGGGGGTGGCGACCAGTATTGGTTGACTACCTATGCCGATATGATCACCCTCTTATTCTGTTTTTTTGTACTCCTTTTCGCCTTCTCCAGCATCGATGTCCAGAAATTCCAAGCCATCATGAGTTCCTTTCAAGGGGCCATCGGCATTTTGGATCACGGCCGGTCTATTCAACAAAGCCGGGTCCTCCAAGATGTCACTTTAGATAGTGAGTCCCATCCAGCCATAGTGCCGCCAACTATCCAGGAAATCCGGCAACTCCAAGCCATTTTAGGTGATTTGGAAGCCTTGGCCGGCCGGGACAACATCGCCCAAAGCATGACGACTAGCATGGAAGAACGGGGAATCGTAATCAGGTTTGCCGACCGGGTTTTGTTCGATCTGGGGCGGGCAGAGATTAAGCCGGAGGGGGAACGGATCCTAATTAGTCTAGGAGAATGGTTTAGCACTATCCCCAACCATATTAGAATCGAGGGACATACCGATAATCTGCCTATTAATACCCCCAGGTTTCCCTCTAACTGGGAGCTATCGACGGCTCGGGCCACCAATGTCCTCCGATTTTTGTTGGAGAATACATCCATCTCACCGGCCCAGTTTTCCGTGGCCGGCTATGGAGAGTATCGACCTATCGCCGATAACGATAGCGAGGAAGGACGCCGGGCTAACCGCCGGGTTGACATAGTTTTGCTGCGTTTAGGGTTAACGGCCGCCGAGCCAGGTTTAGATTTCTTACCGGAAAGGGAGACTGCCGATGCCTCAGCCAGCCAGTAATCTGCGAACGATCATTATCTTGGTTGCCTTTTTGTTGTTAGCCACTACGGGAACAGCTTACATAACCTATCTTTTGTTTAGCGGAGGACAGGCTGTCGTCAATAATCAGGAACCAGCTTCAATCAGTGAATCGAGGCCCTTAGGACCCACCTTTGAAACCGATACCTTCACCGTTAATTTGCGCCAAGGGCCAGGGCACATAGGTGCAGCCCGCTACCTGCGGGCAAGACTGGTCTTAGAAGCCTCGGACCAAAAAGTCCTCGAAGAGCTGGAAACCCGGGCTCCCCAAGTTCGGGATCGCATAATAAAAATTTTGCGATCAAAGACCGTTGAAGAGATCAATGAACCCCAAGCGGCAGAACGGCTTCAGAAGGAAATCATCGACCAACTGAATCCCCTCCTAAACCAGGGGGAAGTCATCGACATCTATTTCACCGATTTGGTGGTCCAATGAAGTGGAAATCGAACCCTACAGCCAACAAGTAGAACAAAGATTAGCTAAGCTGTTTGGACAGCCGGTGACCTTAAATTTTTCAGGGAGGCGTCCCCTGGGGGGCAGGGGAGTGTCCTTCTCCTTTACCTTCCGCGGGGAAGGAATCATTATTGCCATGGAGAACCGGCTAGTCCACAGGATTTTAGATAGGCTCCTCCATGGTGTAGGAAAGAAAACCTACTTGACGGAAATCGAAGAAGGGCTGTTGCAAAGGGCCGCCCAGAAGTTTCTGCCCTCCTGGGCTATCCCAGGGGAAGGGCAGGCTCTCTGCACCTCGATAGAGGACCTACCAATGCCGGAAGATGCCCTTATCTATAGTTTTGTGGTCACCGTCGCCGGTGTGGAATGGGGCCAGGCCAGTCTGATCCTCTCAGAAAGAACTCTTCACACCATGGCCCTGGAGGAACAGCAAGTGGTCTTAACAGCCCTTTTGGGCACAGCCATATTGCAAGGACAGGAGCTGATGGATTTAGACATCGGGGATGTCTTGGTGCTCGATAGTCCCATCGGGGAACCCCTGTCCGTTTATTTAGGACCTAAAATCCGATTTCGAGGTCACCCAGGAGTATCCCAGGGTAAAATGGCCGTGGAAATCAGCCATATCCTTTTCTAAAGGAGCAAAACCATGGACAAGAATCTTTTATCCCAGGAAGAAATCGATGCTCTGCTGCGGGGCACTCCCCAAGAACCAAGGGAAGAAATCGCCTTTGATTTAGATGTTTTGACTGAGTTAGTCCAGGCTTGCGCCCAAATGGCCGCTGTTCAATTGCAAAAGCAATTGGCGCCCCATATTACCCTCCAAGGGGCTAAGGGTTGGAAAAGCCAGTGGCAGTCCTTTTTGGCCGAACTGCCCGATGAAGAATATCTGGCGGCTCGGGCGCGCTATGAAGGGGAATTTTTCGGAGTCGCCCTTTTTTTGTTCTCCCAGCAGAGCCTCCAGGCGACGGCTGGCACCCTCGGGCGAAGGGGCGAGGATTTGATGGAAGCCATCGCCCAAGGATTTTCCCAAAGCCTTTATTCTATCCTCCAAGGATCCTTCCGGGCCAGTTACGGGACCGTTTATCGAGGTTCTAAGGCAGGGCTGGTCGATCAACTACCTCTAGGAGAGACGGAGGCTGTCACCGCCTTCGAAGTCATCTTCGCGGTGGGTACTGAACTGCGCCTAGAGGGCCTTTTGATACTGCCTGTCGACGTAGCTTCGGATCTCCTCTACGTTTTGAATCAAGAACGGGGATGGGGCGGCGAAGGTTCAGGTCCTGTTTATCGGGCTGAATTTCCCTCCCTGCGCCCGGCTGCCGGAGCGGAAGAGAATGCCGATTTAGAACTGTTGATGGATGTGGACTTGGAACTGGAAGTGGAACTGGGCCGGGCCCAAATTAGAGTCGCCGATTTGTTGGAGTTCAATGTGGACTCGGTCCTCGTCCTCGATAAAACGGCGGGAGAACCATTGAGTGTCTTTATTAACGACCGGGAATTAGGTCGGGGTGAAGTGATCCTTATCGATGACACCCTGGGAGTGAAACTGTCCGATATCATTAACCCCCAAACCCGATTAGAAGAAATGTAGTCACCTTTGGGAGGCGGAGTCTTTGACCGATGATCTGAACCTGATGGGGGAAATGCTCAAAATCCTCCTGGTCTTAATTTTGCTTATACCGCTAATCTATTTGGCTACGCGGCTCTATGTCGGTCAACTTCGTCCCGGTCGAGGTCCTGGTCGACTTCAAGTCTTAGAAATGTTTCCTTTAGGTACTCGACGTCAATTGGTCCTCACCAAGGTCGGAGAACAAATACTCCTTTTGGGTGTCACCGATCACCAAATCACCCTCTTGAAGGAATTCTCCGCGGAGGATTTTCCCCAATGGCCGGTTCGGCCCCAGCGTAGTTTTCGGCAAATCATGGAAGCAACTTGGTCCCAGTTGAAAACCGGCCAGGAGGACGACGCCCAATGAAAACCCGTCAAATAATCGTTATCAGCCTATTAGCCATCCTTTTGTGCAGCCAGGTTAGCTTCGCCCAACCGGTGCCCTTGCCGAGAGTGGAAATCGGGGTGGGTATGGCCACAGAGCCGGAGGAGGTAGCCCAAAGCTTACAGATCCTGGCTTTGCTGACCATTTTAACTTTAGCGCCGGCCATTCTCATGTTGATGACCTCCTTCACCAGGATCGTCATCGTGTTAGGTTTTGTCCGCAACGCCTTGGCGACCCAACAAACGCCGCCCAACCAGGTCCTTATCGGTTTAGCTCTCTTCTTAACCTTTTTTATCATGGCCCCCACCTGGCAGGTGATCAACGAACAAGCCCTACAACCCTATTTTGCAGGGCAATTGGCCCAACCGGAAGCCCTGGCCCGGGTAGATAGCGCAGTGCGAAACTTCATGCTTACCTACACAAGGGAGAAGGATTTGGAACTCTTTGTCAGCGTCAGGGGAGAACGACCGGCTAGTGTCGATGATATTCCCACCGTACAGCTGATACCGGCCTTCGTCATTAGCGAATTAAAAACGGCTTTCCAAATGGCTTTTATCCTTTTCATCCCCTTTATTGTCATCGATATGATCGTGGCCAGTGCTCTGATGTCCATGGGGATGTTAATGTTGCCGCCGGTAATGATTTCCTTACCCTTTAAGATTTTGCTCTTCGTCCTGGTCGATGGCTGGCACCTCATTACCCGGTCCTTATTACTCAGTTTCCAATAGGGGTGGTCCCATGACCGAATTGACAATCATCGAATTAGGTCGGCAGGCAGTTCTCACCGTCTTGCTAGTTTCAGCGCCCATGTTGGGGTTGAGTTTAGCCGTCGGCCTGTTGATCAGTATTTTTCAAGCCACAACCCAAATCCAGGAACAAACCCTAACCTTCATCCCTAAGATCGTGGCCGTCTTAAGCTCTGTGGTTCTCTTCGGCCCTTGGATGATCCGTATCCTCGTTGATTTTGGCCGTCGCTTGCTTACCAATCTCCACACTTTCATCGGATAGGGGTCGGCACCGTTGTTGGATTTTGACTTTCTTCCACCATTTCTATTGGTCTTCATGCGGGTTAGCGGCCTGATGTTCACATCTCCCGTCTTCAATCTCCGTTCCATCCCAGGGCTGACCAAGATCGGCTTTTCTTTCTTGGTAGCTTGGTCGATGTATCCCCAAATCCCCGTCCAGCTTTTAGGGTCCTTTCCCAGTTGGCCTTATTTTTTCCAAGCCATAAGTCAAGTGGCCATCGGCCTGCTGTTGGGTTATATCCTTAATCTAAGCGTCCAAGCCGTCTATTTGGCTGGGCAGCTAATGGATATGCCCATGGGCTTTGGAATGGTCAATATCCTTGATCCCCAAATGGGGGTCCAAGTGCCCATGATGGCCCAGTTCTACCATCTATTGGCCATCTTGGTTTTTCTGGGGGTCGATGGCCACCATCTGCTTTTGGCGGGACTGATCCGCAGTTTTCGATTCATCCCTGTCGGCCCAGTCGCCTGGGGAGGCCCCCTGTTGCCGGCCTTCTTAGAAGCCTTCGCTTGGATGTTTTTGGTGGGGGTCAAGATCGCCTTGCCCATCGTCGGGGCCATCTTCCTCACCGATTTCGTCTTAGGGATTATCGCCCGCAGTGTACCCCAGATCAATGTTTTTATCATTGGTTTTCCCATCAAAATCGCCGTTGGCTTCTTCGTCCTCCTCTTCGCCATCCCTGTATATATCCGGTTTATGGCAGGGATCTACGGGGAAGGCGGCGAAATGATTGGCAGATTGTGGCAGGTTATCGCTGCCTTTGGAGCGAGTTAGATGGAAGCAAAGTGGCGTTTCCATCTCCAGCTGTTCGCTGGGGAAAAGACGGAACCGGCCACACCCCGCCGGAGACAGGAAGCCCGACGCCGGGGGCAAACGGCCAGTACCCGAGAACTCAATAGCGCCTTGGTCCTCTTGGCGGCCTTGATGGGCGCTAGTTTTTTTGGATCCCGGGCGGTGGTAGATATCCAAACCCTGATGCACCATTGTTTCCAGGATTGGCTCCGGGGCCGAGAAGAATTGACCATCGAAGGCCTTCTACAGCTGGCCCCCATCGTTATCAGCCTTTTTTTTCAAATTATCCTGCCCGTACTCCTTCTAATCATGATCGCCGGCACCCTAGCCCAGGTAGTCCAAGTAGGTTTCCTCTTCACCGGAGAGCCTCTGACACCTAAACTAGAGCGATTAAATCCCCTGGCTGGTCTGCAAAGGATCTTTTCCAAACGGGCCTTCGTGGAATTCGGCAAAGCCATTCTGAAAATCGGTTTGGTGGGCCTGTTGGCCTTTAGCCAGTTGCGAAAAAACTGGGGCATCTTCCCCCAGCTGATTTATGTGTCACCGACCCAGGCAGCAATAACGGTCCTCGGTCTGATTTATGATTTGGGTCTGCGGGTTGGACTGTTATTGTTCGTTATCGCCATCCTCGATTACGCCTACCAGCGTTGGGAGTTGGAAGAAAGCCTGAAAATGAGCAAGCAGGAGATTCAAGATGAATACAAGGAAATGGAAGGGGACCCCCAAATCAGATCTCGGATCCGCCAGCTCCAGCGACAGATGGCCCAAAGTCGGATGATGCATCGGATCCCCGAGGCCGATGTGATCATCACCAACCCCGTCCATTTAGCTGTGGCCCTCTCCTATGACCCGGAGAAGATGTCTGCCCCCATGGTCATCGCCAAAGGGGCGGGTCCCTTGGCGGAACGGATCAAGGAAATCGGTCGGGAACATGGGGTTTACATCATGGAGAATCGGCCCCTAGCCCGTACCCTTTATGAAATGGCCGAGCCCGGCCAAGAAATCCCCGGAGAACTATACCAAGCGGTGGCCGAAGTATTAGCTCTGGTTTACCGGTTGCGGAAAAAGCACTAGGGAAGGAAACAGATTAGATGTGGCGAAACTTCCCAGCAAGAAGGAGGAGGTGTCGGGATGGCCACCCAAACGGAACGCAGGGTCTTAAACCTAGTCCAACATAGCGACATCCTAGTTGTCTTAGGCGTTGTCCTCGTCATCGTCATGATGGTGATCCCGCTGCCGCCAGTGCTGTTGGATGTGCTTTTGGCCACCAATATCAGCATCTCCCTTTTAGTCCTTTTATTGACTATGAATGTCACCGAACCTTTGCAGTTATCGATTTTTCCTTCTTTGTTATTGGTCACGACCCTCTTTCGTTTAGCCCTCAATGTGTCTTCGACCCGATTAGTCCTCCTCCACGGTGAGGCGGGCAAACTCATTGATGCCTTTGGCAACTTCGTCGTCGGAGGCAACTATGTAGTCGGTTTTGTCATCTTTTTGATCTTAGTCATCGTCCAATTTATCGTCATCACCAGGGGTGCCGAACGGGTAGCGGAAGTGGCAGCCCGCTTCACCCTCGATGCCATGCCCGGAAAACAAATGAGCATCGATGCCGACTTGAACGCGGGCCTAATCACTGATGATGAGGCCCGTAGGCGCCGTGCCAATATCCAGCGAGAAGCCGACTTCTATGGGGCCATGGATGGGGCTAGTAAATTTGTCAAAGGCGATGCTATCGCCGGGATTATGATCATCATCATCGACATCATCGGTGGCTTAATCATTGGGGTCATGCAGCGGGGTATGCCCTTTATGGCTGCCCTGCAGAGATACGCCCTATTGACCATCGGCGATGGACTGGTATCCCAGATCCCCGCCCTACTGGTCTCGACGGCCACCGGTATTATCATCAGCCGAGCGGCATCGGAAGGTAGCTTAGGTCAAGATTTGGCCGGCCAGTTACTGGCACGGCCCCAAGTGTTAGCCGGTACCGCAGGAATCCTATTCTTTTTCGCCCTCGTCCCCGGTTTGCCCGCCGGCCCCTTTATCGTTCTGGCGGGATCTTTGGGTCTTTTGGCCTATGGGATCCGCCAAAGCCAGCTCAAAGAAGCTGTAACCAAGGCCGAGGCCAAAAAAGAAGCCCAGCTGGAGGAAAGCAAAAAGCCAGCCAGCGTCCTGCCCTTGTTACAGGTAGATATGATGGAGCTGGAAATCGGTTACGGTCTCATCCCCTTGGTCGATGCTCAGCAAGGGGGCGATCTCCTGGACCGGGTGACCATGATCAGACGCCAATGTGCTCTAGAATTGGGATTAATTGTGCCGGCCATCAGAATTCGGGATAATATGCAGTTGGTACCGAACATGTATGTGATCAAAATCAAGGGCGTCGAAGTCGGTCGGGGAGAATTGGTGGTCAATTCCTTCCTAGCCATGGAGACAGGCCCCATCAGGGAGGAAATCCCGGGGATACCGACCAGGGAGCCCGCCTTTGGCTTGCCTGCCATCTGGGTCAGCGAAGAAAACCGGGAAGCCGCGGAAATGGCTGGTTACACCGTTGTCGATCCGCCGTCGGTACTAGCTACCCACTTAACGGAGATCATCAGAAGCCATGCCGAGGAACTATTAGGTCGTCAGGAGGTCAAGACCCTTTTAGATGGTCTAAGGGAACATTACCCGGCGGTGGTAGAGGAATTAACACCGGATCTTCTCAGCATTGGAGAGATTCAAAAGGTCCTGCAACTATTGCTTCAGGAAGGGATTTCCATCCGCAACCTGGTCACCATCATGGAGACTTTAGCCGATCATGGGGCCGCCACCAGGGACCCAGAGATTTTGGCGGAGTTAGTCCGACAGAACCTGGCCCGGCAGATCTCCCAACAGTTTTCCATCGATGGTGTTTTGCCGGTGGTCACCCTGGAGCCCCAGTTGGAGGAAGCCTTGATCAATACTATCGATGAGGAAGGCAAATATCTTGCTTTAGAGCCGGCCCTTGCCCAAGGGCTTCTGCAAGAGATCGCTCAGAAAATTGAGGCTGCAGCAGCCCACGGAGAGCAGGCAGTCCTGTTATGTTCCGGTCGGTTGCGGAGACCATTGCGGAAGATTAGTCAGCGGGTACTGCCTCGCTTAACGATCCTGTCTTATAACGAAGTCGCACCGGAATTTGAAGTACGGTCTGTAGGGATGGTGAGCATCGCCCATGAAGGTTAAACGCTTTGTCGGTAATTCCATGCAGGAAGCCATCGCCCAATTGCGGGCTACCTTCGGACCCGATGCCGTAATCTTACATACAAAACGATTCCGGCAAGGTCCCTTTGGCCTCATTGGACGGCAAAAGGTGGAGGTCATCGCCGCCATCGATGTCCCCTCGAAACCGGCCCGCAGGGAACAGAATCGTGCCCTACAGGAAGTCAAAGAACAGCTGGAAGAAGTCAAGCAGCTGATCAAACCCCGGGCGGAGGTTGGCTATCCCTGGGCCGATCTTTACACCCAACTGATCACTCAAGACGTCTCTCCAGAAAACGCCCGGGACTTGATCGATAAGTTAGCTCAAGAACTACCACGACCAACGGAACCCGAGGAAATTAAGGAATCCTTCCGTCGGATCATCAGGGAGCAAATCAAGAGTGTACCACCCTGGGAGTTGGACCAACGGCTGATCGTTGCTTTAGTCGGTCCCACAGGGGTAGGCAAAACGACGACCATCGCCAAACTGGCCGCCAATTTTGGGCTGTTGGCCAAAAAACGCATCGGCCTGATTACCATCGACACCTACCGGATCGCCGCGGTAGACCAACTGAAAACCTATGGAGAGTTGATGCATGTCCCCGTGGAAGTCGTCTTCAACGAGGAAGAACTAGGCCGGGCAGTAGCCAAATTGGCTGACCGGGATTTGATCCTCATCGATACCGCCGGCCGCAGCCAGTTTAATCAACATCACTTGGAGGAAACGAAGGTTTTGCTGGAGACTATCGAGCCCGATGAGATACATCTGGTCCTCAGCGCCACCACCAAGTTAAAGGACACCGAAGCGATTATCGATAAATTTAGTATACTACCTATCCAACGGCTGATCATAACGAAGATCGATGAAACATCGACCTACGGCATGATTTATAATGCTCAACGCTATTTAGATAAACCACTAGCCTATCTGACGACGGGACAAAATGTCCCCGAGGATATTGAAGTTGCCCAGCCCGATAAAATTGCCAGTATGATCCTGGGGGAATTGTAATGCGGGACCAAGCAGAGACCTTAAGACAAATGAAAAATAACGGACTTGGCCAACCGGTCGCTCCAACCCGGGTTATTTCCGTGACCAGCGGCAAGGGGGGTGTGGGCAAATCTAATTTGGCCCTGAACACTACCATTGCCTTGTCGCGGCTTGGTCTGCGGGCGGGGATCCTCGATGCCGATCTAGGTTTAGCCAATATCGATATCCTCTTGGGGATGGTCCCCCAGTATAATCTCAGTCATGTGATTTATGGTTACAGACGGATATCCGATGTGATCCTCCAAGGCCCCGATGATATTAAAGTGATCGCCGGCACTTCCGGTGTCGACGATTTAGCCAATCTCACCCCTTGGCGGCTGCAGCGCTTTACCAAAGCCCTAGAGGAACTAGATCGGCAATTAGATGTCCTCCTCATCGACACTGGCGCGGGGATTAACCATAATGTCCTTAGTTTCCTGTTGGCCAGCGATGAAATCATGGTCGTGATCACCAATGAACCAACTTCCATTACCGATGCCTATGGACTGATTAAGGTCCTGGCCAACAAAAATGTGACACCGAAGATCTCCCTGATCGTCAATATGGTGAGAAATGCCCGGGAAGGCAGGGAGGTAGCAGACAAACTCCGTTTTGTAGTCAGCCGCTTCCTCAAACGTGATATAGACTATCTAGGCTGTGTGCCCCACGATGAAGCGGTGATACGGGCTATTCAACAACAAAAACCACTGCTAGAGGTTGCCCCCCGCAGTCAAGCGGCCCGGGCCATCAACAATTTAGCCTTAGCTTTAGCCGATGAACAGGGAGCACCCCGTACCGGTGTCGGTAATCTGTTCCAGCGAATGTTTAAGCTCTTCGCCAAGTCTTAGGAGGTTGATCATGGCTCAGGAAACATCCTTAGTCGTAGGCCAAGCCATTTCCATTGAATTTGTCGGCGAGCAACGGAGCAGGTACAAATCCCGGATTGAAGGCATCTCGGAAACAGAGTTATATCTCGCCCTACCGACCCATAGACGAATCCCCATCCGGTTCCCCGTCGGCACCGAGATCCGATTGTCCTATCTGTCCGACGAACCGGGACGAGGATGTCGGTGGATCGGGGAAACGACGGTTAAGGATTCTATTGAAGATGGGCCTATACCCATGTTGATCGTCCGTCACCCTCAGGTCTGGATCCGTAAACAGGACCGCCGCCACGTTCGGGTTCCCTGTCATCTACCCGTCAAGGTCTATCGGGGAGAGGAAGTCTTCAAAGGTCAAATCCAGGATCTAAGCGGGGGGGGGATGCGGATCAATTTACCGGAGCCCCTGGAACCCGAGGAGATTATAGAGGTGGAGTTTTGCCCCGGTCCCTTAGTTCGTCTCCAAGCTCAGGTTGTGCGCCGCATCGACTCCCAACGGGAACGGGGTGTCTTTGCACTGGAATTCGTAGAACTAACGGATAAAGAAAGGGATCTACTCATCAAATACGTCTTTAATTTGCAGCGAGAATTGAGGCAAAAAGGATTACTGTAACGGGAGGGTCCCGAGGTGAGGCAAGAGGAACAAACAAAGCTTTGGAAACAATTCAAAGATGGTGCCGATCCCCAAGCCAGGGAGGAGCTGATTAATCATTACGCTCCCTTGGTGAAATATGTGGCCGGCCGCATTGCCATTAACCTCCCTCCTTCCATCGAAATTGATGATTTAATGAGCTATGGAGTATTCGGTCTGTTAGATGCCATTGATCGCTATGAACCGAAACGGGGCGTTAAATTCGAGACCTATGCCATCGCCAGAATCAGGGGAGCTATCATCGACGGGATGCGGAACTTCGATTGGATCCCTCGCTCGGTGAGAACGAAAGCGAAGAAATTGGAACAGGCCTATTTGGCTTTAGAACAAAGTTTAGGACGTTCACCGAATGATCAAGAACTGGCCGACTACCTCCAATTGAGTGTAGATCAGTTTCATCAACTCCTCCAAGAAGTAAGCGCCACCACCCTGGCCTCCTTGGACAATCTGCTGGTCTTTAATGGTCATGAAGACGAATCCCTTCGCTTAATGGATACCATTGAAGATGAAAGTAGTGCTGACCCGATGACGGCGGTGGCCCGTTGGGAAGCCAAGGAACTCCTGGGACAAGCCATCGATGCCCTGAGCGAAAGGGAAAGGCTGGTCATTTCCCTGTATTACTATGAAGGCTTAACATTAAAGGAAATCGGCGCGGTGTTGGGTGTCTCCGAATCACGGGTGTGCCAAGTACACAGCCAGGCTATCTTCCGCTTACGGAACCGATTGAAACGCCACCGAGAAATCGCCTTATAGGGAGGGTCTACCATGACCATCAGAGTCCTTCAGGTCCTGATCGGTCGTGCCGAGGAAGCGGGGCGGCTCCAAAGATTGAACAATCAGCACAACCAACAAAGCCAAGAGCAGATCCAAGCCCAATTCCAGCAAGAGACCATCCAACAACAGCAGCAAGTTAACGATCTACCTCCAGCCGAGGGAATGAAAATCGAGCAGAGGCAAGGTCGGGGCAACAAAGAAGAGACGCCACGGCGCCGAAGGCAAAAGGGCCAGCAACAAGCCGAAGAGGAAAAAGAACCAGGAAAGGGCCGCCATGTTGATATTCGCATCTAGGGGCTGGTGATCCATGTATACAGGGATTATTATCGGAGTTTTAGTCTCGGTCATCATTTTTTTATTATGGTATGTCATCAAGGAACCCCGAAAACAAAGCTACAGCAACGTGGAGCTGACCATGCATGCGATGCTGGAGGAATTGGATCAGAAGTATCGGGAATTGGAAGGCCGTTTGGAAGCAAAAGCTCGCGCCATTGAAGAACAGCTGGGCAAAAAGAGTGCCCGACCTACCCCCACCAGGAGAGAATCGATGGATAAAGTTCGTCAGATCCGACGTCTGGCCGGCCAAGGCCTAGACTGCCAGGGAATCGCCCGGCAGTTGGGCATCGGCAAGGGAGAAGTGGAGTTGATCTTAAATCTCCAGGAACTGGTGGAAGAAGGGGCGTCAACCCTCGATCAAGGTCCCCGAAAACCTTAATTTTGATTGATAAGGACAGGTCTTTGTGGTATACTACATCTTGGTGTAAATCACACACGTTCACTGATATCGGTAAGGGTGCCTTATTTAGGTCTTGCCGGTAGATGATGGGACGGAGGAATTAAAAACCAAAGAGAGGAGGTGGACGAATGGCCATCATTTCAATGAAACAGTTGTTAGAGGCCGGCGTTCACTTTGGACATCAAACAAGACGTTGGAACCCGAAAATGAAACCCTATATCTTCACCGAGCGGAACGGGATCTACATCATCGACTTACAGAAAACCGTCCGCATGGTTGAAGAAGCCTATGATTTCGTCCGGGAGACAGTACGGGAAGGCGGTACGATCCTCTTCGTCGGCACGAAGAAACAGGCTCAAGAAACGGTCCAGGAGGAAGCAATCCGGTGCGGCATGAGTTATGTCAATCAGCGCTGGTTAGGCGGAACATTGACCAACTACCGCACCATCAGGGAGCGAATCCAATATCTGAAGCGCCTCGAAACCATGGAAGAAGATGGATCCATGGAGGCCCTTCCGAAAAAAGAAGTCATCCTTCTCTGTAAGGAAAAGGAAAAACTGGAACGTTTCCTCGGTGGAATCAAGGATATGGACCGCTTACCTTCGGCAGTATTCGTCATCGATCCCCGCAAAGAACGGATCGCCGTCGCCGAAGCTAGGAAACTAGGGATCCCCATCATCGCCATCGTCGATACCAACTGTGATCCCGATGAAGTTGATTACATCATCCCCGGTAATGACGACGCTAT